>CAXTCB010000108.1:0-8510 GCA_964242875.1 uncultured Acidobacteriaceae bacterium
TGAGATCGCGACGCATTTCGAGCGCGGCGAAGCCGACGTTGACGCGGTCGAGGTAGGCGAGGATGTAGAGAAGGAAGATGTAGGGGATCAGGTGCCAGCTGATCTTCGAGAAGAGTTTGCGTGGGTCGATAGCTTCTGCTGGGGTTCCGGTCGAGGCAGGCGAAGCGGTCTGGGCCGTGGGCATAGGTGCACAGATGCTGCCGGGTTTAAGGCTGGTGCGGACTTCTTTGGTAATGCCGTTGTGAGAGCAACAAATCTAGAAAGACCTTGTTAGGAGGTCATCGATGTTCAAGCGAGAAGCTCCTGCTTGCCGACGAATGAACATGTTTATGCCTGTCGCGCCAACGAGCGTAGATCCTTTTGCGCATCATCGTCCTACTCTAAGAGATCGTATGGTTCCATGCCTGGGACGGCCGCTGAGCGAACCACTTTAGCCCTGAAGGCAAGTGGCATGCGGCGTAATCAATATGAATGACACGACGATGCGCCGGGACACGTGATGGAGATGAGGAGTGAAGGAGAAGCGGCCGCATCAGCAGCACTCCCCGCGCCTCAACGGCGCAGACATGCTCTGACATGGTTTGTCGGAGCCCGTCAATCTCTTCTTCTCTCACGCGACCTCTCCGGTGTGATCCTGGGAGGACGCGAAGCGCCCCGTTCTCCTCCCCGCAGTCATCCAAGTGAAGGCGCATCGAAAGCATACCTTCGAGGATGCTGACCGGAGGCTGAACGTGAAGTACGTCCGCTTTGATTGACCAAGGACCGAACCCGTCAGTCTCGACTTTCTCCTGCACGGCTATGGTGACATCCTGGTGCCAGGGCACTTTCCAATTTGCGTCAGGAATCTTGTCGAAGAGGATGCCTCTCACCGGGATCAACTCAGGGCCAAGGATCGGCTCGATCAGCGACCGGATTTCAGGAGAGTTCGCCAGTTTTTCCACTTCTGGTGATACGTCCAAGAGGTTTCGGACTGCGAAAATCCCTCCCCGCTTTCGGATCGAACCATCCTCGGCTATACGGCTGAGAGCGCCAAGGACATCCACGACGGCTTCAGCAGAAACGACCTCTTTGATAATCGCAAAGCCGTTCTCTACGATTTCTGTCTTCATCGAAGGTGCCTCGTTTCCCCGCGCAGCCCTAGGGGGTGACGAGGGTGCCGAGGGGTTCGCCGCCAACGACGCGGGTGATGTTGCCTTCTTCGCGCATGGAGAAGACCATCATGGGCATGTTGTTGTCGCGACAAAGGGAGACGGCGCTGGTGTCCATGACGCGCAGATTGCGGGAGAGGATGTCGTTGTAGGTGATGGTGGAGAAGCGGGTGGCGGTGGTGTCGGTCTTAGGGTCGGCGGTATAGATGCCGTCGACGGAGGTGGCTTTCAGCAGGATGTCGGCCTTGATCTCCATGGCGCGAAGGGCGGCAGCGGTGTCGGTCGAGAAGTACGGGTTGCCGGTGCCGGCGGCGAAGATGACGACGCGCTTTTTTTCGAGGTGGCGCATGGCGCGGCGGCGGATGTAGGGCTCGGCGACCTCGTGCATCTCGATGGCGGACATGACGCGGCAGAAGAGGCCGCGTTTTTCGATGGCGTCCTGCAGGGCGATGGCGTTGATGACGGTGGAGAGCATGCCCATGTGGTCGGCGGCGACGCGATCCATGTCGATGGCCTGCTGGGCGACACCGCGGAAGAAGTTACCGCCGCCCACGACGATGGCGATCTCGCAACCCAGAGCGTGTACATCGGCGATCTCCGCGGCGACCTTGTGGATGAAGATGGCATCGATGCCGAAGCCGCGCCCGGCCGCCAGGGCCTCGCCTGAGATTTTGAGGAGCACTCGGTTGTACATGTTGAACCTAAGTATCGCATGGGCGCTGCAGGCGCTGACGGAAGACGAGATTGCGCGAAGAGGGAACTTATCTCTGGCAGCCCGCGTAGCTTTCCCGTCTGTGCGCGCGAGACTCGCGATACCATTTTTCTTGCGCGAAGGAGATTCGTCATGCAAAGCCGCATCGTTGGAACCACAATGCCTGTGCTTGAGCTCTTACTTGAACCCACGGAGAGTGTGATCTCCGAGGCTGGCGAGCTCTCCTGGATGTCTGCCAGCATGCAGATGAACACGCACACGCAGATGGCAGGTGGAGGCGGCCTGCTGGGTGCCATCCGTCGTGTGGCCGGTGGTGGAACTCTCTTTATGACGGAGTACACGGCGTTGGGAACGCAAGGTGAGATCGCCTTTGCGACGAAGGTGCCGGGGCATATTGTGCCGGTGCAGGTGGGTGGCGGACACGAGTACTTCGCGCATCGGCATGGCTTTCTGTGTGCCACGCCGAACGTGCAGCTGGGGGTTGGATTTCAGCAGTCGCTGGGCGCCGGGATCTTCGGCGGCAGTGGTTTTCTGCTGCAGCGGATTGGCGGCCAGGGAACGGCATGGCTCGAGTTGTCCGGCGAGCTGATCGTGAAGGATCTGCAGCCTGGTGAAACGCTGCGGGTTCATCCCGGGCATGTGGGCGCTTTTACGACCGGAATTAACTTTCAGATCACGCGGGTGCCAGGCATACGCAACCTGATCTTTGGTGGTGACGGCATCTTTCTTGCGGCGCTTACAGGACCTGGACGGGTGTGGCTACAGACACTGCCAATCGCACGGCTGGCGCATGCGCTGCAGGAGTACCTTCCCTCCGGAGGAGGGGTGGAGCGGACGGAGGGCGGTGTGGTTGGGGGTGTCGTCGGAAGCATCCTGCGCGGAATGTAAGACGCGGCTGCTGCAAGGGGGATCAGAGGCGGGTGAGAAAGCTGAGCTTTACCTTCTTGTCGCCGGCTGCTGCGAAGTGGATCAGCGCCATGTCGCCGTGGGACTCCTTGACCTTGCCTTCTCCGAAGGATTTGTGGCGTACCAGATCGCCTCGCTTCGGACAGGGCTGATCGCCGCAGGGGCTCGGCATGGTCTCGGGTGATGTGGTGACGATGGTTCCGTGCATGGTCTCCTTGTGAAGCAGCTTGCTGCCATCATGTGCCTCATCGGCGCGACGGGTCTCAGCGTGAGCCGCGAGATGAAGACCACGCTCCGGAGCGGCCGACTGAGCCTTGGCGTCGGCTTGAACGCGAGCCGCGTGAGCAGTCTCCGGCACCTGGCTGGCTGCCCCGGAGTGGCAGTTGTCACAGCGCGTGCACGGAATGCCGGCGGGCTCGTTGAAGTATTGGCGAATGATCTGGATGCGGCACTCGGTTGATTCGGCGTAGCGCATCATGTGTGACAGATGATCTTTGTCGCCGTGCGCGCGATCGATATACACCTGTAGCAGGTCCTCAAGCGCCTGGCCGGACGGTGGCTGCCTGTGTGCGAGTACAAAGCCGCCGCGGCCAGGGCGAACCATTCCGGCATCGCGCAGCAGATGGAGGATGACCTCGGTTTTACGCTCGCCGATGCCGGCCTTCTCAGCGATCGCAGCGACGGACATGCCCGGCGGGGTGCTGGCGGCTTTGGAGCTTCGCCGTCGGGATGCGCCGGCGATCTCGACGACGGGCATTCCGTCCCTCTGCTCGCTCGCTGTCGGCGGTACCATCATGGACTCGAAGACCATGTTGAGTTCGGAGGTCTTGGGGTAGCGGCCGCCAAGAAAGAAGCTCTGGATTCGTTTATCTTCCAGGCGGTAGAGCAGGATGGCACGGCTGGGAAGGCCGTCGCGACCGGCACGCCCTGCCTCCTGGTAATAGGTCTCAAGCGAGTCGGGAAACTCGAAGTGGCAGACGAAGCGGATATCAGGCTTATCTACGCCGAGACCGAATGCTTTGGTGGCGATCATCACCTTGTGGTCGCCCTGCATGAAGGACTTCTGTATCTGTTCCCGGTCGGCGGCCTTCATCTTCCCGTGGTAATGACCGGCGGAGATGCCGTGCTCCGTAAGCCAGGTGCAGAGCTGGTCGGCGCTGCGAGTGCTGGCCGTGTAGATGATGCCGCAGCCGTCCTCCTGCTCCAGGAGCTCCGCGATGCAGGCGAGCTTAGCGTCGTTGTTGACGGTGGAGTGTACGCTGAAGCTGAGGTTGTCGCGCTCAATGCCTGCGTTGACGATCTTTGCGTCATTGGCGTGGAGGCTTTCCAGGATCTCGGCGACAACCTCTTCGGTAGCGGTTGCTGTGAGCGCGAGAACGGGAGGCATGCCGAGCGCCTTGCGAGCGTAGCCGATGTTCAGGTAGGCGGGGCGGAAGTCATGACCCCATTGCGAGATGCAATGGGCCTCATCAACCACCAAAAGCGAGATGCCGCCGGAGTTCTTAAGCATCGCCAGAAACTCAGCATTTTCCAGACGCTCGGGTGTGACGTAGATGAGTTTCGCCTGGCCCTGATCGATGTGGGACTCTGCCGTGTGCTTTTCACATGAGGTCAGTGTGGAGTCAATCTTCTCAACGGCGATGTCAGCATCGGCGGCGTGCTGCTGTTGGTCCTGCATCAGGGCGATGAGTGGACTGACAACGACGACAGGTTTGGGAAGGAAGAGTGCGGGCAGCTGGTAGGTGAGG
The DNA here is from genome assembly GCA_964242875.1 of uncultured Acidobacteriaceae bacterium. Classification (GTDB taxonomy): domain Bacteria; phylum Acidobacteriota; class Terriglobia; order Terriglobales; family Acidobacteriaceae; genus Edaphobacter. Next base: position 4,515 of record CAXTCB010000108.1, read on the forward strand.
CTTTTGCCGGCACCCGTAGGCATAAGGCCAAGGACACTGCGGCCACGAAGCACCTCCTCAAGAACATCCTTCTGGCCAAGGCGAAAGTTGCTGATGCCGAAGCGAGCCTTCGCCTGCTGAAGGATCCTGGGCCAGGGGATTGGGTGCGAGGTGAACGAGCCTGTCTCAGTCGCGTGCCGCAGGGTTGCGGGAGGAAGTTCGCCTGCCGGCGATTTTCGAGGGCGCCGTGCAGAGGGAGAACTTGCTGTGGTGTGCGGTTTCGTGCGTCCTTCTTCCGGGCCCTGGGTTGCTTCACGCATCATGCTATGTCTCTCTCTGTCAGGGGTTGGGATGCGATGAAGGAGGGTGCGTTTTCCACCGCCGGATGGCTGATTACGATCCTGCGAACAGATGCTGCCGGCACTTCCGTTGTAATAAGAGGTTGCTGCAGGGTGTGGCTTCTGATTGCTCCATCGGGCCCGGCGGTCTACACTCGCGTGCATGACTCGATCCCGATCGCTTGCCGCTGCCGTCGCCTTTCTGTTGCTGATCGTCACTGTGCCGACGCGCTCCATGCGAGCGCAGGACTGGGCAAAGGCTTCGCTCGAGAAGAGCCCGCGACATCGCGAGTACGTACCGGTCCAGGCTGGTGGTCGCGTGGTGAACACCTTCATCGTCTACCCGGAGGTGCGGTCGAAGGCGCCGGTGATCGTCCTGATCCATGAGATCTTCGGACTATCCGACTGGGCGAAGCTGATGGCCGATGAGCTCGCGGCCAAGGGCTACATTGTGCTCGCCCCGGATCTGCTCTCGGGTACAGGCCCTGGCATGATGAACCCGGAGTCTGCTGCCGCCGGGACGGAGGCAACGGCCCATGCGGATCACATGTCCGGCATGACGCAGGGAACAGCGTCCAACAGCCCCACGGCAACGAATGGCACGGACAGCTACAAAAGCATGGACGACATTACAAAGGCGGTCTCCGGTCTGCCGCCGGCGCAGGTTATGGCTGATTTGGATGCAGTCGCGGATTACGGCGTCAAGCTTCCAAGCGCGAACGGCAAGCTCTTCGTGACGGGCTTCTGCTGGGGCGGTGGGAAGACGTTTGCGTTCGCAACGCACCATCAGGGAATTGGAGCTGCCTTCGTGTTCTACGGGCCGCCGCCACCGGCATCGGACATGACAAAGATTACGTCGCCGGTGTACGGCTTCTATGCGGGCAATGATGCGCGCATCGACGCCACGTTGCCGGACACGATCACGGCTATGAAGGCTGCCGGGAAGATGTTCGAGCCCGTGACCTACGAGGGCGCCGGACATGGCTTTATGCGAGCTGGGCAGGCGCCCGACACCACACCAGAGAACAAGAAAGCCTTTGAACAGAGTCTCAGCCGCCTTCTGTCGCACCTGCCAGGCTCGAAGTAGAGACGCGGATGGCACGCATGCGCGATTTGGCGACGCTTTACTCGGGTGGGATCGAGGAGTTTCCTGCGCTTTATCTTCCGTAGGCGTCGCTGAGATCGCGCCGCTGAAGTGGCCTCCTCCTAAGCAAGTCAGGACGCTCGGGAGGGCAGGACCATTGGCGCAAGAAAAACCCCGGCCTGAGCCGGGGCTCCTTCTAACGCATTGGTTCACTTACGCTTCAGACTCTTCTGCGGCAAGCTTGGTCGTCGCCACCGTCCAGTTCGGATCGCCGACCTTGAAGCGTGCAAATCGCCGGACCGAGATGTTCTCCCCCAGCTTCGCGACCTTCGCCGCAATCAGCTGCGCGATGGTCTGGCTCTGCTCTTTGATGAACGGCTGCTCCAACAGGCAGACTTCTTCGTAGAACTTGCTCATCTTGCCATCGACGATCTTCTCAACGACCGGAGCCGGCTTGCCGGTGGCGGCAGCCTGCGACCGATAGATATCCTTCTCGCGGTCGAGGTCCTCGGACGTCACATCTTCCTTGCGGACATAGCGCGGGTCGCTGGCCGCGATGTGCATCGCGACGTCGCGCAGCAAGCCTTGAAAGTCGTCGGTACGGGCAACGAAGTCCGACTCGCAGTTCAGTTCGAGCAGAACGCCGATCTTACCGCCGGCGTGGATGTAGGTGCCAACAGCGCCTTCATTGGTCGAACGCGAGGCCTTCTTGGCAGCCGACGCCATGCCACGCTTGCGCAGGACGACAAAGGCTTCTTCCATGTTGCCCTTGGTCTCCTGCAGGGCCTTCAGGCAGTCGCCCATCGGCGCGCCGGACTTCTCGCGCAGCTCTTTCACCAGCTTCGCATCCACCTTTGGTGTCTCTGTTGCAGTGCTCATGCTCTTCATCCTTCATGTGTAGTGTTGCTGTTTGAATTCCTTGCCAGCGCTCTGTCCGCAGGCGGGTGTTTGCTCAGCAGAAAGAGCGTGGAAGCCGGTCGCATGGGTGCGACTCCGGACTCCACGCTCTCAGGGTCTGCTCTGTGATTCGTGTGACCGGCCTACGCGCCTGTCTCGGCCGAGACGGCATCAGGCTCGTCAACCGTTGCGGCGGTGGGTGCCTTCTTTATGTTGCCACCAAGGACTGCGGCGAGATCGACGTTCTCGTCATCCTCTGCTGAAGCTTCCGCGGTTCCGGCCGATTCAGCGACGGGCTCCGCAGGAGCGGCACCCTCCTGCTCTTCCCCGAGAAAGTGTGCTTCGACGGGCGTCTGCTGCACATCGGCATACTCCTGCGAGAATGCCTTGTCGGAGACCATCTGCACGCCTTCGGCGGCGGAGTCGGCGATCTTGGTCGTGAAGAGACGAATGGCGCGAAGCGCGTCATCGTTGCCAGGAATCACGTAGTCCACCACGGTCGGATCGCAGTTTGTATCGACAACGGCGACCACCGGAATGCCGAGTTTGCGGGCTTCAGCGACAGCAATCGCTTCGTTGTTCGAATCGATAATGAACAGGGCGTCCGGGAGTCGCTTCATGCTCTTGATTCCAGAAAGATTAGTCGAGAGGCCCTTGCGCTCGCGCTCAAGCTTGATGACTTCCTTCTTGGTCAGCAGCTCGTACCGGCCATCGGTCGACATGTCATCAAGCTCCTGCAGACGCTTGACTGACTTCTGCACCGTGACCCAATTGGTGAGCAGACCGCCCAGCCATCGGCTATTAATGTAGGGCATGCCGGCGCGATTGGCTTCTTCGGCGACGGCGTCCTGCGCCTGACGCTTGGTGCCGACGAACAGGATGAGCTTGCCGCTGGAGGTGAGATCAGTGACGAACTTCGACGCATCCTTAAACATCTTGAGCGTCTTCTGCAGATCGATGATGTAAATGCCGTTGCGCTCACCGAAGATGTATTCCTTCATCTTAGGGTTCCAGCGCTTTGTCTGATGCCCGAAGTGAACGCCAGCTTCGAGCAACTCCTTCATCGTGATACTTGCCAAGGTGAGCTCCTAATGTGCATCCGCGGCGATGAATCGGGTGCCGGGATTGAATGCCTGCCAAGATCCTGTCGCGCTGCGATGGAGGAAAGGCAGGAAATTAGACTCCTGACCACGAGTGTGAACCTCGTGGGTGTGCGATGGCCAGACCGGCAGTTCATACCGGGCTGGCCGAGATGCTTGAAGCAAGAACGAACAACAGCAAAAATTTTGCTGGAAAACGACTTCTAGCGCTTGGAGAACTGGAAGCGAGCGCGAGCGCCCTTCTGGCCGTACTTCTTGCGTTCCTTGCCGCGGGAGTCGCGGGTCACCAGACCCTCGCTCTTCAAGGCTTTCCGCAGCTCCGGGTTGAACTCCATGAGAGCACGCGCGATCCCAAGCTTGACGGCGTCAGCCTGACCCATGACCCCGCCGCCGCGGACGGTCGTCATAACATCGAACGTCTCGCCAATATCCTGAATACCAAGCGAGCGCTTTGCCGCGGCGCGTTGCTGGGGCGTGACAAAGTACACGTCAACATCCTTCTTGTTGACCGTGAAGTTGCCGCTTCCGGGACGCAGAAAGACGCGAGCGATGCTCGACTTGCGACGACCGGTGCCGTAGTACTGAATCAGATCCGCCA
>CAXTCB010000109.1:0-8381 GCA_964242875.1 uncultured Acidobacteriaceae bacterium
ACACCTCGCGCCACATCATGCGCATGATCGGCTCGGCCGACGCCGCCTGGCGCAAGTACCTCTACTTCGAGGCCGAACCGGCGGCGTAGATCATCGGACAAGCAGGCAGGCTGCCGCTGCGACATAAGGACACCCAGCGGACCCGCTCTGTCCGTGCGCCTACTTCTTTGGCGTCGTCCCCGGCGCGGGTGTCTGCCCGGCTGGCGGCGTGTGCGAGTCTGGCGCTGCCTGATCCGTAATATCTTCGCCGTTATAGATAATGCGGCTGGTCGCCCGGAAGCGCTTGTAGTCCGTGTACTTCACGATGGTTCGCAGCTGGACTGACTGGCTCATTGTGCCGTCGCCACCCTGGAAGTGCAGCACGCCTTCGGCCTTCGTGTAGGTCGGAAACCAGTACTTGCCGTCGACCTGCTCATAGTAGGTCGTATAGGGCGGCGAGAGATCTTCGTGACCCTTGCGCTTGTCATCCGGCACGCTTTTGCCGTTCACCAGCACAATCTCCAGATCCTGCTGATCCAGCCATACCTTGCCCTGGAAATACCGTTTGCCCTTCTCCATCACCTTCGGCTTGGCGTCGAAGACATACGTGTCCAGGTCGTCCACCTTTTGCCGCCCGGCATAGGTCACGTCGTACTGCGGCAGATCCTCGGTGGTCAGGATGAACGGCAGCCGGTGCTCGATGTCCTCGAAGTCCGAGGGCGACATCATCACCCGCTCCAGCGTGTTCTGCGGCGCAAAGACCACTCGCTCCTCACGCTTGCCGTCCTTGTTGAAGACGATGTCGGTCACCTGCTGGTACTCGCCATCCGGCTTGCCGTTGTCGTCGGAGATCGTTTGCACCTTTACGCTCTGGCGGAAGGTGTAGGCCTGCCTGGCCCGGGCAAAGTCGGCCTCGCGCTCGCCCATCTTGGCGACGATCTGGTCCGGGGTCTGCCCGCCCCCGGGCGGCGTGGGATCCAGCTTGCCGAAGCCCGCGGGCTCACTGGCGGAGCTCTGCGTTTGGGGTTCAGGCGCCGCCGCTAAACTTTCCGCCCGCACCGCCGATAAGCAGGGAAGAGTCAGCGCAAGCAAGGTCACCGGCAGCGTCTTGAACGAAAGCATGGGTTAGTTGTCTCCCTTGGGGGCGGCGACCCATCGGTCACGACCCTCTCAGTACCATAGACGCGGCTCAGGAGGCTTCTGTCATGCCGATCGGTCCCTGGATTGCTACCCACATCACCGGAGGTCGCCTCATGCTTGCATCCCTGAGTGCAGCGGGCGCCGTCATGGGCCTGTCGTCGCACCTTGTTTCCTCGGTTTGTGGCATCGCGTTCTGCGGCGCTCTGTTGCAGGTTCGCCGTCACCGGCTTGCCGAAGAGCTCCGGCATCAGCAGGAACTTGCGCTGCGCAAAGAACTTCTCGCCTATCTCCTGTTCAACGGCTCCCCGCGCTCCATGGCCGCGCCTGAACTGGGCCGCCAGCTTAGCCGCCTGATTGCCGTGCGCAGCTCCTTCGGTCGCGCCGCCCTCCTGCTGCGCGATGACGCCGGTGCCCTCGGCGTCGTGGGAAGCGCCGGCTTTGACGATCTCTCGGTCGAGGCCCTCAACCGGTGGGGGCAGAAGGTCTCCCCCAGGGACCTCTCCCTGGCCGAGATTGCCGCCGGATGTGAGCGGGTGGCGACCTCCAGCTTCACCCTGACGCTTGATCGCCGCTGCGCGGAGAGGAATCCACTTTCCACCATGAGTTGTAAGGAAGTTCACATTGTCCCGCTGCGGACCGCCAGTGGACTGGTCGGCGCACTGGTCGTCTGCGCGCGGCCGCGATCCTCCGCCAGGTCGGCGGATCCCCTGGAGCTGCTCGGACTTCCGGGCATCGCCGCTGCCTTGCCGGTCGCGGACATGCTGCAGCCCCTGGAAGCCCTGGCTCTCCGTCTTACCATGCAGTTCGCCGCGCCGGAGAACGTGACGCCGGTGTGGCCGGCCCGCACCGTGCCCCGCCAGGAGCGTCACACGCGCTCCGCCAAAGGCCGCGAGCGAGCCTCGCGAAGCGAAGAAGAGACGAACCGGCGCAGCCTGGATGAGCGAGCGTCCCCACTTGGCGCCCTCAGCACGACCGCCGCGCTCGAGCGCGTTCGGCGGATCCTCAATCCCGTCTCAGCCCCGCTGCCCTGCGTCTCCGGTGTCTCCGGCCGTCCGCCGGCACGCGTCTGGCGCTAAGCGCATCCGCGACGCCGGCTTTGCCGTGATGCCGGGCGGGTTGCCGGATCGGTCCGCGCGGTAGACTGACGCAGACCGAGCTCCAGCCCTCGCCCCGGAGATCTATCCATGCTGACCGTTCGCCGAACCCTGCTCTCGATCGCGGTCATCACTCAGACCGCCATCCTTTGCTGCGGAAGTCCGGCCCAGGCCGACGGCAAACGTCCCATGACCTTTGCCGACCTGCAGGCGATCAAGCGCATCAGCGATCCGCAGATCTCGCCCGGTGGGCATTGGGTGCTCTTCTCCGTGACCGACGTCGATCTCGAGAAGAACACCAAGACCAATCATCTGTCCGTGGTTCCGCTGCCCTCCCCTACCCCGGCGTCCACTACGCCGTCCGCCTCCGCTGCGGGCGCCGATCGCCAACTCACCACCGGCGCGGGCGAGGCGAGCGGCCGCTTCTCGCCCGACGGCCATGAGGTCGCCTTTATCGCTGGCGATCAGCTTCAGCTCGCCGCCTGGGACGAGCGAACCGGCACCCTCGGCAAAGCCCACGCGCTCACGGCCGTCGCCACCGGCGCCGACGGCCCGGTCTGGTCGCCGGACTCCACGCGCCTGCTCTTCGTGTCGTCGGTTTATCCGGTCTGCTCAAATCTCGACACCTGGCACGCCGAAGATCTCTGCGACAAGGAGAAGGACGACGCCGCCGCAAAGAACCCGGTCAAGGCGCAGCTGTGGGACCACCTGCTCTACCGCCATTGGAACCAGTACACGGGCGAGAAGCGAAGCCACATCCTCGTTGTGAACGCCGCGTCCAGCGCGGACGAGATCAGGCTCGGCAAAGGCATTCGCGATCTCACCCCGCGCTCCGTCGTCGGCGACGCCGAGACGCCCACCTTCTCGCTGGGCGGCCCGATCGGTTACGCCTGGTCGCCTGACTCGCACGAGATCGCGTACGTAACAAATCTCGATGCAACTCCCGCGGCCTCCACCAACAACGATGTCTTCACCCTGCGTCTTGACGAGGAAAACGCAAAAGCCGTAAAGATCAGCACCAGCCCCGGCTCTGACGACGCCCCCGCCTACTCGCCCGACGGCAAGTACCTCGCCTTCCGCTCCCAAGCTCGCGCCGGGTACGAGGCCGATCGCGTTCGGTTGATGCTGTATGACCGTGGTGCGAAGACCACGCGCGAGTTGCTGCCGCACTTCGATCGGGAGATCGACGAGTTCGTCTGGCAAACGCCCACGATCATCTACCTCATCAGCGGCAACAAGGGCGAGGCGAACGTCTTCTCCCTCGACGTGAACGGGCAGCTGCAGGGATGGCACGGCGACCCGTTACTCGTGCAGGAGACAGCACAGGGTGAATACAGCGGCCTCACTCTCAGCCGAGATGACAACACGCTGGTCACAAGCAAAATGACCGTGCAACATCCCGCTGAGCTTGTTGCGCTCGATACCAAGTACGTCGGTCACACAGCCTACAGCAGCCCGTCGAATTACGACGGCATTCCCGGTCTGCGCAGCGGGCCTCTTCCAGAAAGCATCCTTTCGTCGCTCAACGACACCCTCTTCTCGCAGCTTGACCTCTCCAGGCTCGAGTCCTTCACCTTCCCCGGCGCGAACAGCACACCCGTCCAGGGCTTCCTCATCCGGCCGCCCAACTTCGATCCCTCGCGAAAGTACCCGCTCAAGTTCCTCATTCATGGCGGCCCGCAAGGCGCCTGGGGCGACGCCTGGTCGTATCGCTGGAATCCCGAGCTCTTCGCCGCCGACGGCTACGTCGTGGTCATGATCAACCCGCGCGGCTCCACCGGGTACGGTCAGACGTTCGTCGATGGAGTCAACGGCGACTGGGGCGGCAAACCCTACGTCGACCTCATGCGCGGCCTCGACTTTGCCGAGCGCAAGTATCCCTTCATTGACAAGTCTCGCGAGTGCGCGCTCGGCGCCAGCTATGGCGGCTTCATGGCCGACTGGATCCTTACCCACACCAGTCGCTTCGCCTGCATTGTGACCCACGACGGCATGGCCAATCCGGAGTCCGCCTACGGCACCACGGACGAGCTCTGGTTCAACGAGTGGGAGTTCCGCCGCCAGACACCCAGCGGCCCCGCCAAAGAACCCGGCCAGCCCTGGCGCTATGCAGCCGGACCGGCCGAGCAGGATCCTTTCCGAAAATGGTCCCCGATTCGTTACATATCGAACGCCAGAACCCCTACGCTCGTCATTCACAGTCAGCGCGACTACCGGCTCGATGTCTCCGAAGGCCTGCAGCTCTTCACCGCACTGCAGCGCCGCGGTGTCCCGTCCGAGATGCTCTACTTCCCCGACGAAGGTCACTGGGTGCTGAAGCCGCAGAACTCCGAGCTCTGGTACAAGACCGTGAACGACTGGTGTGATCGCTGGACGCACAGCAACGCCTTTGCGAGCTCGGCCGAACCCGCGCCAGGCGTGGCTTCCTCGCCCGCACCCCGCTCCACCCGCACGTCCTCAGGTTCGCAGCCGAAGTCGCAGCAGCCGGATCGCTGACGTGAGCCCCTTCGCCCGTCCGAAACCGCGTGAGCCCCTCACGGAAGAAGGCCTGTTCGAGTACGCGGTTGGCTCGCTCGCGCGGCGTATGCGCTCCGTCCGCGATCTCCGCCGCCTGATGAAGCTGCGTGCCGAGCCCGGCGAACCCGGCGAACACGCGATGAATCGCGTCATCCAGCGCCTTGAAGACCTGCGCTATCTGTCCGATGAGCGCTTCGCCACCGACTTCACGCGTCTGCGTAAGGAAAACCAAAGTCATGGCCGCCGTCGCGTGCAGCAGGATCTTGCCGCGAAGGGAGTTGCCAAGGATCTGGTCACAGAGACCATTGCCCGGGCCTTTGACGACACCGACGAGCTCGCACTGGCCCGGCACTATGCCGAGCGCAAACGCATCAAGCCGCCGCAGAACGAAAAGGAAACAGCTCGCATCATGGGTCGTCTGCTGCGCGCGGGCTTTAGTTCGACTGCTGTCTGGAAGCTGCTCCGCTCCTGGAAGGTGGACGTCGATGAGATGGAAGTCCACTCCCCGGAAGTTGCAGACTAGATAACCCCGCCGCTCAGGATTGTATTGACGCCGCCGCGTTGCGTCCGTAGAGTTCCGCACTGTGCCCGTCCCTAAGAGCACATCATCGGGGAACGATCGACCGAGATTCTCCTTGCAGTTGCTCCTCCACTCCCTTTCTCACTCCCCCACGTCGCTCCCATATCAGCTCCGCTAATTTGGCCGCGATCTAAAACCAATTCTGAAGCCCGTGCGTAAGTACGACACTGGTTGTAATTCCGAGACACGCACCATCAACCGTTTTTGCGAGGCCACCATCGTGGAACAGATCGACAAGCTCATCAGATCCAAGCAGTCACGCCGCCGCTTCCTGGCGGGCGCAGGTGCGGTTGGTGCCGTTGGCGCAGCCACCCTGCTCACAGGATGCAACGATTCCTCCTCAGGCTCCACAACGCCCGCTCCCCTGCCCACCCCCGGTCCCCTCGACGTTCCGGATAACGACATCCTGAACTTCGCGCTGAATCTCGAATACCTCGAGGCTGAGTTCTACCTGCGCGCCGCAACTGGTAACGGTCTGCCTGCCAGCCTGCTGCTCGGCGGCGATGGCGCGGTCACCGGTGGCACCATGGTTCCGAACGTCCCCCCCGCCTTCGCTGGCTACATTAACGCCACGGCGCAGGACGAGATGAATCACGTCGCGGCCATCCAGGCCACGATCAAGGGCAACAGCGGCACTCCCGTTGCTCGTCCCGTCATCGACTTCACCACGGCCTTCAACACGCTTGCCATGGCCGCGGGTATCGGAGCCACGTTCAATCCCTTCTCGAGCTACGCCAACTTCCTGGTCGGCGCGTTCATCTTTGAAGATGTCGGTGTGACGGCGTACAACGGTGCCGCTCCTTCGATCAGCAGCAACAAGATCCTTGACGCTGCGGCCGGAATCGCTGCGGTAGAGGCTTACCACGCCGCTATCATCCGCACGCAGATCGCCGGCATGGCCAGCATCTCTGGATCCGATCAAACAGCCTTGCTGGCGGCCCAGGCCGTGGGTGCGTTGCGCGCCAAGGTCGGCGGTGGCAAGGAGACCAATCTCACCGTGAACACCATTGTCGCTGCAGACGCGAATGCCATCGGCTTCTCGCGCAGCACCTCTGAGGTGCTCAGCATCGTGTATGCGAACAACGTTGCCGGCACCTCCAGCGGCGGCTTCTTCCCCAGCGGCCTCAACGGCAACATCAAGACAGTCTAAGGAACGGACCCCATGGCAAACGCAGAGACAAAACAACTCGATTCGATCATCTCCAGCCGACGCGCGATGTTGGCCGTCGGTGGTGCTGCACTCGCCAGCCTGGCCTTCGCCCCGAAGGCTGAAGCCGCGACAATCTCCGATAACGACATCCTCAACTTCGCCCTCAACCTGGAATACCTGGAGGCGCAGTTCTACAGCTACGCCTGCACCGGCCTGCCGATTCAAAGCCTGCCCGTACCCATTCCCATCAATCCCAACGGCGGCCCCGTCGGCACGGTGACCATCAAGGCAAACGCGCTCGTCAACTTCACTGATCCCGCAATCCTTGCGTATGCAAACGAGACCGCGACCGAAGAAGGCAAGCACGTTCTTTTCCTGCAGAAGGCCCTTAACACCATGGCAGTCGCCATGCCGAACCTCGATCTGCTGAACTCTTTCAACACGCTGGCGGTTGCGGCCGGTCTGCCGATCACGACGTTCGACCCCTTCGGTCCGAACGCCGGTGGCGCCATCTCTGCTGATGCGAGCTTCCTGCTCGGCGCGTACATTTTCGAGGACACCGGTGTCTCTGCCTACCATGGTGCGGCCCCGCTGATCACGGATAAGCAAGGCATTCTTCCGGCAGCGATCGGGATCCATGCTGTCGAGGCGTACCACGCTGGTCTGGTTCGGACCTCCATCAATCGTCTTGATGCGGGTTCGGATGCCTTGAATGCAGTCACCCGCCTGATCTCTGCCGCGCGCGTCAAGCTTGCGACAGGGTCGTCCTCCACCGCGTCTCCGTTTGATACCGGTATCTCCACGACCGCCACGGTCGCGTTGAACACGGGTTCTGCGACCTTCCCGGCAACCACCCTGGTTGATGCGGATATCAGCGCTACGGGCGGCCTCTCCATCGCCCAGGGCCGCACCGCAACACAGATCCTGCAGATCGTCACTGGCCAGACCACAGCGCCCACGACGGACTCCGCGGGTGTCACCGCCAAGTATCAGGGAGTCTTCTTCCCGAACGGCTTGAACGGTCTGATCAGCTAAATCGGGCGAGCTCTCGCTCGGCTGAGTTTGCACCGAAAGGGCGGGGCCGCATCTGGCCTCGCCTTTTCTTGCGCCCGCAAACAGCGCACACTGGAACGTGTGAGTGCACCGCCGCAGTTCGACCCCGACCGCATCGTCGCCATCGACTGGTCCGGCCGCATCGATCTCCCGGGCCAGCGCCGCCATATCTGGGCCGGCATCTGGACCTCCGCCGCCCATGCACCCGCCAGCAGACGATCAAAGTCAGCCAAACCTGCAGCCGAGACCGCCCTCGGCGGTTCCGTCCGTCTCGAGGCTGGCCGCACGCGCGCCGAGATCGCGCCCTGGCTCATCGAGCTTGCGCGCGAGACCCCGCGCCTGGTCGTGGGCTTCGATTTCTGCTTCTCCTACCCCGAGTGGTTCGTTCGCGGCGAGCTCGGCCTCGAGACTGCTCCTGACTTCTGGCAACTCGTTACCGAGAGCCACGGGGAGCGCTGGCTCGCCCGCCGTGCCGCCGACCATCCCGACCACGACCCGCGCTTCTGGGGCAAGCCGCACAAGCGCCCGCCGCAGTTCTCGGGCGAGCACATTCACCGCATGCTGCGCGCCACCGACATCGACTGCAAGATTCTTAGCCACATCCCCGAGGCCGACCGCGCCGCCCGCGTCAAGGGCATCACGCCCAAGTCCGTCTTTCAGATCGGTGGCTCGGGCTCGGTCGGCACCGGCTCTCTGCGTGGCATGCCCACGCTCCTCGCACTGCGCGCCGCCGGCTTCCGCATCTGGCCCTTCGATCTCCCCGCTCTAACCCCGGCCGCGCCCGCAATCGAACCTGCGCGACCCCTGGTCGTCGAGATGTACACCCGCCTCATGACCGGCGCCGTGCACAAGGCCAACCCGCTCGCCC
>CAXTCB010000110.1:0-8274 GCA_964242875.1 uncultured Acidobacteriaceae bacterium
CTCCCTACTCCCTACTCCCTACTCCCTACTCCCTACTCCCTACTCCCTACTCCCTCCAAATGTAACCATCACAGCTGCATATCTATGCACCCGCGCCTGCATATTCATTCCCGTTGACTCGCCCCCCGCCAACTGCCATGCTCCCGTCACACCCGGAGATCGCCCGCGCATGAAGTCCCAACCCCAAACCGCCGCCACCCCGCACCTCCTCATGTGCGCCCCCACCCTCTACGAGGTCAACTACGTCATCAACCCGTGGATGGCCGGCAATCTCGGCGCCGCTTCAAAGTCCCGAGCCATCACCCAGTGGTCCGCCCTCCACACTGTTCTCTCAACCCTGACCACCGTCCACCTCATCAATCCCGCCCCCGGCTCGCCCGACATGGTCTTCACCGCCAACGCCGGCCTCGCCCGCGACGGCGTCGTCGCCCTCAGCAGCTTCTTCCACCCCGAGCGCCAGGCCGAAGAACAGCACTTCCGCCGCTGGTTCGCTGCCGCCGGCTACCGCATCCTCGACCTCCCCCGCGCCACCCCCTTCGAAGGCGAAGGCGACGCCCTCTTCTCGGCCGACGGCTCACGCCTCTGGGTCGGCTTCGGCACTCGCACGGTCCAGTCGAGCCACACCGCCCTCCACGCCCTCTGGGCATCTGACGCTCCCTCCATCTCCCCCGAGCCGCACAGCATCGTCGGCCTCCACCTCATCGATCTCCGCTTCTACCACCTCGACACCTGCTTCGCCCCGCTCGACGACGGCTCCCTCCTCTACTTCCCCGACGCCTTCGACGCCCCCTCCCGCGCCCTCATCGAGGCCTTCTACACCCCCGCCCAGCGCATCGCCGTCGACGAGGCCGACGCCATCTGCTTCGCCTGCAACGCCGTCAACCTCGGCCGCACCGTCGTCCTCAACCACATCAGCCCCGGCCTCCAGCACCGCCTCGAGTCCCGCGGCTTCACCGTCATCCAGCTCTCCCTCGACGAGTTCCTCAAAGCTGGTGGCGCCGCCAAGTGCCTCGTCATGAAGCTCTCCCCCGGTTTGCAAGTGCCTACCTCTAACTCTGTCATCCCGACCGGAGCGGAGCGAAGTGGAGGGACCTGCTTGCCGATTCCCGCCCACGAAGCCACTCACCCGGAAGCAGCCCTCTGATGCCCCTCGCCACGCCCACCCTCGCCCCGCCCGAAAAGCTCTCCGCCCACGACCTCATCGCTCTCGAAGACCAGTTCGGCGCCCACAACTACCATCCCCTCGACGTCGTCATTGAGCGGGCCGAGGGCTCCTGGCTCTACGACGTCGACGGCCGCCGCTATCTCGATCTGCTCGCCGCCTACTCCGCCGTCAACCAGGGCCACTGCCATCCCGCCATCCTTCGCGCCCTCGTCGAGCAGGCCGGCAAGGTCACCCTCACCTCGCGCGCCTTTCGCAACGACCAGCTCCCCTTGCTTCTGAGCGATCTCCACGACCTCACCGGCTACAGCATGGCCCTGCCCATGAACTCCGGCGCCGAAGCCGTCGAGACCGCCCTCAAAGTCGCCCGCAAATGGGGCGCCACCGTCAAAGGCATCCCCTCCGATCGCGCCGAGATCATCGTCTGCAACAACAACTTCCACGGCCGCACCATCTCCATCGTCGGCTTCTCCACCGAGCCCCAGTACCGCTCCGGCTTCGGCCCCTTCCCCGCCGGCTTCCGCTGCGTTCCCTTCGGCGATCTCGACGCTCTCGCCCGCGCCATCACACCCGAGACCTGCGCCTTCCTGGTCGAACCCATCCAGGGCGAAGCCGGCATCATCCTTCCCCCACCCGGCTATCTCGCCGCCGCCGCAGAGCTCTGCCGCCAGCACAACGTCCTCTTCGTCGCCGACGAGATCCAGTCCGGCCTCGGCCGTACCGGCCGCCTCTTCGCCCATCAGCACGACGGCATCACGCCCGACGTCGTCATCATCGGCAAAGCCCTCTCCGGCGGCTTCTACCCCGTCTCCGCCGTCCTCTCCTCACGCGAGATCCTCGGTGTCTTCGAGCCCGGCGATCACGGCAGCACCTTCGGCGGCAATCCGCTCGCCTGCGCCGTCGCCCGTGCCGCCCTTCGCGTCCTCGTCGACGAAGATCTCGCCCGTCGTTCGGCCGAGCTCGGCGCTCACGCCCTCGCCCGCCTGCAGCGCATCCGCAGCCCCCACCTCGTCAGCGTTCGCGGTCGCGGCCTCTGGCTCGCCATCGAGCTCAACCGGCCGGCCCGGCCCTTCTGTGAGGCCCTCCGTGATCGCGGCGTCCTTTGCAAGGAAACCCACAGCACCGTGATCCGCATCGCTCCGCCCCTCACCATCGCTCAGCCTGACCTCGATTGGGGCCTTACACAGATCGACGAAGCCCTTCAGACTGCCTGACAGCACCCAAACGGTCCAGTCCAGCCACGGCCTCCTTCGTCTTATTCTTCAGGGTCAAGCATGCGTTCCCGGAGGCTCCACGGTCCGCCCGCTGACCCTTGCGGCATCCGAAGTACCTCGGTACCTTGATGCCGTCAAAGGCCCGAAAAACGCGGCCAACCTTCCAGCTTCAGCCCCCCTCTACCCTTGTAGTGCAGCCGTTCGGTCACGGCTAAATCTTTGACCGATATTGACTTGCCATTTTCATCTCACAATCGCCGGCAGATAGCGGGATCCCCTGTCCTTTTATCGCCGCGGAGGCTCCTTTGTCTAAGAAAACGCTTCGATCTCTCCTCTGCCCCACAGAGTTTGTCACGGAAGAGCAACTCGCTACGGACCGCCGGCTGATCGCCTTCGACCGTTCCCTCCATCTGCTCAACCGTCGCGGCTTCATGGCTGCCTTCGCCAGCGCTGCGGTCGCTGGAGCGGCCCTCTCGGGTCGTTCCGCCAGCGCGCAGACCACGACCGCGATCCCCGTCACGGACGTGCTCAACTTCGCCCTCAACTTCGAGTACCTCGAGTCGAACTTCTATCTGCTCGCCGCCACGGGCACAGGTCTTTCCACAACAGACATGGGCAGCGGTGCCGTCGCTCCTGTCGGTGCTCCCGGCAAGCTTCCTCTGGATGCCCCGACCCTCGCCATCGCACAGGCACTTGCGCAGGATGAAGTCAACCACGTGGAGCTGCTCCGCGCCGCCATCACATCGCTCGGCGGAACCCCCATCCCGCAGCCGCTCATCAACTACGCCGCCATGGGTGCTGTCACCACGCAGGCGCAGTTTCTAGCCGCCGCCCGCCAGTTCACCGCTCTCGGAAACTCCGCCTACGTCGGCAGTGCGACGCTCCTGGTCTCCAGCCCCAGCGTTCTCACCACGGCTTCGCAGATCCTCGGCGCGGAAGGTCAGCACCTCGGTACGCTTAACTACCAGTGCATCGTGCAGGGCATTGCCAGCCCGGCCATCGACGGGCAGGATGTTCTGCCGACCGCTTCCAACTACTTCAACGTGCTGTCGCCAAACGCACTCTCCCCATCGCGCAACAGCTCGCAGGTCCTTGGCGTGGTCTACGCTGCCTCTGGCCCCACTACGATCACGCCACCAACCGGCGTCTCCTCAGGTGGTTTCTTCCCCAACGGCGTCAACGGCAACATCAAGACCACATAATCGCTCGCGCCAGAGCCCTTCAACTTATCTCAAGCCCTGAGTTCGATTCGAACGCCGTATCAGATCCGCCGCCGGGAGGCAGCACAATGTCCAAGTCCATCGCACCCACCCCTGAAAACGGGCTGCTCGCTGCAGAGCCCTCTTCAACCCTCAATCGCCGCGGCTTTCTCGCCTCGATCGGTGCTGTCAGCGCTCTTGCCGGTACCGCAGCACTCACCGGCTGCAGTGATAGTGGCGCGCTCACTCCCACCACCTCCACTCCATCCGTCTTCGATGTTCTCAACTTCGCCCTTAACCTCGAGTACCTGGAAGCCAGCTTCTACAGCTACATCACCACCGGAAATGGCATCTCCAGCTCTCTCATGGGAAGCGCACCAGGCACCGTCACCGGTGGCGCCAAAGTGACCTTTTCCAACCCCATCGTCTCCAGCGCCGCCACACAGCTTGCCGCCGATGAGCTCGCTCATGTCGCCTTCCTTCGCTCCACCATCGCCGCGGCGGGTGGAACGGCGGTTGACATGCCTGCCATCAACCTCGCTGCCATGGGCGCCGTCACCTCGGACGCGACCTTCCTCACCGCCGCCCGACAGCTCGAAACCGTGGGCGTCAGCGCCTACGCTGGAGGCGCGCAGTACCTCACCACCAACGCCTCCGCTCTCCTCTACGCCGCACAGATCCTCGACACGGAGTCGCAGCACGAGAGCTTCCTTCGTCAGCTCTGCATCGCCCTGGGCGTTACCTCGCCTGCCGTTGACTCCGGCGACTATCCGCCAACCAGCACCGTCATCTTCAACACCAACCCAAGCAACGGTCTCTACACCGTCCGCACCACCTCGCAGGTCCTCGGCATCGTCTACGGCCAGGCCGGCGTAACCGGCGTCAGCAAAGGCGGCTTCTTCCCCAACGGCCTCAACGGCACCATCGTCCAAAGCTAACCAGCTCTAGGCGCAGGACAACCGGCCCGGAGGCAAACCAGCCCCGGGCCGTTCTTTCATAATCACCACCTCCACCCGTTCCAATCCCTACTCCTTGACCACCGCTCGAAACCGCCCTCCTGCCTCCAGCTCATAGGCGCCGCCGTGGTAGCGCATGCGGCTCCCCAGGTAGCTCGCAACCCACACCGCGCCTCCCAGCAGATCCCGTAGCGGATAGATCGCTACCGGCCACGCTGGTTGCTCATCTCCCAGCGCCCAAAGCACCACACCCGCCATCACCCATCGATCGGCGCACGTTCCCACCAGCCACAGCAGTCCGGCACCCGGCGCGCCCGCCGCTATCCCCCACATCAGCCCCAACACCCCAAACGGCACGGCAAACGTCAGCCCCGTTCCCAGATGGCCCGCCGGCCGTGATCGCCGCGTGCTCTTCATCCACCGCAGCTGGTCCCGGAACGACGCTCTGAACCCCTGCGGCAGCACCATCAGCCGGATCACCTCGCTCGACATCCGTACACCCAGCCCCCGCTCCGCCAGCCGATTCCCCAGTACAAAATCCTCGGCATAGTACTGTCCCAGGTCCGCGTACCCACCCGCCTCCGCAAACGCCCGCCGTCGCAGAATCATCGTGACTCCCAGCGCGAACCGGGTGCCCCGCTCCACCATCTCCGCCACCAGGATCCCGCCCGTCATCTCCACGCTCTTGCCCGCCGCGTCCAGCTGCGCCCAGAATCCGCCCTCCGTCCGGCCCACATACAGGCACGACGCCAGCTCCGTCCGTCCATCCGCCAGCACCTGCACGCACCGTTGCAGGTAGTCGCGCTCCACCCGCGCATCCGCGTCACTTGTCACCAGCGTCTCGTACCGGGCCGCCTCGCTCAGCGCCGCCAGCGACCACATCTTTGCATTCGGAAACAGCGGCTCGCCGCAGGTAAGAAATCGCGCCGGCACCTCCGGATACTCCGCCGCCACCCGCCGCGCCAGCTGCAACCCGGCATCACTCGCATGCCGCGCGCAGAACAGCACCTCGTACTCCGGATACTCCTGCACAAAGAAGCGCCGCAAGCTCTCCTCAAGCCCCGGCTCCGTCCCGTGCAGCGGCTTCAACACACTCACCGGCGGCAGAGACACCGCCGGCTCCGCATCCTCACGCCGCTTCCGTCGACCAAAGCGCGCCGCCGCCACCATCACCATCGCGCTGTAAATCGTCGACGTCACCGTCCCCGCAACCGCAACCCAGAACAGCCCCCGCTCAAAACCGCGCCTCACGTCCCGCCCCGTCCTCACTGGTCCCATCCCTACCCACCCGCCCGCTTCTTCGGCGTCGTCGTCCCCGATCCCGCCGTCCCGCGCGCTGCCTTCACCACCGCCGCCTTCACCACCGCCACCCTGCCCTTCACCCGTGTCACCTTCACCCCCGCAACCGGCGGAACCACCATCGGCCGGCCCACCGGCACCAGCCCCGCCACCTGCGCCTGTCCATAGCCCTGCATGCGGCTCAGCATCTCGGTCCGCACATAGTCCACAAACCCCTGCATCTGCCGGTTCATCTCTTCCATCCGCTCGCGCATCTGCAGCACAATCGCAATCCCGGCAATGTTCACGCCCAGATCCCGCGCCAGGTTCAAGATGAACTCCAGCCGCTCCAGATCCTCATCCGTATACATCCGCGTATTCCCGTCTGACCGCGACGGCCGCAGCAGTCCCTCCCGCTCATACATCCGCAGCGTCTGCGGATGGATCTCGTACATCTCCGCCACCGCCGAGATCATGTAAGCCCCTTTGCTCTTTCGCCGTGTCGCCATTCCTTACCCTCAAACCTCCGCAACCCGAGTGTACCGCCGCTTCACGTAGCGAGCCGTCCTCTCGACCGAAGCTGGAGGAGCATGCCGCGGATGCACCTCTGTGCGAGCGCATCAGTTCCCGCTTGATCACACGAGCGGATGGAGTCGTGTCGGAGAACTCCAGGCCGCACTCTCGCCTAAACCACTCACGCGCTTCGCTTACAGGCCCACCCCACGCATGCCGCGCAGGCTGCGAATTAAAATGCCGCTCTCTTCATTTCGAGCCCATCAACGCCGTCCTTGGTTTGCAGGGGAAACCTGCATCACAGTCCACATGCCTTCGCCAAAGAAGTTCAACGCCGCGCGCGCCACGCAGATCACCCTGGCGTTCTCTGCCGTCACCGCCGCCTGGTGCCTGCGCCCGCGGTCAGAGGGTTCAAGCAAACACCGCCCCATCGTCCTCATCACCGGCGGCGCCTCCGGCCTCGGCCTCGAGCTCGCTCGTGTCTACGGCCGCGCCGGCGCTCGTCTCATCCTCGTCGCTCGCAGCCAGGATGATCTGGAGCAGGCCCGAACCTCCCTCATCTCCACCGGCGATGTAAAGAACCTGGCCGACATCCTCCTTCTTCCCACCGATCTCTCCGACAAAGACGCCGCCAGAAACATGATCGAGATCGCCATCGGCCACCTCGAGCGCATCGACGTCCTCATCAACTGCGCCGGCATCATCGAGGTCGGCCCCATCGAAGACCAGCCCCTTGAAGCCTTCGAGCTGGCCATGAAAAACAACTTCTTCACCGCCCTCTACACCACCCAGGCCGCCCTCCCCTACCTTCTCTCGCAGCCGGCGCTCGAGGGCTACCATGGCCGCCGCGCCTCCGTCGTCAACATCTCGTCGATCGGCGGCAAAATGGCCGTCCCTCACCTCCTTCCCTACACCGCCAGCAAGTTCGCGCTCACCGGCTACTCCGAAGGCCTTCACGCCGAGCTTCGTGTCAAAGGCGTTCGCGTCACGACCGTCTGCCCCGGCCTGATGCGGACCGGATCTCACGTCCGTGCCAAGTTTGTCGGCGATGTCGAAAAAGAGAAAGCCTGGTTCGACTTCGGTGCCACCACCCCGGGCGTCGCAGCCTCCGTCCAGCACGCCGCCAAACGCATCCGCTCCGCACAGCTCGCTGGTTGTGCCGAGATCATCATCACCCCGCAGGCCTGGCTCGCCGCCCGCATCACCGGCCTCGCCCCCGGCCTCACGGCGATCGCCAGCTCCGTCGCCAATCAGCTCATTCTCCCTGCTCCCATCGGCAACAAAACCATCACACCTCACGGCTAACCTGCGGCCGGGCTACCCGCAGGCTGAGCAAAGATCGAGCACATTCCATGCCGACACAAGTTGCAGAGGCCCTCGAAACCAACATCCCGCTCCGTCTCGACCGCCTCCCGTGGAGTGGCTGGCACCTCCGCATCGTCATCGCCCTCGGCATCACCTGGCTGCTGGACGGTCTCGAAGGCGGCGTCGGCGGCTCTCTCTCCGGCGCGCTCAAACAACCCGGCACCCTCGGCTTCTCGGACGCGCAGCTCGGGCTCAGCTCCACCTTCTATCTTCTCGGCACGGTCCTCGGTGCCCTCATCTTCGGCTACCTCGCAGATCGCTGCGGCCGCCGCAAGCTCTTCCTCTGGACCCTCACACTCTACGTCTGCGCCACCTGTCTCACGGCGTTCTCCTGGAATCTCCTCACCTTCACGCTCTGCCGCACCCTCACCGGCGCCGGCATCGGTGGGGAGTACGCCGCCATCACCTCCGCCGTCGATGAACTCATCCCCGCCCGCATGCGCGGAACAGTCGACATGATCATCAACTCCACCTTCTGGATCGGCGTCATGCTCGGCACCATCGTCGCCACCACCTTCCTCTCCGATCGTGTCTTTGGTCTGCGCCTCGGCTGGCGCCTTGCCTTCTTCTCCGGCCTGCCCATCGCC
>CAXTCB010000111.1:0-8236 GCA_964242875.1 uncultured Acidobacteriaceae bacterium
ACCGTGAGGTCATCGTCGACGGAACCATCACGAAAGTGAAAGGTAAGCCGTGAGGTGACTCGATCTCCCTGGACGCTCTGAACCTCTTCGCCCGTCGCAATCAACTTACCTTCCAGTGTTCTCAACGCCAGATATCCATGACTGGAGCCCTGAGGGTAGCGAACAGGAACAGGGTCGGCGTGAGCGTTTAGAGAGAAGCATGTCATGGATGCTGCGAGTCCAAAGCTGCATACCCGGGCAAAACGATCGTGCATCGAAATTCCCTTCAATACCTGAAGTGGCCCAAAGTTACGCTGCCAGGCCGCTTCACGATTTGATGAGGAGAGACCGGCCCTAGTTGGCAGGGAGAGCGCTCGAGCCACTCGCTTGCGGCACACCTTCCTCTAAGCGCGTTTCGCAGCCTCAAGCGGCAGGAACATCGTGAAAACGGTTCCGGACCTGCCTTCCTTCTGCGAGCTTCGCGCCCTCAAGACGCCGTGGTGCCGATCGATGATCTCCTTGCTTACCCACAAGCCAAGGCCGGTACCACCAATCCCCTTGGTAGTGAAGAATGCGTCGAAGATCTTCTTCAGCGTCTGCGGTGGCATGCCGGAGCCGGTGTCGGCCACGGTAAGGGTTAGCCCTTCTTGCCCAGTCTTCCAGTTGTGAGCGTCACGGCTGCGTACCAGCAGCCGACCTCCATCTGGATGCATCGCATCCACCGCGTTTCCGACCAGATTGTTGAGCACTTGCCGGATTTCACCGTCGAAGCAGTGAACGGGATGAAAAGCACGCTTGCGTTTCTCCACAGCTACGTTCGAGTTCAGGAGTCGCCCCTGATAGATGGTGAGAACACTCTCAAAGAGGTCGTCACACGTGACCGACCTTGCGTTCGTCGACTGCTTGTAAAAGCGCAGCGTCTGATTGGTAATGACGGCCACGCGTCGCAGCTCACGTTCGGCGATGGAGATGTACCCCTTCGTTTCGTCTGAGTCCTGGGACGTGCCGGCCAGATAGAGCAGGTTGGTGACGGACTCCAGAGGGTTGTTGATCTCATGCGCGATCGAGGCAGCCAGCCTCCCAACGGCTGAAAGTTTTTCGTTTTGGAGAAGGGCGGCTTCGGATTGCCGCTGCTTGGTGACGTCGCGGGAGAACGCCACGACCCCGTCCGGAGTGGGGTAGACCTCAATCTGAAACCAGATGTTGAGCGGTTCGGGGTAGTACGCTTCGAAAGATCCTGGAACTCCCTGGTTCATCGCACGGTGGTAGTGCTTCACGTATGGCGACTCGTCATAGACCGTATCCGGGAACGCCTCCCACATGTTCTTGCCGATCAGATTTCTTCCTTCGCCGTAGCTCTTGAACGCAGCGGGATTGAGATAGCTGATCGACCAGTCTCGATTAATGCCCGCTACCGCATCTGAAGTCACACTCAGAAACTGAGTAACCTTGGCCAGAGCGGCATCACGCTCGCGTCTCGCCATCACAACTTCGGTGGTGTTCTGGTACGGGTCGTAGATCCCGGCAATCTTTCCATTCTCGAAGATCGGAATGAGGTAATAGGTAAAGTATCCGTCTCGAACGATCCCGTCCTTGAGCAGCGGGATCAGCATATTCTCCCGGATGACGGTCACACCGCGGTAATAGCAGTCCTCCAGGTCCTTGCCGACGAGGTCCCAGACCTCTTTGTAGACCTCGCGATAAGAGGCCCCGAGCGCCTGCGGGTGTTTGCCCTGCAGCGCGGGAATCGCCGCCTCGTTGTAGAAAAAGGTGAAATTGTCTCCCCAGGAGAGAATCGCCGGAATCGGGGAAAACAGTACCTGGTTCACATTTGAGACAAGCGTGTCCGACCAGAGGTCCAGCGGCCCAAGCGGCGTCGAACCCCAGTCAAACGCACGCACCAGGTCTGGCATCAGCCCGGAGCCCATGATGCGGCTTGGCGATGGCGCTTGACGGCGCTCATCGAGCGGTGTGGAGATCCATTGACTCAAGCCTTGCAGAGCC
Source organism: uncultured Acidobacteriaceae bacterium (assembly GCA_964242875.1). Taxonomy (GTDB): domain Bacteria; phylum Acidobacteriota; class Terriglobia; order Terriglobales; family Acidobacteriaceae; genus Edaphobacter. The sequence goes on from CAXTCB010000111.1 coordinate 1,984, forward strand.
TCCGAATGACTCTAAACCACTATAAACAGACCCAAAACGTCCGCGACATCCTGGACAGTGTTCCTCCCATGCCTTCCTGCTACCCACGCAGAAAGATGCGATTGCCCCGCCAACCACTCGGACCTGCTTCTTGAACGATCCGATCAACTCGCGGCGGGAACCGTTTGGATAGTCGTACGGTAGTTCGAAAATTCGACCACTTGCGATCTTCCGGTAGCTGAATCGAACAAAACACGAGTTTTTCCTGGCGGGAGGTTTGGCACGCATCCTGCAATACATCACAGGTATGGTCAGCTCCAGGAGTTCGAGATTCAAGGTGCCCCCCTCAAAACCGTGTCCCTCCTCTTCAGCAACCTGCGAGGGGGAGGCCTGTTGCTGGGCCTGTCGCTTCCAGCGCTCGCAGGCATAGCTGCGGCCGGTCAGGCACCCTCCGGCCCCGCGTCGCTGACCCTTCACGAGGCAATCCAGCTCTCCGAGAATGGCCCGCAGGCGCGCGAGGGGCAGGATCAGGTTGAGGCGGCGCGCGGTGCTGTCCTGCAGGCAGGCCTGCGGCCGAATCCCAGGCTCTACCTTCAGTCCGAGGACCTGAGGCCCTGGGCCGATAACTTCGACTTTCCGAACGCGACCGAAGACTACGCGTATCTCGGCCAAGTGCTTGAGCTGGGCGGCAAGCGGGGGCGGCGGCTGGACGTTGCCAAAGCCGGAGTGCGTCAGGCCGAGGCACAGCATCTGCTGCTGACCCAGCAGATCGCCGGGCGGGTAGCCGCCGCCTACTGGTCGGCAGTCGCGAGTGTCGGCATTGCGAGGCTGCTTGAAGAGGACATGAAAGCGGTTGATGAAATCGTCCGCTACAACAAAGCGCGGGTAGACGCGGGCGCTACGCGTGGAGTCGATCTCATTCGCATACAAATTGAACGCGATCGCCTGCTGCTTGCGCTCGAGGCCGCTCGCCGGGATGTTGTTGTCACGCGCATCGAGCTGTTTCGGCAGATGGGCCGCAGGCCAGATCTCACGGTGGAGCTATCGGATTCCCTGGAGTCCACGCTTCCCGTGCAGACCGAAAGTGTCGCCGTCGTGATGGCTGCACGGACTGATGTTGCACTCGCGCGTGAAGCCGTGGAGGCAGCCGAAGCAGAAGTGAAGCTGCAACACGCCATCGCTGTGCCTGATCTTGACCTGCTGGGCGGCTACAAACGCAACTCCGGCAACAACACCATCTACAGCAGCTTGCAACTGCCGCTCGCCTTCCGCAATCGGAACCAGGGCGAGGTTGCCAGAGCAGAGGCCAATGTCAGGCTTGCCAGAGACCGGTACCAACAACTGGAGCTTTCGGTGGGGGCGGATGTGGCCACCGCTCAGGAAACGTATACGCACCAGCAGGCAGTCGTTCGCAACCTCCTGCCCGACATGCGGGCGCGCGCAAAGCAGAATCTGGCCATCATGGACGACGCCTATCGCTCCGGTGGAGTCGATCTGCTTCGCTACCTTGACGCGGAACGAACGGCCTTCGAGGTCGAGGTCAGTGCTCTGCATACACTCGCAGACTTTCAGCAGGCGGGGTTGCGTCTGCAGCTCGCCTATGGGGTACATCCATGACGGGCCTGAAGCCTTATCTCCCACTTCTCTTTGCCGTCTGTGTTCTTGGCGGCTGCTCCAGAAACCAGGGTGACGCGGGCTCTTCAGGCAAGTCCTCCTCTGACAAGAGCGGCTCTTCGGCCTCCAGCACGCAGGACCAGCCGGACAAGTCCGCAAAGGGTGGAGCGCAGGCGAACGACATCGTGAAGATCCCTGTCGCGGACCAGCAAAGAGCAGGAATCCAGACAGCGTACGTCCTCATGCAGCGGACACCGCGGCAGCTCTCGGTAGCCGGACAAGTCACGATGGACGAGCAACACACCTCGCACCTGGGAACCCTCGCTGACGGCCGAATCACAGAGGTCAACGTGCTTCCTGGCGCTGCAGTCCGGCGCGGCCAGGTGCTCGGCGCTCTGCACAGCCACATGGTGCATGAGACCGTCGGCGCGCTTGTCCAGGCCTATGCAGAAGCAGACCGCCAGCGCGGCGCTGTGGTCTTCGCGAAGCAGGCGCAGGAGAGATATCACCATCTCTACTCCATCCAGGCAGCTTCGCTTGAGGAGTCGCAGCGTTCCGACCAGGAGGTGCTCCAGGCACAGAAGTTGCTGGTTGATGGCGAAGCAACTGTGCACATGGAGCGCGAACACTTGTCGGAGCTGCTACAGGTCTCCCCGGAATCGCTCAATCCTCACAACCTTTACAACCGCGAGCTGATCCCCATACGTTCGCCCATCGACGGCGTGGTCATCGCCCGCAACATCAGTGTCGGCCAGGTGGTGGATACGGGGTTCGTCGCCTTCGACATCTCGAACCTGACCACGGTTTGGGTGACTGCGGCAGTCAACCAGCAGGACCTGTCACTGATTCACCAGGGCGCAGCAGCGGATGTAGTCACCTCCGGCTTTCCGGACCAGGTCTTCCACGGTCGTGTTGCCATGCTGGGCGACACACTCGATCCTGAAACACGCACCATTCCCGTTCGCCTGGTTGTGCCGAACCCCGGCACAAAGCTGCGCCCCGGCATGTTCGCCTCCGCTTATATTGCAGAGCCGGCTACGCGCGACGCCGTCTTTGTCCCGGAAGACGCGCTACAGAATATCAACGGAATGCCTGTGGTGTTTGTCACCGCAGATGGCATCACGTTTCAGGCCCGAACGGTCAACATAGGCACCCATTCCATGCGGAAGGCAGAGATTGTCGAGGGGCTCCGTCCCGGCGACCGCGTCGTCGTCAACGGCGCCTTCATGGTGAAGTCGGAAATGCTCAAAGGCACGATGGGTGACGGCTAGCCATGCGTAAGCTCATCGACTTCTTTCTCTCCAATCGCTGGCTTGTTGTGGCGCTGCTCGTTGTGCTGGTCATCGGTGGCATCACGGTTATGCTGCGTCTGCCGCTTGAAGCATTCCCCGATCTGACCAATAACCAGGTCGTGGTGACGGTTCAATGCCCTGGTATGTCGCCGGTCGAGGTCGAGCAGCTCGTCACCTACCCTATTGAGACCTCCATGATGGGCATGCCAAAGCTGCAGATGGTGCGCTCTACCTCGAAGCTCGACCTTTCCATGGTCACGATCATCTTCGACGACTCTATGGACAAGTATCTCGTGCGGCAGCTCGTCGCGGAGCGCTTGAACCAGGTACAAAGCCGCATCCCCGCAAGGCTGCAGCCGCAGATGAACCCCATGTCTACGGCCTTCGGAGAGGTGTACCAATACACCGTCTCCGCGCCAAGCATGTCCTTGATGCAGGTGAAGACCTTGCACGACTGGGTGATCCGTTACGCACTGCTCACCGTGCCTGGTGTCAGCGAGATCAACTCCTGGGGAGGCGAAACCAAGCAGTACACGGTCGAAGTCGACCCGCAAAATCTACGCCGGTTCAACCTGACCCTGCATGATGTCGTCACGGCGGTAACCAGCAACAACGCTAACTTCGGCGGCAGTTACATCGAGCACGCGGAGCAGCAGTACACGGTCCGTGGCCTCGGACGCGCCGAAAGCATCGACGACCTCGGCAACATCGTTGTCTCCACGACGAACGGCACTCCCGTACTGCTGCATCAGGTGGCCACGATCGTGACCGCTCCCCTGCCTCGTCATGGTGCCGTCATGCGCAACGGGGAAGGCGAAACCGTTTCTGGAATGGTCATCATCCTGCGCGGGGAAAACGGGCAGAAGATCATCAAGGAGATCAAGCAGAAGATCGCCAGCCTGAAACTACCCGACGGCGCAAAGATCATTCCTTTCTATGACCAGTCGGACGTCATCAACGCGACGACGGCGACCGTGCGACGCAACCTGATCGAAGCGGCGGTGCTGGTGGTCGTGATCCTCCTCATCTTCCTGGGAGACTGGCGCGCCGCACTCGTAGTCGGCGTCACAATCCCGCTGTCGCTGCTCTTCGGCTTCATTGGCATGGACCTGTTCGGCATTTCGGTCAACCTGATGAGCCTGGGCGCGATCGACTTCGGCACGATCGTCGACGGCTCCGTCGTCATGACCGAGAACTGCATGCACCGGCTGGAGAACGGCGGCGCAGGCAAACCGCTGCTCGAGGTAGTGCATGACGCAGCGCATGAGGTCGCACGTCCCATCATCTTTGGTGTGCTCATCATCATCGCGGTCTATCTGCCTGTGCTTACGTTGCAAAGCCTGGAAGGTCGCATGTTTCGCCCCATGGCTGTCACCGTCGTCTCGGCGCTGACCGGCTCTCTGCTGCTTGCACTGTTCGTCGTCCCGACGCTGTGCACCGTAGCGTTGCGCCATCGGGCAAAGGTCCTCACCGACCTCGGCCAGAAAAAAGACCCTCCCAGGCCTAACTGGTTCGACCGTCTGCGGGAGGCGTATGGTCGCTCGCTGGGCAGAAGCGAGAGACATCGCAAACTCATCCTTGTCGTCTCCGTCATCCTCATCGTGGTTGCGCTGGGCTCGCTGAAGTTCATCGGAACAGAATTCATGCCGACGCTCGATGAGGGCTCGATGGTGGTGACCTCCAAGCGTCTACCCGGTATCGCGCTGACCGAGTCGGTATCGATCGGCGACGAGATCGAGAAGACCATCAAGGCGAAACCCGGCGTCACCAGTATCGTCACCAAGCTGGGGCGGCCGGACCTGGCAACGGAAGCAATGGGCGAGTACGAATCCGACTCCTACCTGAGCTTTACCCCAAAGCTGCAGAACGCGAATGCCAAAGGCAAGCAGCAGTTCACCGACGACCTGCAGAAGTCGCTTGATAAAATTCCCGGCGTCACCTACGAGATCACCCAACCCATGCAGATGCGCATGGACGAGACCATCACCGGCACGCGTGGCGACGTGGCACTCAAAATCTTCGGGGAAGACCTCGACACGCTCGAGCAGATGGCGCACAGCGCGGAGAAGATCCTGTCCAACGTCCAGGGCGCGTCTGAAACTCAGATGGAAATCATCTCCGGCGCACAGGAACTGCAGGTACGCGTCGATCGCCGTGCAGCCGCACGCTACGGCGTGAATGTAGCGGACTTACAGGAAGTCATCGAAACCCTCTACGGCTCGAAGCAGCTGTCCGAAATGCTGCTCGGCGAAGAGCGCTTTCCCATCGCCATCCGCCTGCCGGCGAGTCTCCGCAACGATCCGGAACGGCTCCGCTCCCTGCAGATCAAGACGCCCCAGGGAGAACTTGTACGTCTGGACCAGCTCGCCGAAATCCAGACGGTCGGCGGTCCCATCCTTATCAATCGCGAGCAGGCACAGCGCCGCGCTGTCGTCATGAGCAACGTCAGCGGACGCGACCTCGGCAGCTTCGTCAAAGACTGCAAGGTTGCCGTTGCAGACAAGCTTCACCTGCCGCCCGGCTATCGCCTGGAATGGGGTGGGCAGTACGAAAATCAGCAGCGAGCCCAGCAGCGCTTGCTGATCGTCTTTCCCGTCTCGCTCCTTATCATCTCCGCGCTTCTCTATGCCACCTTCAAGAACGCGAAGCAGATGTTCCTCATCCTCAGCATCGTGCCGCTCGCGCTGGTGGGCGGCGTAGCCGCGCTCTGGCTCCGCGGGATCAACCTCAATCTTTCCGCGTGCGTCGGCTTCATCGCCCTCTTCGGAATCGCCGTCCTCAACGGAGTCGTCATGGTCAGCCACATCAATTCGCTTCGTAAAGAAGGAAAGGATGTAGACGAAGCCACCCGCCAGGGTGCCGCGGACCGCCTGCGGCCCGTACTCATCACCGCTCTGGTGGCCAGCCTCGGCTTCATCCCCATGGCACTGTCAACGTCCAGAGGTTCGGAAGTGGAACGCCCCCTGGCGACCGTAGTCATCGGAGGCCTGATCACTGCCACAATTCTCACCCTGTACGTCTTACCGCTCATGTACCCGTGGTTCAGCAGGAACATCGCAGCCAACCCGATGAAAGAGCAGGTCTGATGCTTGAGCCGCCGAAGAGGCGTGTCTCTCGTGAACATTCCATCCGCGCTGCATCCACCTCAACCGTCAACAAGGTCCGATGAAACCGAGGAGTGGACCATTGCCCCGGCCGCCTCCCTGCACTTGCCGCTTGGTCTCCGCAGCTATCTTCCCGTTCCACCGCAATCCGGACATTCGCAACTGTGTGGGGATCCCTGCACGTGGGGAGTCAGAAACTTCAGCACCCTCGGACACACAGAGGGTGGCTCGGCGATGCCGGCAGACAGCAGTTGGGAATAGGGT
>CAXTCB010000112.1:0-8141 GCA_964242875.1 uncultured Acidobacteriaceae bacterium
CGCGCACGTCGGGTTCAAGCGCCGCGCACGTCGACGGCGCGCATGCCGGCTGCCCCGGCGGCGCGCAGGCCTTCGTCGGAGTCTTCGAGCACGACGCAGTCCGCGGGGGGGACGTTCATCTGGCGCGCCGCCTCGAGGAAGACATCGGGCGCGGGCTTGCCGTGGGCGACATCCTCCGCGCTGACGATGAGGTCGAACAGTTGCAGCAGGCCGGTGGCGCGCAGGCTGGCCTGCACGTTGGCAAGCCGGCCGTTGGAGGCGACCGACATGGGCACCTTGCCGTGCCACTCGCGTGCGAGCGCGGCGACGGCTGCCACCTCGCGCAGCAACGGCAGACCGGCGCGGAAGTGATCGTTGTAGGTCGCGAAGACGGTGGCGCGGTCGAGCGGAAGGACCTTGCCGGCGGCGGCAACGGCGGCCTCCTGGGCGTCGAGCAGCGCGTCCGGGGTCAGGCCGGCACGCGCCATATACCAGTCGCGGTCCATGGTGTGGCCCTGCAGCTTCAGCGCCTCAGTGATGGCGAAGAAGTGTGCGGGCGCGGTGTCGACCAGGGTGCCGTCGCAGTCAAAGATGAGGGCGCGGAAGGGGGCGGGCAGGGAAAGCGGCATCGTTGGCTCTAGTTTCGCAGAGGTCGCGAGGGCGAAGACGGATCGGAGGGAGCGCCGGTCGGCTCCGGGGTCGGCGCACGCTCGAACGATGACGTGAGCCAGCCGTTGGCGGCGCACACATAGAGCAGCAGAAGGAGCTCCAGAAGCAGAAAGAAGTAACCCCAGATGAGGATGTTGCAGAGGAGGAAGCCGGCAAGCGCAAGGCTCATGGCGCGGAGCATGCCGGCAAACGTACGGCAGCTCCGCCTCAGCGCACATGCCAGCAGCAGGGCAGCAAGCAACGCAGCCTGCACACGTTGCAGGTGCGGTGCACCGATGAGCTTCGCCAGCCAGAAGGAAGCATTGACCGGGCGAGCAACTACCGTCTGCGTCTGCCAGTGCGACAGGACGCCGAAGACAAAGGCATGTGGCGACCAGAGCAGGAAAGGCAGCGTGAGAATCGCCGCGGTGAGCAACCCGAGGAGAGCGGCGCGCACGGCCGGGCCCCAGCCGAACCGCTGCAGGCAGTACAGCAGGTAGAACGGGAACAGGATCCAGCTGAACTGGGAGAGGCTGATGCTGATGCCGAAGACCACGGCCCCCGGCAGGATGCGGCCGCGAGAGAGCAGCAGGAGCGAGGCGATGAGTGCGAGCCAGTGCGGCTCGGTGTAGAGCTCGTGCCGGTAGAGGAGATACGGCGAGAGCAGCCACAGCGCCAGCAGCGCGGCGACGATGTAGCGATGCCGGTGCGCGATGGAGCGGTACAGCATGACGGCGAGAAGGCCGACCCAGACGCAGTTCAGCAGGCGGGGATCGACGTGCAGCAGCGACGCCGGCAGAAAGGCGAGCACCGTTCCGGGAAGATAGGTGAGGTAGAGGCTCTCCGACGGAAAGGTGTACAGGCGATAGGGGCTGCCGCCATGCAGCAGAACCTTGTCGGCGGCCCCGAGCAGCGGCAGCATGTCTGACCGCTGGAGGCTGAGTGGAAAGCTCCAGAACGACAGCAGAGACAGGGCGAGATACGAGAGCAGGGCAGCAGCGAAGAGAGGGGTTGCCGGCCGCTTCAAGAGAAAACACAGACCCACACTGACAGCGGCGGCCGCAAAGACAAGCAACACCGCGGGACGATGAAGCTCATAGCCGAACTGTGCGTAATGCCGCACGGAGGCGAAGAACAGAGCAAGGGTGGGAAGCAGTGACGCCAGCGCAAGGCCGTGGAGCAGACGTGGGCTCGTCTCCGGAGTGTGCAGGCCAGGAGTCGCAACGGAGTCAGCTGCCCGGCGACGGAGCAGGAGCAGCAGGCACACGCAAAAGAAGATCGTGAAGGGAAGCAGCAGCCGCTGGTTGGTCTCCGGATCGGCCGCGAGCCGGAAGCCATCCAGCTGCAGGTTGAGAAAGACCAGCAGAAGCACAAACAGAGCGGTGCGCCGCGAGCCGGGGTGAGCCGTGCCAGTCACCCGCTTGCTGGTCCACACGCGACGATCCCTCCGGTAGCAGGCTCTGGCCGACAGCCTTTATGGTCGCATGCCCCCCGCCTGACTGGAGGATCTTCTCCGCAGGCGGCTCGGGCGGGCGAAGACGTCAGAAGCGCAGCACCGGACCGACGCGCACGCCCCAGTTGGTGGAGTTGATGTAGTTGTCGTGTGACAGAAACGAGAGCCGCGGTGGCGCGCCGATGCCGGGCGGATCGCGGTCCAGGCTCTTATAGCGGATCAGCATCTGTTCGACCGTGGCGCGGACGGCGAGGTGCGCGGTGAAGCGGATGTCGCCTGAGACCGCGGCGATCGCGTTGAAGTTGAAGTTGCGACCATCCTTCGGCACCGGATGGTTGGCCGTGACTGCGGGGATCGTATCCGAGTAGCTGGCGAAGCCCGGAGCGAGCGATGCCTTCAACGCAAAGTGCTGGCCGGAGTAGCCGCCGCGGATGCCGAAGTTGGCCGTCAGCAGTGAGCCGCCGATGTTGAGCGAAGACAGGGGGCTCGCGTTTGGCTGCACACGGACCACGGTGATCACGTCTACATATCGCCGCACACGGAAGCCGACCTCAGCGCCACCGCCGTCCGTGGTGGTCCTGCAGCCGACACAGCCGGCATGATTGGTTCGCAGCGAGAGCGCCGAATAGAACAGGTTCAGGTCGACCGACTCCTTTGGCTCCGCCTCCAGCGCTTCGGAGAAGCGCCGCACCACGGGCGACTCGTACTCGAGCGGGTGCTCGTAGTCGCGATACCACGGATAGCGGCCGCGCAGCATGTTGGCGAGCGAGCGCGACGGGTTCAGCGAGGAGCGCAGCACCTTGTACCCGAAGCCACGCGGATGCTGATGCATGAGCGGATCCGAGAGGTAGCGATCGATGGCGTCCTCGCCAACCAGCAGCAGGGATCCCACCACGGGCGTGATGATGAAGTCCACCCAGCCGGTGTTGTTGGTGTACTTCGCATGCTGCTCGCAGGCCGCGCCTTTTCCATCGCAGCCCAGCGGATAGGTATAGCCGCCCTGGTTGAAGATGCTGGTCTCGCTGATGGGCCCGATCTCAAACTGGGTGGAGTACGCGACCGACCAGAGGAAGGCGCGATAACGGCTGTTCCAGTAGTGTCGATCGCGCGAGAACTCGAGCGCCCGCCCGCGCGGATCGTTTTGTACCTCGATATAGCCGGAGATGGCTCCCTGCATGGGGTGGCCGATGTAGTTCACGGCAAAGCTGTCGCCATCGTTCCAGCGATGCATGTTGAACTGGCCGAGAGAGGCCCAGTAGTCCGACCAGAGAGGCTTGTTGAGCAGCAGATGACGATCCGCGGCGTCGGCCGTCAGCACACGCGGTCCATGTTCCAGCATCAGGAAGGCGAAGGACTGCAGCAGCAGGCCCTTCCAGTGGTACGGCTCCTGCCCGGTGGCGGTCGGCTGCCCGGCTTTCGACTGATACGCGCCGATCGCGCCGTACCCATAGCGCCCGGCCGGCGTGGAGCGACCAGAGAGAAGGGGTGGGGCGGCGAGCGGCCCAGGCTCCTCCGAAGCACGCAGAGCGGCGGCCACGGGCTGGGCCTCAGGCGCTGGCGGAGGTGTCTGCGCCTCGGGCACGGTGTCGGTCACGGTCTGGCTCGCGATTGCGGCCGCCGTCTGGCCGACACCAGGCGCTTCGTTCAGAACAGCTCCCTGAGCCTGCAGCAGAAGGAGAGAAAAAAATGCAAGAAAACTGACATGCCACAATCGATGGATCATTGCTTCCTGTCTTGGTGAGGGTGCAGAGGAGCCCCGTTCGTCCTCCGCAAGCTGGATTGCCCTTTCGTTCATCTTTCGATGCAGAGAGTCTCACTCCTACCGTGTAAGTCAACCCTGGCTCGATCTAAGGGCTGTTTGACGAGGCGAACATGCGAGCATTCCACCGACGTTTCGCGGCGTTCCTGATCCTCCTCACGGGACTGCAAGCGCGTTCTCAGGAACGGGCCCTCTGGACCACGCCGCTCCAGCCCTTTCGTATCGCCGGCAATCTCTTCTACGTCGGCAGCCAGGACCTGGCGGCCTACCTGGTGGTGACCCCGGCCGGCGACATCCTGATCAACTCCAACCTTCAGCAATCGGTTCCGCAGATCCGCCACAGTGTGGAGCAGCTCGGCTTCCGGTTCTCCGACGTGAAGATCCTGCTCATCAGCCACGCGCACGTGGATCACGCTGCTGGCAGTGCTGCGATCAAACATCTCACGGGTGCCCGGTACATGGTCATGGATGCGGACGTACCCGTCGTGGAGAGCGGCGGCCGGGCAGACTTCGCGTACGGGAACGGCTCTCGCTACCCGTCGACAAGGGTCGATCGCGTGCTGCACGACGGCGACGAGGTCAGGCTCGGCGGCGCCGTGCTGGTCGCTCACAAGACCCCCGGCCATACCCGCGGCTGTACGACCTGGACGATGCAGGTGGTTGAGCGGGGCAGACCGCTGCAGGCGGTGATCGTGGGCAGCTGGAACGTTAATCCCGGGTTTCGGCTGGTCGATACGCCCACGCGGAAGGCGTCGTATCCGGGCATTGCGGCGGACTTCACGCAGACCTTTGCCGAGCTTCGAGCTCTGCCGTGCGACCTCTTCCTGGGCGCGCATGGCAGCTACTTCAACATGTTGTCCAAGCTGTCGCGTTCGGGGCACGAGAGCGCTTCGGTATGGGTCGATCCTGAGGGCTATCGCCGTGCCGTGGCGGAGCGGGAGGCGGCGTTCCAGGCAGAGCTGCGGCGGCAACGGGAAAACGCGCAGGCGGAGCGAAGGCCGCGGCCGGGTACGCAGCCGGACGTTAGCGGCCGAGCCACAGGGCGGCATTGACCGGATCGGCGGGATGCACCGCATGCTCCACGCCCGGGTGTAGACGGGCGGTCTCAAGCCGGGCGGCGAGCGGCCGCAGCGCCAGAGGATGCTCGTGGAACAGGCCCGCTGCGGTGACGCAGACGACCATCAGGGCGGCCTGCCAGGGCAATAGCTCGGGACGTGCGGTGGTCTTCGGAGCGGGCTGGTTCAAGCTGACCTCAGGCGCCGGAGGAACACGGCACATACGGGAGGTTGCACGTTCGTAGCCATCCCGTGCTGAGGCAAGATCTCACCTGGAATCAGCAGAATCGCGCTTCAGGACACACTGGAAGGAAGAGACTTTCCACCCTGAACGGCATTCTTTTGCTTCATCGCAGGACAAAGGGTGGCTCGCGATCAGCTCTCCAGCGGCTTTCGCGCAAAGTAGTACAGGCTGTACGCGAGCGCGGCGAAGGCGACCACGCTGATCCAGTCCTGGTGCAGCGGGTTGGTCTCGTGAAAGCGGGGAAAGGTGCGGTCGAAGAAGTTCTCGTACAGCTTGACCACCACGCCCAGCAGGCCGACGATGCCGCCGGCGGCGATCAGGCCGGACGCATAGAGCGAGCCGGGGGAGATCTCGCTTTCGACTGCAGGGTCGCGCATGGTGAGCAGGGTCGGCGTGGGCAGCCCGGTGGCCGGGTCCAGGTGCTCCGGGTTTGTGGGATCAAAGCCGCCGAAGGGAAGCAGCTCGGGATGGGCCGCCATAAAGGCGACGTGATCGTTTGCCGTCTCGGTGATGTCTCCTGACCTGACCGACCGCTGCTCTCCGTCGAGGCCTTCGACCCCGGGAAGGGTTGGGACTGACGGCTGGCTGGCACGCCACGCGGACCGGGCTGTTGTCCAGCGGTCGACTAACGCGGTATGCGCCGCGACACGCTCTCGCGCCGCGTGCTGCAGCATGGCGCGATCGACCATCCAGCGGGCGACGCCGCCCACGAAGATGGCCAGCGTGGTCGCGATCGAGAGATACGCCCCCACGGCAAAGGTTAGCGACCGCACCCCGAGCAGCTCCACCGCAATCACCAGCGCCACACCCAGCAGTACCAGCGACCACGGTAGCTTGCGCGAGAGGATGCCGTTGATGACGGTGGCCATCAGCCGGCCCTGCGGCGCCGCAGCCTTTTCGGAGCCGATGCCCTGGATCCACTGCACTTCGATCTGGTTCGTGGCCGGGTTGAAGAGATACTTGCCGTCTTCAAGCGTGCTTGAGCCGATGGCGTTCAGCAGCTCATAGCTGCTGGCGGAGGGCAGCTCCTCTTTATGGTCGGCATCGTGGCGGCCGGTCTCGGCGTGGCTGGTTAGAAGAACATGGTCTCGCGTGAAGTGGCCCTTGTCTTCGACGCCGCTCGGCAGCGCGGAAAGCGAGAGCGGGATCGGCCGCGGCAGCTTCTGGAAGGTCTCAAGGCCGGTGTTCATCGCGTTCAGCGTGGCGCCGATCGAAAACACCGAGATGATGACGCCGATCATGATGGCCAGCTGCTGCTTCCACGGGGTGGCGCCGATCAGGTAGCCGGTCTTCAGATCCTGCGCGGTGTCGCCGGCGTTCGAGGCGGCGATGCAGACGATGCCGCCGATGGTGATGGCGAGTGCGCCAAAGGCCGGCGCCGTCCATCCCTTGACCAGGAAGATCGCCGCGGTTGCCATCAGGGTCGCGATGGTCATGCCGGAGACCGGGCTCGCGCTCGAGCCCACGATGCCGACGATACGCGCACTCACCGTGACGAACAGGAAGCCAAAGACGACAACCAGCAGGCTGGCGGCAAGGTTGGCCAGCGCCCCCACCTGCGCGCCGGGAACGGGGTGAAACTCGAGAAAGATCCACAGCAGCAGCACCAGCAGGACGGAGCCGCCGAAGACGACGATGGGCGGCAGATCATGCTCGGTTCGCTTCGGGGCCGTGCTTGCCAGGGCAACCGCCGCGCCGCCGCGACGTCTGGCGGCAGCCGTGCGAAGGCCCGTGGTCAGGGCGCCGAAGATGGTCGGCAGGGTGCGACAGAGCGTGATCAGGCCGGCCGCTGCCACGGCGCCCGCGCCCATGGGTCGCACATAGGTCTTCCACAGATCGGACGGGCTCATCTGCGCAATGGGAACCGTGCCGGGGTAAAGAGGCGTTGCCAGATGCGAACCGAAGAAGGTGATCGCCGGCATCAGCACCAGCCAGGAGAACGCCCCGCCCGCCAGCATCACGGCCGCCACGCGGATGCCGATGATGTAGCCCACGCCCAGGTACTCCGGCGTCACGTCCGCGCGGATGGCCGAGCCTTTCAGCAGGTGCTGCGGTCCGAAGTCGGGCTGGTAGTCCGGTGTCGACGGAAACAGCCCGAACAGGTTCTCGTTCTGGAACAGCGTGTACAGGCCGCCCAGGCCGAGGCCGAGGAAGACCCGCGAGGCAAACGAGCCGCCGCGCTCGCCGGCCTCGAGCACGTCCGCGCAGGCCGTGCCTTCGGGATAGGCGAGGGTCTCATGCTCGTCGACGATCAGCTGCTTGCGCAGCGGGATCATAAACAACACGCCCAGCCAGCCGCCAAAGAGTGCCAGGGCAAAGATCCGCGTCGATTCAAGATCAAAGCCGAGAAAGATCAGCGCCGGCAGCGTGAAGATGACGCCCGACGCGATCGACTGGCCGGCATTACCCGTGGTCTGGACGATGTTGTTCTCGAGGATCGAGGCCTTGCCAAACGCCCGCAGAATGGAGATCGAGAGCACCGAGATGGGGATCGACGCCGCCACCGTAAGCCCGGCGCGCAGGCCGACATACACCGTGACCGCGCCAAACAGCACCCCAAAGATCGCGCCCAGCAGCAGCGCCCGCACGGAGAGCTCAGGCCGGGTCTCGCTCGCGGCGACAAAGGGTTTAAAGGTTGTGCGGCCGGCGCTGCTGTGTGGGGCTGTTGCCATGGGCTGACTGGATCTCCTGGGTGGCGGCGCGCTCCAGAGCGGAGGGTGCCCGACTGCAGGCGAGTGTACCAGCGCATCGGCCCGGTTCCGTCGCTCGGCAGGCACGGTCTCGGCTGCGCTGCGGTGGCGCCCTCGCCGATCGAGCGGTCGCTGATCCTGACGTGCGCTGGATCGAGACAAACTTGCGTTCACGCCTGCGCGGGCTTAGACTGCGGGCAATGGCGCGGCCAAATGGCCTGGGGCGTCATGCGAGTGGGGTGAGTCTTCAGCGAAAGCCTGAATGACAAGTCGCTCGGGAGGTTCGCAGAGGCTCCGCCTGGCGGACTGACTG
>CAXTCB010000113.1:0-7987 GCA_964242875.1 uncultured Acidobacteriaceae bacterium
TGCCCCGCCAGAAACACGCCATAGGTTCCACGATCCGGAATCGTCCCGCCGTTCAAAATCGCAATCTTCTTTACGCCCCCACGCGGTGTAATCCAGTTCCGCTGCCGATCCCACGTCACCCGCGGCCGCAGCTCCGCAAACTCGTCTGACGGATACCGTCCCGCCAACATGTCCAGCACGCCTTCAAACACCGCGACACTCAACCCCGCAAAGGGTGCCGCACTCCGTACCAGCCCCAGCAGCGCGTCATAGCTGATCCCCGGGCTCATCGCCTCTTCGTCCGCCCGCTTCGATCGCCGCTCCGCATCTGCAACACCCAGCGGCGGGTGCGCGATCACTGCCACCATCTGCTGCGCCAGCACGTCCAGCGGATTTCTCAAAAACCGCGTCGACTCCACATGCCCCTCGTGCATCGCTTTTGTGACTGCGGCGCACGCAATCAGATCCGCTCTGTACTTCGGAAAGATGATCCCCGTCGACGGCGCGCCCACCTGGTGTCCTGCCCGCCCGATCCGCTGCATCCCGCTCGCCACACTCGGCGGCGCTTCAATCTGGATCACCAGATCCACCGCGCCCATATCAATGCCCAGCTCAAGCGACGACGTACACACCAGCGCCCTGATCTTCCCTGCCTTCAGCAGCTCTTCAATCTCCGTCCGCTGCGCCGCCGCCAGCGATCCATGATGAGCCCGCGCGATCGGCTCGCCCGCCAGCTCGTTCAGCGCTCCAGCCAGCCTCTCCGCCACCCGCCGCGCATTCACAAACACCAGCGTCGACGTCCGCTCGCGAATAATCTCGAGCAGCCGCGGATGGATCGACTGCCAGATCGACGTCCGCTTCGGCCCCTGGCTCGCCGGCCCGCTCGGCAGGTCCTGGATCTCGCCCAGCCGCGCCATATCCTCGACCGGCACCTCGACCCGCAGCTCCAGTACCTTGCGCGCTCCCGCATTCACCACCGTCACCGGTCGGTATCGCACCCCACTCACCGCATCCGCCTTCGCCTCAGCCTCGGCCACGCTCGCTGCGCCGCCTCCCGCAACCGCCATCAAGCCCGCATCAACAGCCCCTTCATCCGCAGCCGTCGTCCCCGGCTCAAGCGGCGCATCCCCGGGCCCCAGCTCCGCGATCACCACAGCCGCGGTCACCGACTCGCTCGACTCCTGCGGCGCGCCTCCGTTGCCGAGCGCCGGGAGAGCGCTATCCTGCACAACACCGCCCTCAGCCCCACCCAGAAACCGCGCCACCTCCTCCAGCGGCCGCTGCGTCGCACTCAGACCGATGCGTTGCAGCCTCCGTCCGGTCAGCGCCTCCAGCCGCTCCAGGCTCAGCGCCATGTGCGCTCCACGCTTCGACGGCACCAGCGCATGGATCTCGTCAATGATCACTGTCTCGACCGACCGCAGCGACTCGCCCGCCTCGCTCGTCAGCAGCAGATACAGGCTCTCCGGCGTCGTGATCAAAATGTCGCCCGGATGCTTGCGAAAGCGCGCCCGCTCCTTCTGCGGTGTATCCCCGGTTCGCACGCTGATCTCCGGCATCCGCACCGGCACCCCCTCACGCTTCGCCATATTGGCGATACCCGCCAGCGGGCTGCGCAGGTTTCGCTCCACATCCGCCGCCAGCGCCTTCAGCGGCGACAGGTACAGCACACGGCATCCCTCCTCGGCCTGGGGCGAAGTCTGAAGCATCAGCTTGTCCAGGCACCACAGAAACGCCGTCAGCGTCTTCCCCGTTCCCGTAGGAGCCAGGATCAGCGTCGACTCGTCCCGCGCGATCGCTGGCCATCCCTCGATCTGCGGCGCTGTCGGTCCGTCAAACACCGCCCGAAACCACTTCGCCGTAATCGGATGAAACAGGCCCAGAGCCCGGTCCGCCGCGATCGCCCGATCTCCGGCATCATCCACCACGCCGGCCGCCACCAGGCCCGCGCGTGAGACCTCCGCATGAACGCGCGTGTCGCCCGATCGCTCCGCCGCGCCAGGTATCGCCTCATCCTTAGGCCCCGTGCCCTCGATGACGCCAGCCTTCTTCCCGGCTCGCGGAGCCTTCGCCATCTTTGTCGCCTTCGCCGGCGGTTTAGCCATGCTTATTGGATGCGCGACCCGGCATTTGGTCCCCTCGATTACGCTCTTGAGCGGGCATCGAACTGGAACCCCGTCAGGCACTTGCCATCCGCATCAAGACTGACCTTGCCCTCGCGACCATCACCCGCGTAGCCTCGCCACAGCATGTCAGAGATCCTCGCATCCCCTGCAACGCCACTCCCGCTCGCCGCCGCTGAGTCCCTGCGCTCATATGCCCTGGCGACCGCCGAGAATGCTTACGCGCCGTACTCGCACTTCCGTGTCGGCGCCGCGCTCCTGCTCGGAGGCCCACACGCCGGCGAGGTCGTCACCGGCTGCAACGTCGAGAATGCCAGCTTTCGCCTCACCTGCTGCGCGGAACAAACTGCCATTGCCGCAGCGGTGGCCCGCTTCGGCCCGGAGATCCGCATCGCCGCGGTCGCCGTCGCCAACCTCAACCAGGCCGCCTCCATCCCCTGCGGCGCCTGCCGCCAGACCCTACTCGAGTTCGCACCAGATCCCTCCGCCGTCACCGTGCTCTTCCCCGCTCTCAACACCTCCGGCAGCGTCACCAGTCAAAGCTGTACCCTCGCCGATCTTCTGCCCGCCGCCTTCCGTTTCGCTCCGGCCTAAGATCCGGGCTTCAGATCCCATGCCAGACATCGCACCGCCCATCCACGCTCTCGACCTGATCCTTCGCAAACGCACGGGAGCGGAGCTCTCCGACCCGGAAATCCGCTTCTTCGTCCAGGCAGTCGTCGCAAACGGGGCCAACCGCGACGCACCTGCGGCGCACCACCCGCCTTCCAGCTCGATCCGCAACCCAACCATCAGCGACGCGCAGCTCGGCGCCCTCCTCATGGCCATCTACCAGCACGGCCTCTCTCCTCGCGAGCTCGCCACGCTCACCGACGCCATGCGCTTCTCCGGCGAGACCTTCGATGCAGCGCCGCTCCACACCTTTACCGTCGATAAGCACTCCACTGGCGGCGTCGGCGATAAAACGTCCCTGCTCATCGCGCCCATCGTCGCCGCCGCCGGCCTCGCCCATCCCACACCCGCGGGCGTTCCAGGCATCTGCGTCCCGATGATCAGCGGTCGGAGCCTCGGTCATACGGGCGGCACCCTCGACAAGCTTGAAACCATCCCCGGCTTCGACACCCAACTCTCCCTCCCCCGCTTCGCCGACGTCCTTCGCCACACTGGCGCCGCCCTCATCGGTCAGACCCCATCCCTCGTCCCCGCCGATCGCCTCCTCTACGCCATGCGCGACCACACCGGCACCGTCGAGTCGCCCTTCCTCATCACCGCCAGCATCATGAGCAAAAAACTCGCCGAGTCGCTCAATGCTCTTGTGCTCGACGTAAAGGTTGGCTCCGGTGCCTTCCTGCCCTCACTCGGTCAGGCCCGTGAGCTCGCTCGTCTCATGGTCGAAACCGGCACCTGCGCCGGCACCACCACCGTCGCCCTGCTCACCCGCATGGACGAGCCCCTCGGCCGCTTCGCCGGCAACTGGCTTGAGGTCGCCGAGTGCGTCGAGATCCTCCAGAATCACCCGCATCCGCTCAGCCGTGATCTCATCGAGCTCTCGCTCACCCTCGCCGGCCACATGCTCCACCTCGCCGGCCGCGCAACCTCCCCGGACGCTGGCGCCGCGCTTGCCCGGCATCTCCTCGATGATGGCTCCGCCTATCAGGCATGGCTCGGCATCGTCGCAGCCCAGGGCGGCGACACCTCCATCTTCATCGACCCCCTTCAACACCATCAGCCCGCAGCCCGGCGCACCCTTCCCGCCCCGTGCGCCGGCTTTCTCGGCAGCATGGACTGCAAGCAGGTCGGCTGGGCGGTCCAGCGTCTCGGCGCAGGTCGCACCCGTCCCGGCCAGCCAGTCAGCGCCTACGCAGGCATCGAGATGCACGCCAAACTCGGCGATCCCCTTCAAACCGGTCAGCCTCTCGTAACCCTCTTCGCCGAAGAGGCCGCCCTCCTCGACGAACCCGAAACCATGATCCGCGATGCACTCCGCATCTTCGCCACCCCACCCGAAACCCATCCCTTGGTGCAGGAGATCCTTCGCCATGAAGCGGCATCGGCCATGGCATAACGTCCGCCTCCTCTCACCCGATTTGATCTCACGCAGCCGCAAGCCCCTTGCTCACTGTTCGGCAAGCCGGAGGTACATCCCGTCCCCACCCGGCCACCGTCGTACTCCATGAACGTCGGACATGCGGTCAACTGCTGCTTCACGCTTGACTCCATTCCTTTCTGCGTCGCAGCCCCTCACCATCTGGATCGCGGCCCCCACGCCTCTCATCGACCTCACCCGGTCCATTCAACCCGAGCCACAGGAGCACCTGCATGTCGACCAAAGCGTCAGATCTTCTTCCTGCAATCCAGAGTCGCCTTCATAAAGACATCGACTCCCGAACGCACGGCATCCTCGACTACTGCTACGCCGGCCTCTTCCTCACCCTCGGTTTCATCTTTCTCAAGTCAAACAAACGCGCCGCGGCAGCATCCCTCACCACGGGTGCCTTCGTCCTTGTGCAGTCGCTACTCACGGACTATCCCTTGGGCGTGACGCCGTTGATCTCGTTCCACACGCACGGCCAGATCGACGGCGCCTTTGCCTCCACCTCGTGGGCGCTGCCCTTCGTCTTCGGCTTCGCCGAAACGGCTCCCGCAAAGATCTTCACCAGCAGCTCGCTTATCGAGGGAGCCATCGTCGCTCTTACAGATTTTTCGAGCGAACACGCCCGCGCGCAGAAAGCGGTAGACAAGGTCCTGAGCTAGCCCTCATCGCGTGTGTCCGAAACCTGACCGAGCGCACGGAGCCTCAGCGCACTCGATTCATCTAGCACTTAAGAGCATGGATCGGGTGCTCTGCCGCCTCGCTCTCACCATCGCTACATCTCGAAATTGTTAGCCCCCAACTTTCGCGTTCACCCCGGGTTCATCATGGTGCAGCGGTCGAAAGGGGAAGCCCGGCATGACGCACCGACAAGGCATTCTGTTTGCTTTCCTCTTCCTCTTCGCCACCCCGGCAGTCCACACCCAATCTCCAGATCTTCAGGCCGTCCGCACGCTGTTTGCCCTTACCAACCGCATCCGTGCCGAGCAACACCTTGCTCCGTTCACTTGGGACCCATCCCTCGCCGCTGCCGCTCAGGCTCATGCACTCCGCTTGGCAGGAGAATCCGGTTCTTTGCAACACCAGTATCCCGCCGAACCCAACCTGCTCACGCGCGCGGCAAACGCGGGCGCTCACTTCAGCATGATCTCCGAAAACCTCGCACGCGGACGCACCTCTCCTCTTGCTCTCGAACAGCTTTGGATGGCGACACCTGTTCATCGCGCAAATCTCCTCAACCCGCAGCTCACCGCAATCGGCATCGCCGTCCTCACCCGCGATGGCGTTCTCTATGCCGTTCAGGACTTCTCACGCGCGGCTCCGCTGACCGACATCGACGCCATCGAGACGCACGTTATCTCCCTTTTGCAGCAGCAAGGTCTTACAGCCGTGACCACCTCTCAGCTTGCTCGCGACACCTGCATGCAGCGGGCCAGTACCGCGCCGGGCGCACTCCTCATCGTGCAGTGGGATGGCGACACTTCCATGCTCCCGGACGCTCTTCTGGAGCATCTCCGGCGATCAACCTACCGCAGCGCTGCAGTCGGAGCATGCCCCTCCGCAGCTAGGGATCCGGGCTTCGCCGCTGCCCGTGTCGCCGTCCTCCTCTTCTGAAAACCCGCAGCATCTGCTTCGCTTGGAGCATCGAAGCCGGCTCGTCGCTGCAGCGTCTTCGGAACTGCTTGTCCTCCGCCTCACCGTCCCGGCCAGAGAAATCACGGCTGGACTCTCCCCCGGGTACACTGCACTCACAGCCCTTCTGTCCCGCACCATCGGAGATCACCTCTTGCCCCGAGTCACCGGCCTCCTTGGCCTCGCTGTCTTCCTCGCGCTCGCCTACGCCTTCTCGACCGATCGCCGCGCCATCCGCTGGCGCACCGTCATCTGGGGTCTCTGTCTGCAGATCCTCTTCGCCTTCCTCGTCATCAAGTGGTCCCTCGGCCAGCGCCTGCTGCACTCCGCATCCTCAGTCATCACCTCTCTGCTCGCCCACTCGGTCGATGGCTCCTCGCTCGTCTTCGGCCCGCTTGGCACACCCGGTTCGCCGCTCGCCGTCCTCGCCTTCGCCGTGCTTCCCACCATCATCTTCGTCAGTGCCTTCTTTGCCATCCTCTATCACATCGGCTTCATGCAGTACGTTATCCGCGTCGTCGCCTGGATCATGTTCCGCACCATGGGAACCTCCGGCGCCGAAAGCACCAACGTCGCCGCCAGCATCTTCATGGGCCAGACCGAAGCCCCTCTCACCATCCGGCCGTTCCTTGCGGGTGCAACGCGCAGCGAGCTGATGACCATCATGACCTCCGGCATGGCACACGTCTCCGGCGGCATCATGGCCGCCTACATCAGCTTCGGCATCAACGCGCAGGACCTGCTCTCCGCCGTCATCATGACCGCGCCCGGCACCATCCTCGTCGCGAAAATGCTCGTCCCAGAAACCGAGCAGCCCGCCACCGCCGGCACCGTCAACATGCCGCCCGACGAGCAGCACCGCGACGAGAACTTCATCGGCGCCATCGCCCGTGGCACCATCGATGGCGGCCAGCTTGCCTTCAACGTCGCCATCATGCTCATCAGCTTCCTCGCCCTCGTCGGCCTCGCCAACGCCATCATGCTCGGCATCCACAACGGCCTCGGCGTGCACCACATCGGCTCACACGAGGTCTCCTTCCCCACCAGCCTCAACACCATCCTTGGCGTCATCGGAGCCCCCGTTGCCTGGCTCATCGGCATCCCGTGGCATGACGCCCGCACCATCGGCAACCTGCTCGGCACCCGCGCCGTCCTCAACGAGTTCATCGCCTTCACCCAGCTCGGCGCACAGAAATCCACCCTCGCCCCTCGCACCTTTTCCATCGCCACCTTCGCCCTCTGCGGCTTCGCCAATCTCAGCTCCATCGGCATCCAGATCGGGGGCATCAGCGCCCTCATCCCCGCCCGTCGCAACGACCTCGCCCGCCTCGGCTTCCGCGCCATGTTCGCCGGCACCTTGGCCAATCTCATGAGCGCCAGTATCGTTAGCCTCCTGCTTCACTAACCCTCGCCAGCCCGGAGCTCCTATGACCGATCGCACTCGTCTCACCACCGTCACCATCGCCGCGTTGGCACTCCTCGCCACTCTCCCCCTCACCGGCTGCCTTATGGTCGGCGGTTACAGCTCGCGCGGTGGCTGGTTTATCTGGCCCGGCAGCTTCGGCTTCCTCATCGTTCTGCTTCTTCTCTTCTTCTTTCTCCGCGGCCGCCGATAGCCGCTTCTTACTCCTCTATCCCTCTCACACCATTTCTCGAGCCACCACCATGCCCACTCGCCTCCGCCCCCTCTCGCTCGCCGCTTGTCTGCTTCTGCTGCTCTCCTCCCGAATCCACGCACAAGGAGCAGCCGTCCCGCCTGTCACCAAAGCTGAAGCGTCCGGCCGCTCCCACACCGCAGCCACTGCGTTGTTAACTCTCTACAACCACGACACCGGCCTCTTCAACACCACCGGCTGGTGGAACTCCGCCAACGCCATCACCGCCCTCGCTGACACCTCCCGCCTCACCCGCGACAAGAGCCTCCGCACCACCCTCCGAAACACCTTCGACCAGGCTCCCAAACGTCACCCCAGCTTCCTCAATGAGTTCTACGACGACGAAGGCTGGTGGGCCCTCGCCTGGATCGACACCTTCGAGCTCACACATGACAAGCGCTATCTCCACATGGCCGAAACCATCTTCGCCGACATGTCCGGCGGCTGGGATACCACCTGCGGCGGCGGCATCTGGTGGAAGAAAGATCGCCACTACAAGAACGCCA
>CAXTCB010000114.1:0-7720 GCA_964242875.1 uncultured Acidobacteriaceae bacterium
GGGGAGTTCCCTGACGAGGAAGGCGGCGAGGTCGGCACGGGTGATTTTGTGGGCGGTGTTGCCGTCGTCGGCGTCGTAGGTGCGGATGGAGCCGGTGGGTTCATCGTCGCTGAGAAGAGGAGGACGGACGAGGGTCCAATCGAGGTCGCTGGTGGAGACTTCGGCTTCCATGCCGGCCTTGTCTTTGAGCACGCCGCGAAGGAAGGTGGGCAGGAGGATGTGCTCGTAGACGAAGGAGGCGTTGGCGAGGCTGTTGCCTTCGCCGAGGGCGGAGACGACGAGCAGGCGACGGACGCCGTGCTGCTGCATGGCGGCGACGAGGATGCGGGCGGCGTCGGTTTCGAGGGTGGTGGTGGCGTAGGGGGCGGCGCCGCCGAGGGTGTCGATGACAGCCTCCTGGCCGGCGAGTGCGGCGGCGACCTGGTCGGGGTTGAGGGCATCGCCTTCAGCGACGTGGACGCCCGAGTGGGTGTAGGTTTCGGCGTTGTGGACGAAGGCGGTGACGGTGTGGCCGGCGGCGAGGGCCTGCTCGACGACGGCGGATCCGGTTTTGCCGGTGGCGCCGATAACAAGAAGTTTCATGCGGGTCTCCTTCGAGTGGGTTGGATGCGCGTGGGGCGAAGCGTGGGTGTGCATGGACCCCGGCCGCCGGCGGTGAGGGCGCGAAGAACGGGGAACCGATGTGTAAGGGCGACGGGGCGCATGCCGCCCCTGTGCGAGGCCGCTTCCGGGGGTGCTGCAAGCGGGTGCAGGAGGAGAGAGCCGGCGCGCGGGAGGTGATGGAGGGAGTGCACCGATGCGCGAAAGCGGCGGGGGCGGGGATGAAGCGGGGGTGGATTCGATCTATGCTGTGATTCAGGAAGAGCAGGAGCGATGCGATACGAGATGGAGAACGGCCCCACGGAGCAGAGCGCCGAGGAGATCGACGACAAGGTTGATCTGCTGCACGTTGTTGCGTTGTTTACGGCGGAGTGGCGGACGGCGCTCTTGGCGGCGCTGATCGCGTTTGCCCTGGCGGCGGTGGTGATTCTGCGGATTCCGGCGCAGTACGAGGCGACGGCGGTGATTCTGCCGAAGGATAACGGCGGCGGCGGCAGCTCCAACCTGGCGTCGTTGTTTACCGGCGTGAAGCCGGGCAACAACTACCTGAGCCTGCTGGTGAGCCGGACGCTGCGGGACGATGTGGTGCGGCGGGCGAACCTGTTCGCGTACTTCGAGACGAAGAGCGGCGAGGCGGCGCGTGGACGGCTGAGCGGGATGACGAAGTTTATTCCGGGCGACACGATCACCATCCTGGTGCGCGACCGGGATGCGGTGATGGCGACGCGGATTGCGAACGCGTATGTGGGCGCGCTCGAGAGCCTGCAGGAGTCGATGACGACGGCGCAGGCGGAGCTGCAGCGGAAGTTTTTCGAGCAGCAGCTGGGGCGGGAGAAGGACGCGCTGGCGGCGGCGGAGATGGATCTGCAGCGGACGCAGCTGGGATCGGGCATTGTGCAGATGGACACGCAGACGCAGATCGGCCTGAGCGCGATTGCGAATGTTCGATCGCAGATTACGGGGCTGCAGGTGCAGCTGGCGGCGCTGCTGCAAGGCTCGACCGAACAGAACCCGGAGGTGCAGCGGCTGCGATCGCAGATCGGGCAGCTGCAGGTGCAGGAGCACCAGATGGAGAGTGCGAGCGGCGGTGGGGCGGTCGGTGCAGCCTCACCGGCGGGCAGGATGCCGAAGGTCAACCTGGAGTACGAGCGGAAGGTGCGCGAGGTGCGATCGCACGAGGCGCTGGTGACGTCGTTGTCGAGCCATTTTGAGACGCTGCGGATGGGCGAGGGAACGACGAACAACACCTTTGACGTGATCGATCCGGCGATTGTTCCGGAGTCTCCGACGTGGCCGCCGCGGAAGCTGTTTCTGATGGGGGCGGCCGGAGCATCGCTGCTGGTGGGGCTGGCGGCGGTGGCGCTGCAGCTGCTGGGACGCCGCATCCTGGCGGACCCGGTGCAGCGGACGCACCTGGTCTCGATCAAGCAGAACGTGCGCTGGAGCCGGTGAGGGATGGGCGGCGCGGAGGGGCGGAGGCGGCATCGGCTGCTCGCGATGACGGTAGCGCTGCTCCTGGTGTTTCTGGTGCTGTTTCCCAAGGGCGGGATCAAGCTGGCGGGGGCTCCGCTGACCTGGGGATACCTGATTCTGGCGGTGACGGCGGTGCCGGCGCTGGTGTACCGCATGCTGTTTCTGCCGCTGCGCATGAGCGCGCTGGCGCTGGCGGCCATGGGGACGGTGCTGCCATTTGAGCTGATTGTGCTGTACAGCTACCAGGCGAACGGATTTGCCACGCTCGAGTACCTGATCAGCCTGCTGGTGAACTTCTTTGCGTTGCCGCTTCTGTTTCTGTTTGTGTACCCGGCGTTTTTTCCGGGGATCGATCGGCAGCGATTCGTGCGGCTTTTCTGCCGGTGCATCTTCTGGGCGGCGGCGTACGGCATTTTTCTCTTCTTCTGGCGGCCGCTGACGGGTCACCTGATCGAGATACCGATGCTGACGGTGAACCTGGCCGACTACGGGCAGATTGAGCTGACCAAGCATATTGCGCGCGGGGCGTTTTTGAAGCTGATCTCGACCTATAACAACGGCAATGTGTACGGGGTGGCGACGCTGCTGCTACTGCCGCTGTATACGCTGCTCGAACCGAGCCGGGCGCGGCGGGTGACGGTGCGGCTGGCGCTGGTGCTGACGCTCTCGCGCACGGTGTGGGCGGGGCTGGTGGTGGAGCAGCTGCTCTCGCTGGTACGGCCGGGGCTCGAGATGTCGATGACGTTTCCGCGGGTGAACCTCGAGCGGGCGAGGAAGCCGCTGCTGTTTGTTCTGGGAACGGCGGTGGCGATCTTTGCGGCGCTGTTTGCCAGCTCATACTCACTCTCGTTCCTGTTTGATCCGACGCTGGGGGGACGGGTGGGAGAGATCAGCATTCTGGGGGCGTCGACGTGGCTGCCGAGCGTTCCGCTGAACGGGTTTGCGGAGGTGCTGTTTGCCTCGGCACTGTCGAACTACGGATATGTGGGGTTGTGCTCGCTGCTGCTGCTGTTTTTCTTTCCGATTGCGCTGATGGTGGCGCGGCCGGATCTGCTGGTGGATCCGGCACGGAACGCGGCGGCAAAGGGGCTGGTGCTGTACGTGATTGTGTCGCTGAGTGACGGCGCGACCAACCTGATTCCGGTGATGGCGTTTTACTGGTTTGTGTATTCGGTGCTGCTATGCGGGCTGCCGGGGCGGGGTGCGGCGGCGGCGGAACGGGTGCCGGCCCCAAGAGCTCGGCGGTATGTGGCGGGGCTTGGAGGCGGGGCGGAGGTTGCGAGGTGAGGTGGGGTGCTCGGAGCGTATTGCGCGATGTTCGCGTCGCTTCGCTCCGGCCGGAAAGACGAAATGCGGGGTTCTTCCGCTGCGCTCAGAATGACAACCGGAGAGTTTGCGGCGCCGGCGATGCCCGCCACAGCATAGGGCTTACTCGATGGCGAAGATGGCGCGGACGGTGACGGAGCGATCGATGCGTCGGGGGCTGATGGCGAGGGGATCGTTTTCGTTGGCGGCTTTGTGCATGGCCATCATGGGAACGGGACGGACGGCGGTGGACTCGCTTTCGTTGGAGGCGTAGAGGAGCGCGCCGACCTTGCCGCCGAAGCCGGAGACCATCTGGATGGCGACGCGATGGGCGCGCTGGATGGCACGGGAGGCGGCGGCGGCGGTGGAGGTGGACTCGTCCTTGAGCGACCAGTCGATCTGGCCGGACTGGTTGGCACCGGCGAGGACGGCGGTGTCGAGGAGCTTGGCGGCGTTGGCGGCGCCGGTGCGGACGAGCCAGGACTGCTGCACCTGGTACTTGCGATTGGCGGCCTCGGCGGGCGGAAGGCGCTCGACCTGGAAGTTCTGGGTGGGTTCGAGGCTCTGGTTGTCGCTTTCGATGGAGTCAGCGGGAACGCCGGAGGCGGTGAGGGCCTGAATGATGCCGTTTGAGAGCTTGGTGGCGTTGGCGTAGGTGGTATCGCGATCGCGGCCGTAGGTGATGTAGCCGATGTGGACGGTGGCGATATCGGCGGTGACGGTGACGTGCTCGGTGGCGGTGACGGCGACGGTGCGGTTGTCTTTATTGACCTCGATGTTCTGGGCGGGGAGGAGCGGTGCGGCGAGGGCGAGGGCCAGGGCGGCGAGGGTGAGGCGAGTGGAGCGGAGTGTGGCGATCACCGTGGATCTCCTTTGGAGGATTCTTCGTCGCGCGTGGGGCTGAGCAGCTGCGCGAGCGTCGGTTTGGAGCGGGTGTTGGCGTGTTTTTTCTTGGGGTCAGGCAGAACGCGCCCGGGCGGTGGCATGCCGACGCTGGCGCGAGCTGTTGCTTTGACGGCCTGAACCCTGGAATAGAGCTTCTTCTTTGATTTTGCCATAGCGAACCTGAGCGGCGCGCTGTGCGCCGGAGCCATGGTAACTCCTCCGCAGATGCACTAGTCTTGCAGGTGCGGGCGAGGCGCCGTGGAGTGACGGCGCGGCAGAAGGAGGAGTCATGGAAGAGCGAGATTTTTTTGACGAACGGCCAGAGCAGCGGAAGCACATGATGACGTGTCCACACTGCCGGGAGCAGAACGAGTACGAGGTGAGCTGGCTGGTGCGACGGAAACGGACGCAGCTGCCCCGCGGCGCGGACGAGCGCGACCGGGCGCGGTTTGCCAAGGCGCAGAGCTACATGGTGCGACGGGACGACATGGTGGGGTGCAAGAACATCCGGTGCCGGAAGCGCTTCGAGGTTGCGGGGATCCAGTCGGTGGCGTTTCTGTAGGGTGCGGACCCGGAGCGATGGCTGATGGGGAAGGCCGACTGATCTTTGTTTTTCTGCGCTTTTCTGCTTCTTTCGGGGCAAGAACAGCGAGGAAACCGGGGGTCGCTGTGATGTAATTGCAAAGCAGGCGTTGTGCGAGCAGAGCGCATCTTACGGGATGAGTCGAGACAGGTGGAGTGAGACACGGCATGGCGAATACATTACTTCCGGTTGAAGAACGTACGCTGACCCCGAACCAGGTGGAAGCACTGGATCGCCGCCGGCGGCGTGGGCAGTTAATGCTGGTGATCTGCTTTCAGTTTCTGATTGTTTCGACGTTGCTGACGCTGTGGTCGGGCCAGGATCTGGTCCTGTCGCCTGGATGGGCGCACCCGATGGTGTACCTCAACGCACTGACGTTCGGAATCTCCGCAGTGACGGGGCTGCTGGGCGTTGTGTGGAAGCGCGGCTCGAACGAGTTCATCAGCTATTGACGCTTCGCCTGACGGATACGACCTTCCCGGCACGGGGAGTGGGCTGTGTCGCCGGGGAGCCAGGCGCATCTGATACGAAGGAGGGACAGCAACCGTGCGAACGGTGCGAGATGCTGTCCCTATTTCCGTAGTGAGAAGAGGACGCATGGCGTCGGTCACGCTTGAGCTTCCGGAGTTGGTTTCGATTGCAGGCTTCGGGCCGGCGATGAGGCCGATCGGTGGGGAGGCCGGCGGACGCTTGCGCGACAGCCATGGACGGGCGATCACGGACCTTCGGGTGTCTGTGACGGACCGGTGCAACTATCGCTGCGTGTACTGTCGCACGGGGAATGAAGGGGCTCAGTTCTCGGAGCTGCCGATCGCGGATTACCTGCGGATGATCGAGCGATTTGTGGGGCTGGGGATTGAGAAGGTCCGGCTGACGGGCGGAGAGCCGCTGCTGCGATCCGGCCTGGTGGAGATGGTCGCCGAGCTAAGCCGGATGCGAACGGCGTGGACGCCGGGCGGGGCGGCGATTACGGATGGCGAAGGGCAGCCGCTCGACATCGCGATTACGACGAACGGACATCTACTGAGCGGGCTGGCGAAGCCTCTGGCTCTGGCTGGGCTGTCGCGTGTGACGGTGAGCATGGATGCGGTCGAGCCGGAGACGTTTGCGGCGATCACGCGGGTGCCGAGAAGCTATGAGAAGGTGCTGGCCGGGGTGCGGGCGGCGCAGGCGGCGGGTCTGGGGCCGGTGAAGGTGAACTGTGTGCTGCTGCGCGGGTTCAACGACGGGCAGATTGAGGCGTTTGCGGAGTTCTCGCGGCGTGAGGGAGTGATTGTGCGGTTTATCGAGTGGATGCCGCTCGAGGAGGATCGCAGCTGGTCGCCGGAGAAGGTGGTGACGATGGACGAGATTCTGACGCGGCTGAATGCGGTGCGACCGGTGGTGGAGCTGCCGGCGACGGCGGCAAGCGAGACGGCGCGGCGGTTCACGTTCGATGACGGGTTGGGGGAGATTGGCATTATTGCGCCGGTGAGCCGGCCTTTCTGCGGGCATTGCAGCCGGGTGCGGCTGACCTCGGACGGGAAGATACGGACCTGCCTGTTTTCGCAGAGCGACCATGATCTGCATGGAGTCATGGCTCGCGGGGGAACCGATGAGGATCTTGACGCGTACATAAGCAAGGTGATTTCACGAAAAGAGGCTCGTCATCATATTGGCGAGGCAGGATTCGAGAAGCCGTCGCGGAGTATGGTTCAC
Organism: uncultured Acidobacteriaceae bacterium; assembly: GCA_964242875.1. Taxonomy (GTDB): domain Bacteria; phylum Acidobacteriota; class Terriglobia; order Terriglobales; family Acidobacteriaceae; genus Edaphobacter. Next base: position 6,545 of record CAXTCB010000114.1, read on the forward strand.
ATTGGCGGATGATGCGGAGAAGGGCCGCCTGGTGAGCTGCGTTTGTCTCTGGTGATTCTCGTGGAGGGAGAGCACTCGTGAAGGAACGACGCCAATACGAGGTCATCGACAGCCGACAGATGGATCATCTGCGGGTGTTTCATGATGTGGCCCGGGCGGTCACGGCATCCCTAGAGCTCGAGGAGATTCTGGGTGCCATTATGAACAAGATGGCGGGATTCTTCGGGCCGGAGCGGTGGTCGATGCTGCTGGTGAGCGAGAGCGAGGCGGAGCTCTACTACGTGATTGCCGTGGGCGAGAACCAGGAGACACTGAAGGGGCTGAAGGTGCCGATGGGCGAGGGCGTGGCCGGGTGGGTGGCGGCGACGGGTAATCCGCTGATCGTGCCGGATGTGTCGATCGATCCGAAGTGGTCGGCCTTTACACGGGCGCATCCGGAGCTGAATATCCAATCGATTGCGTGCGTGCCGGTGCGCTCGGCGGGCAAGACGCTGGGGGTGATCCAGCTGCTGAACAGCAAGCTGGACCTGCTGAGTGAGTATTCGATCTCGTTTCTGCGAATTCTGTGTGATTATGCGGCGATCGCGATCAAGAATAATCGATCGGTGACGCTGATCCACGAGCTGACGATTACAGACGATTGCACGGGGTTGTTCAACGCGCGGCATCTGTACACGATGCTCGACGAACTGGTGGGCCGGCTGGGAACGTTCAGCCTGCTGTTTATCGATCTGGACCGATTCAAGCAGGTGAATGACACGCATGGGCACCTGATCGGCAGCCGGCTGCTGGCGGAGGTAGGGGACCTGATGCGACGCGTGATGGGACCGGGGACAAGCTCGTTCCGATACGGCGGCGATGAGTTTGTGGTGCTGCTGCCGGATGCCGGCAAAGAGGCCGCATGCCATGCCACGGTACGGCTGCATGAGGCGCTGCGAGAGGCGTCGTTTCTGGAAGGGGCGCAGTTATCGCTGCAGCTCTCGGGGAGCTTTGGACTGGCGACCTATCCGGAGGACGGGACCACGGTGCAGGCGATGCTGAAGGCTGCGGATACGCAGATGTATGAGGCAAAGGTGTTTCGGGATTCGGTGGTGGTGCTGGGCCGGGGTGTGGTGGCAGGGAACGGGATGGAGTCGGCGAGCGGCGGTGGGGCGGCGGCTTAGCGGGCGTTGTTCG
>CAXTCB010000115.1:0-7630 GCA_964242875.1 uncultured Acidobacteriaceae bacterium
GGAGGTGTCCTGGTTTTCTTCGGCGCGATCGTCGGTGACGTAGAGGCGCTGGTAGGCGGGGGCTTCAGAGAAGCTGATGGGGTAGGCGGCTGCGGCCTGGACGCGTTTGGTCTGAACGTCGTTCTGGCCGCCGCCGCTGATGAGCGCGAACTGGCGCATGACGCTGATGAGCGCGGCGGGAAGGGTTTCCAGGCGGAAGTTCGGGAACCAAAGGCTGAGGTAGAGCTGGTCGGCCATGCGTCTGATTGTAGCGGGCGGGCGACCAGGGTTGCAGGGCGCCGGATGAGAAGATGAGGCAAGGGCTCATGCGGACGACGATCGAGAAGGTACGGGCGGCGGTGGTGGTGGGCGCGGCCCTGGTTGCGTTGATTGTTGCCGGGTTTCTGGTGGTGGCGCACTACAAGGCGCATCGGCTGCTGCGGGACCTGCCGGAACGATTGGGTGCGGATATCCAGAAAGAGACGAACGGGTTTACGTACTCGCAGTCGGTAAAGGGCCGCACGGTGTTTACGATCCACGCGGCAAAGGCGACGCAGCACAAGGACGGCCGGACCGGGCTCGAAGACGTGGGGATTGTGCTGTATGGGGAGAAGGATGGGCGGGCCGATCGTATCTACGGCAAGCAGTTTGAGTATGACCAGAAGAATGGGATCGTGCGGGCGATGGGCGAGGTGCAGCTGGATCTGCAGGCACCCGCGCCGACGAGTGCAAGTGCGAAGGCGGCGTACGCACGGGGCGCAGCGACGGAGTTGATCCCCGCGAAGAGCGCGGATGCGCAGCCGATCCACGTGGTGACGAGCGGGCTGGTTTACCTGCAAAGCCTGGGAGTGGCCTCGACCGACCAGCCGATCCATTTTGCGTATCGCGGGATGACAGGGCAGGCGCGCGGCGCGGCGTACAACTCGGATACGGGGGTGACGACGCTCGAGAGCGAGGTACGGATCTCGGCGATACGGGATGGTCGACCGACGGTGTTGACGGCGGCGCATGCGGAGCTGGATCGGGTGAGTCATCGGGTGGTGCTGCGGACGGCGCGCTATGTGGCGCTCGAAGCGGCAGAGAGTGAGGGTGGAGGTGGCGAGTCGATGACGGCGGGGATGATGGTGGTGCACCTGGGCGCGGATGGCGGGGGAATCGAGCGAGCGGAGGGTTCAGGCGGCGTGGAGGTGGTGAGCGGTGAGAGCAGGATGCAGGCACCGAACGGCGTGCTGCGCCTGCGTGGGGAGGGGCGGCCGGAGGAGGCGCAGATGACGGGGGGCGTTCGCTTTGTGAGCGAGCAGGAGACCAAGAAGGAGCAGATGGAGGGAAGTGCGGCGACAGGGCTGGCGCACTTCGATGAGCGCGGTGCGATGAAAGCGGTGCATTTGAGTGGTGGGGTGCAAGCACGATCGACAGGAACGGCAGTGGGGAGCGCGCGAACGATGCAGAGCGGTGAGATGGATCTGCTGCTGAGCGGTGAGGCGAGCGGAAACAAACGATGGGTGCAGCAGGCGACGATGAGCGGCGATGCCCGGTTTGAGAGTGGGTTGCCGGAGGTGGCGGGGCACACGGCGGGCTCAGAGGGGATGCGGGGTGATGTGCTGGTGAGCCAGTTTCGTCTGGAGCAGGGCGGTGCCGTGCTGCGCGCGATTCGGGGTGATGGGCACACGGAGATCCGGCGGCGGCGCGATGGCGTGGAGGAGGTGAGTCACGGAGACCATCTGGAGGCCGAGCTCGGAACCCAAGAGGGAACGAAGACAGAGACCGGACCAAAGCTGGAGATCACGACGGCTCTGCAACGCGGCAAGGTTGTGATGGATCGCACGGTGCAGACAGCGATCGGTGGAGCGACAAGGACAGAGACTTCGCATGCCAGAGCCGAGCAGGTGCGCTATGACGCGGCTGCAGGGCATGTGAGCCTGACGGGCGAGCCGGAGATCGCTGATGGAGGAAGCGTGATGAGGGCGGATCGGATCACGCTGACGCAGAAGACAGGAGACACGGAGGCGGTCGGGGCAGTGCAGGTGACGTATCGGCAGCGGACGGCGAGCAAGACGGATGGGGGAGAAGGCGGACCCGGCGTGATTGAACCGGGGGAGCCGATGCATGCGGTTGCGGATCGGGCCATGTTGCGGAAGGAGAGCGGGGTGGCGACGTTCTTTGGAACACCGAAGCTGCGGGCGCGGCTGTGGCAGGGAGGATCGCAGGTGGAGGCGCCGGTGCTGGCCTTCCATCGTGACGATGCGACGCTTGACGCCTATGGTGGCAACGCAAGTGAGTTGATGCCGGTGCGGACTGTTCTGGCGAGCAAGCCAGAGGCCGGGGACGGCACGGCAGGTTCGAAAGCGAAGAAGGGCGGAGCGCAGGTGCTGCGGGTGCAGAGTGGACGGCTGCACTATGCCGACGGGCTGCATCGGGCGGAGTTCAGCAAGGGCGTGGTGCTTGACGATGCAGATGGCACGATGACGAGCCGCGATGCGGTTGCGTTGCTGGCGAGCAGTGCGAAGAAGGAAGCTGTGCCCGCACCGGGAGCGGACGTGAGGGCGGGGTTGGGCGGGCTCTCCAGCGGCGGTGTAGAGAGGGTGACGGCGTCCGGTGATGTTGTGATTCGGCAGCCGGGTCGCGTGGCGACGGGGCAGCAGGCGGTGTACACCGCGGCGGATGGCCTATTTGTGCTGACGGGCGGTGGAGGCGTGGCGCCGAAGGTGACGGATGAGGTGAATGGATCGGTGACGGGGGCGGCGCTCCGGTTTCGCGCGGGGGATAATAGCGTGACAGTTGAGGGACGAGCGAAGGATGGTACGCCCGTGACTGGCGATGGGCGTGTGCATACGCATACGAGGGTGAAGCAGTAGGGATGAAGACGCTGGCAGCGGAGGAGATCGGGAAGCAGTATGGCGGCCGGCAGGTGGTGCGTGGCGTGACGCTCGCGATTGCACAGGGTGAGGTGGTCGGGCTGCTGGGGCCGAACGGTGCGGGCAAGACAACCAGCTTTTACATGATCGTAGGGCTGGTGCGGCCGGACACGGGTCGGGTGCTGGTGGATGGCAAAGATATCAGCCGTTTGCCGATGTATCTGCGAGCGCGGAATCACGGCATCAGCTATCTGCCGCAGGAGCCTTCGGTCTTTCGCAAGCTGACGGTGGAGGACAACATTCTGGCGGTGCTGGAGACGCAGGATCTGAGCTGGGAGACGCGGCGCACGCGCACGGAACGATTGATCGAGGATCTGAACCTGGGGCATGTGCGTAAGACCAGAGGGTACGCGTTGAGTGGTGGAGAGCGGCGACGCGTGGAGATTGCGAGATGTCTCGCGATTGAGCCAGCCTTCATTCTGCTCGACGAGCCCTTCTCGGGAATTGATCCGATTGCGGTTCTTGATCTGCAGGAGATTATCTTCGGCTTGAAGCGGAGCGGTATCGGTGTGCTGATCACGGACCACAATGTCCGAGAGACGCTTTCGGTCACGGATCGGGCGTACATCATCAACGAGGGCAAGATATTTCGTGCGGGAACGCCGGCGGAGCTGGGCCGGGATGCCGAGGTAAAACGTATCTATTTAGGCGAAAAATTTTCCCTAGAGTGAGCTGTTGCGTGAGGCGGAATGTTACAACTTCCGTTGTAAAAGCGGTGTTTCAAGCGAGCAGCGACTGTTGTGCGAGCATAGACTGGCACCACATGCAGCCGTCGCATGTAGACTGTGGCCACCTGGGCAACGTAGAGATGAACGCCGCGAGTGCCGTCGCTGGTGGCAGGGGCAAGTAGAACACCTAAGCGCACGCAGGCAGGGATGTAAGCCTGCAAGGAAGGAAGTCTAGGGATCGTGTTACTTCAACCAAAGCTGAACCTGAAAGTATCGCAGCGCCAGATCCTGACCCCTGGACTTGTCCAGATGGTCAGCGTCCTCGCGCTGAACAAGCTTGAGTTGAAGGAGATGATCAACACCGAGATGATCGAGAATCCGGTGCTTGAGGAGCTTGAAGAGACGGGTGTCTCGTTTGAGGAGATTGCGGGCCGGGAAGGGGATCGGGAGCGCTCGGCGGAAGAGGTTGCGACGGAGAGCGACCGCGTCGAGAAGGACCCGTTTGATGAGATCGATTTTGGCGAGTACTTCAAGGACTTTCTGGATCCCGGGTTCAAGACTGCGTCGAACTTCGAGGAGTATGACAAGCCGTCGTTCGAGCATTTTCTCTCACAGCCGAGCACACTGACGGACCACCTGATGTGGCAGCTGGGGTCGATGACACTGCGACCCGAGGTCCGGATGGCGGCGGAGTTGATCATCGGCAATCTTGAGGACAGTGGATATCTGCTGACGACAGATGAGGAGTTGATTGACTCCATGCTGCAGTTTGCTGTGCCGCCGAGAGCGCTGCCGATACCGTTCGAGCGGGGGATGCGCGGACGTGGGAGCGAGGCGGGAGCAGAGGTAAAGGCCGAAAGTGTGGAGAACGAGGGACAGGGCGTGGCCGGCACGGGCGCCGACCTGGAACGGGAGCGGCTTCGCGCGATTGTGGCCGAGGCGCAGAAGGTGATGCATGCGCTCGATCCGATCGGGGTAGGCGCGCGTGATCTGCGGGAATGCCTGCTGCTGCAGATTGAGGCGCAGCGGATGGAAGCGGCGACGGCCCTGAGACGGGCGGCGACGTCGCGCAGCGTGCAGAAGGGAGTTACGGCGGAGGCTGCAGCGGGGATTTTTGGGACCGCGGCGCACATCGTGACCAACTGCCTGAGCCTGCTGCAGAAGAAAGACATGCGTGAGCTGACGCGAGCCTGCGGATGCACCGCGGATGAGGTGAATGCTGCGGTAGAGTACATCCGCACGCTCGATCCCAGGCCGGGACAGCGCTTTAACGAAGCTGAGACGCGGCTGATTGAACCGGACGTGGCGTTCGTGAAGCGTGACGACAAGTTTGTCGTGCTGATGAACGAAGAGGACATGCCGGCGCTGCGGCTGAACCAGAGCTATCGCAAGATGATTGGGCAGGAGCAGACGGAGAAGCAGGTCAAGGACTACGTGAAGGAGCGCTACAAGTCCGCGATTCAGCTGTTGCGCAACATTGAGCAGCGAAAGAATACGATCTTGCGAACCTGCGAGGTGATTGTCCGGCGGCAGGTGGACTTTCTTGAGCACGGGGTTGAGGCGCTGCGACCGATGATGATCAAGGAGGTTGCCGAGGAGATCGGCGTGCACCCGTCGACGGTGAGCCGCGCGGTGGCCAACAAATATGTGCATACGTCGCAGGGCGTCTTCGAGCTGCGGTTTTTCTTCTCAGAGGGCGTGAACGGGCCGGAGGGGGGCGATCTGCCGCTGGTGCTGCTCAAGCGCAAGGTGAAGAAGCTGATTGAGGATGAGGACTCGCGCAAGCCGCTGACGGATGATCAGCTGGCGGCGGAGCTGCAGCGGCAGGGTATTCAGGTGACGCGGCGAACGGTGGCGAAGTACCGCGAAGATCTGCAGATCCCCAGTACGCACCAACGTCGTGTACGCTGAGACGCATCGTAACGGAAGACGTTACTCGAGGTGCACGCACGATGAATGTTGAAGTGACTGGACGACAGACGACGGTGACTCCGAAGCTTAAACAGCAGGCGGAGGAAGGATTGAAGCAGATCTCGACCATCGTCGGGAAGACTGGCAATTGCCACGTCATTCTGACCGAGGATAAGTACCGGAAGATCGCCGAGGTGACGGTAAAAGGGAAAGAGATTGAGTTCGTAGCGACGGCCGAGGGCGCCGATATGAGTGTGGCGCTGCACGATGCGCTGGCAAAGGTGGAGCAACAGACGGTGCGGCACAACCAGAAGCAGACGGTCGGCCGGCGGCATCCGAAGGACGATCTGAAGACGGCGTCGGCGGCTCTCGCGGACGCAGATCCCGCCGAGGTTTAGAGGCGCGGTACGCAGGCTTCGCTGCCATGGTGGGCGGATGCTAGGATGCCACCATGCCGGCGAAGCGTGCACCGAAGAAGGAAGCAGCGACAGCGCGAAGAACAAAGAAAGATGCGGCGGTGGGGCCGCGCGAACTGGTCGTGCTGACTGGTCTTTCCGGGTCAGGCAAGCTGTCGGCTCTGAAGGCATTTGAGGATCTTGGCTACTACTCCGTAGATAATCTGCCGCTGGAGCTGATTCCGCAGTTTGCCGAGCTGGTGCGGCAATCGAAGTCGATTGAGCGAGCGGCGCTGGTGGTGGATGTTCGCGAGGGAATGAAGCTCGATCAGTTTCCGGCTATTCTGCGCAAGGTGCAGCGAACGCTGCCGACGCGGGTTGTGTATCTCGAAGCATCGGACGAGTCGCTCATCCGTAGATTTTCTGAGACTCGCAGGCCGCATCCTTTGGGCCGGGATGAAACGGTGATGGAGTCCATACGGGCTGAGCGGAAGCGTTTGGATCCGATTCGAAATGTGGCGGATATTCTGCTCGACACGACGAAGTTCACGGTGCATGAGTTGCGGGCGCACATCAATGCACAGTTTGATCGCGAGGAGAGCGACCGCAACCTGACGGTGTCGACGATCAGCTTCGGATTTAAGAACGGTGTGCCGGCGGAGGCGGACCTGGTGTTTGATGTGCGGTTTTTGCCGAATCCGCACTTTGTGCCGGAGTTCCGCAAGCTGACGGGGAAGCATCCGAAGGTCGCGAAGTATGTGCGGCAGTTTCCGCAGACGCAGGAGTTTCTGGATAAGGTGACGGAGCTGATGAAGTTTCTGTTGCCGCACTACATCAAGGAAGGCAAGAGTTATCTGACGGTGGCGTTCGGGTGCACAGGCGGGCAGCATCGCTCGGTGTTCATTGCCGAGGAGATGAAGAAGCGGTTGGCGGAGGATGGCTACCGGGTGAAGACGGGGCATCGGGATATGCCGCGCTGAGCGAGGGCCGGTGGGAGACCTACAATAGCAGCATGGCGGAACGACTCCGGAGAGTGACAGCAGCGTGAGACGATTCTGGCGATTGTTGCTGTACGTCCGGCCCTATCTTATGTACTCGCTGGGGTCTGTGGTGCTGCTGGCGATCGTAGGCGCGATGGCGGCGTTTCGTGTGCTGCTGGTGAAGCCGATCTTCGATAACGTGCTGGCGCCGGACGCGCAGTCGCGCGATGTACTGGTGTTCAAGGTGCCGCATCTGGCGCATGCGTTGAATCTGCACTTCCTGGTTCCGAGTCACTTTCATAATGCGTGGACGGTGGTGGCGTATGCGCTGGTGGCCTCGGCGCTGGTGAAGTCAGCGTGTGACTACGTTGGGACGTACCTGGTTAACTATGCGGGGTTCGGGATGATCACGGATCTCCGCAATGATCTGTATGAGGCGGTGCTTCGCAGGTCGGTCGCGTTCTTTCAGAAGCATGCGACGGGAACGCTGCTGTCGACGCTGATCAACGACATCGAGAAGGTGCAGTTTGCGATGTCGAGCGTGCTTGGAGATTTTTTGCAGCAGATCTTTACGCTGCTGTTTCTGATTGGCGTGGTGGTGTTGTACGGCGGGAAGCTGGCATGGATTCTGCTGCTGTTTCTTCCGATCATTCTTTCGTCAGCGCGGCGGATCGGCAGGAGTGTGCGGCAGACGACGCGGCGCGGGCAGGACAAGCTGGCGGAGATCCAGAACATTCTGCACGAGACGATTACGGGCAACCGGATTGTGAAGGCGTTCGGGA
>CAXTCB010000116.1:0-7597 GCA_964242875.1 uncultured Acidobacteriaceae bacterium
ACGGGAGCTGGCGCGGCGGAAGAGGGCGGCGTCCCACTCGATGCGGCGGACGAGGTAGAGGATGGGGTCGCCGTTGGGGTCGGTGTACTCGAAGCCGGTCTGGTCAGGGCTTTCGACGTACATCTTGGCAAGTGCGTTGACCGAGACCTCGCGGAGGAGATCGCGGGTGAAGGGAAGACGGGTGAGAGCGCGAGCGGTGATGCCGCCGCCGCAGGGTTTCTCGCGCGGGAAGGCTTTGGCTTTTTCGAGCAGAAGGACACGCAGGCCGGCGTCGCCGAGCTTTGCTGCTGCGGTGGAGCCTGCGGGACCGGCGCCGACGATGGCGACGTCGAAGAGTGTGGGGGAAGCGGAGTCTGGCACAGCTGGCTCGTGAGGAAGGTGTCCCTGTGGGTATGGTACTGCGAGGCGGTGCTTCGACGCGGCGATGTGGGTCATCGCGACGGCAGACGAGCATCAGAAGAGGGATGCGAAGTGGATGGAGCGTCCTGGCTCTCGTTGGTGTTGGGTTGGGGTTGGTTGCGGATGGTGTGGCGCAGCGGAAGACCGCGCAGATGTATTTGACGACGTCGGATCGCACGTCGCTGATGGCGGCGCAGCCGGAGTTGAAGGCGCGCAAGGTGGATGCGAGGGTGGCGACGATTACGATCGATCCGACGCAGCGGATGCAGACGGTGGATGGATTCGGCTTTGCCATGACGGGTGGGAGCGCGGAGCTGCTGATGAGGATGAGCGTCGGGGCGCGCGCGGCGATTTTGCAGAGGCTCTTCGGGAGCGGAGAGGATGACATCGCGACGAGCTATCTGCGGCTGAGTATTGGGGCTTCCGATATGAATGAGCGCGTGTTTACGTATGACGACATGCCGGTGGGTGAGCAGGACGTGGCGCTGGCGCACTTCGATCTAGGGCCGGACCTGAAGGATGTGGTGCCGGTGATGAAGGAGGTGGTGGCGATCAATCCGAAGGTGAAGATCCTGGCGTCGCCGTGGACGGCGCCTTCGTGGATGAAGACGAACGGAGATGCCAAGGGTGGGAGTCTGAAGCCGGAGTTCCGCGGGGTGTATGCGCAGTATTTCGTCCGGTACCTCCAGGCGATGCGGGCACAGGGGATTCCGATCGAGGCGATCACGGTGCAGAACGAGCCGGAGAGTGACCGGAATACGCCGAGCCTGGCGATGACGGCGGCGGAGCAGGCTACGTTCATCAAGGGATCGCTGGGACCGGCGTTAGCGAAGGCGGGGCTCACGACGAAGATCGTTGCATTCGACCATAACTGCGATCATCCGGAGTACCCGATGGCGGTGCTGGGTGATGCAGAGGCGGCGCGGTATGTGGATGGATCGGGATTTCATCTGTACCTGGGGACGATCGATGCGATGACGAAGGTTCATGAGGCGTTTCCGGGGAAGAACATTTACTTCACGGAGCAGATGACGGTGGAGGCGCCACCGGGCACGGCGTTGAAGCCGATCGCGGAGCCGGTGGCCCGTGTGGTGATTGGCGCGACGCGGAACTGGAGCCGAAGCGTGTTGCTGTGGAACCTGGCGGCGGATCCGCAGTTTGGGCCGCACACGGATAGCGGCGGATGCCCGGTGTGCCAGGGAGCGATCACGATCGATGGAGACAAGGTGACGCCGAATATTGCGTTCTATGCGGTGGCGCAGGTGTCGAAGTTTGTGCCGCCGGGGTCGGTGCGGGTGGGCTCGGATGAGATTGCGGGAGTGGCGGATGTGGCGTTTGTCCGGCCGGACGGACGGGTGGTGGTTGTGGTGGCGAATGAGGGCGATGCGGAGACGCAATTTGCGGTACGACAGGGCAGGCGGGAGTTGCCGGTAACGCTGGCGGGACATGCGGTGGCGACGATTGTGTGGTGAGGCTGCCCGGGGTTTAGGAGTCGATGCGATCGGATGTGGTTACAGATAGCGGACGCCGGTGAGATCCTCGCAGACGGTCCAGAGGCGGGTGGCGTCGACTTCGATGTGGGCCTGCGGGGCGATCTTTGCGGGGAGGGCGCCGCCGCCGCGGAGCTCGAAGAAACTCTGTGGGCCGTAGTAGCCGCCGGGCATGGCACCGGGGGCGGTGGCGGCGAAGAGGGTGGGAATGGCGCCCTGACTTGAGGACTGGAAGAAGCGCTCGAGGATGTGGCTAAGGAGCTGACGGACGATCCGCTCGAAGCCTTGATGATCCTTGGTGAGGAAGAGGTTGGTATTGGCGAGGCCGGGATGGGCAGCGACGCTGAGGATGCTGGAGCCGGCGGCGCGAAGACGGCGGTCGAGCTCGATGGCGAGCATGAGGTCGGCGAGCTTGGATTGCTGATAGGCGCCCAGGGGGGAGTAGCGGCGGGTGAATTGCAGGTCGTCGAAGTGGAGTTTGCCGCGTCTGTGCGCGACGGAGGAGAGGAAGACGATGCGGGGCGGCACATGCTCACCCGCGACAAGGCCGCCGGTGTCGTCGACCTTAGCGGCCCGGGCCTGGAGCTTGGGAAGAAGCAGGCCGGTGAGGGCGAAGTGGCCGAGGACGTTGATGCCGAACTGCTGCTCGAAGCCGTCGGCGGTCTGGCGGCGCTCGGGCGGGGCCATGATGCCGGCGTTGTTGATGAGGAGGTCGAGGGGCTCGGGGCGGGCGAGCTCGTCTGTGGAGAAGCTGCGAACGGAGGCGAGGGAGGCGAGATCGAGCAGGGCGACTTCGACGCCAGCGTCGGGAACCTCCTTGCGGAGAGCGATGGCTGCCTGGTCGCCGCGGGCCTGATCGCGGCAGGCGAGGACGACGGCGGCTCCGTGGCGGGCGAGTTCTACGGCGGTGTGGTAGCCGAGGCCGCTGTTGGCGCCGGTGATGATCGCGCGGCGGCCGTCCTGCCGGGGCATGTCGTGTACGGTCCAGCCTTTGCTCATGATGGTCTCCCGACGCTGCTTGCTCTGTTTATAGAGATGCGGGAAGGGTCAGGGGGTGTGGGAGGGAGGGCGATACACTGAAGCGCGATGGGATTGTTTGGCAAGAAGCTTAAGCAAGAGCACAAGGTGATGCTGCAGCACGAGCGCGCGGCGGGTGCGCTGCTGCCGGAGTACCACCGGGCGACGACGGAGTGCCCGCATCCGGAGCGCTGGTCGATGATCGACTCGATGACGGCCGAGGTCGAGGTGCTGGAGCTGCTGGCGACGCTGGTGACGACGCTGAAGCCGGAGCTGGTGGTGGAGACGGGGTCGTTCCTGGGGGTGTCGACGGAGTGGATCGCGCGGGGCCTTGAGCGGAATGGGCGCGGCAAGGTGATCTCGTGCGAGTTCGACCCGGTGGTTTATGCGAAGGCGAAGGCTCGGCTGGCGGGGAGTCCGCTGCTCGGCTGGATGGATCTGCGGAGTGAGAGCTCGCTCGAGATGCCGGTGGAAGGGACGATCGATCTGTTGTTTTCGGACTCGGACCCGGAGCTGCGGGAGGCGGAGGTGAAGCGATTTCTGCCGCAGATGAACCCGCATGGGCTGATTGTGATCCATGATGCGAGCACGCACCTGAAGACGGTGCGGGAGGCGGCGCTGAAGATGGAGCGGGAGGGGCTGCTTTCGATACTGCTGCTGCCGACGCCGCGCGGGTTGGTGCTGGCGCAGCCGAAGCGGAGCGCCTAGGCGTCGGGTGCGGTGGCGGGGATGGCTTCGGCGAGCTGGGCGAGTTGCTGTTTGCGGGCGCGCATGGCGGCTTCGATGCCGGCGTTGACCTCGGCGTGGGCGAACTCGGCGGTGACGCGGATGCCGTTCATGACGGCGTTGGCGTCGGACGAGCCGTGGCCGATGATGCAGACACCGCGAACGCCGAGCAGCGGAACGCCACCATATTCGGTGTAGTCGAGGCGCTTTTTGAAGCTCTTGAAGGCGCCTTGCGAAAGGAGGGCGCCGAGCTGCGAGGTGACGGTGGAGCGGAGGCTTTCGCGGAGAGAGGAGCTGACGAGCTTGGCGAGGCCTTCGCTGGCCTTGAGGGCGACATTGCCGACAAAGCCGTCGCAGACGACGACGTCGGCGTGGCCGTTGAAGAGATCGCGGCCCTCGACGTTGCCGATGCAGTTGAGGGCGGCCTGGCGGAGGAGCGGGAGGGTGTCGCGGGTCTGGGCGTTGCCTTTGGAGTCTTCTTCGCCGATCGAGAGCAGGCCAATGCGAGGTTTCGCAATGCGGAGCAGGTTACAGGCGTAGATGTTGCCCATGAGAGCGAACTGGACGAGGTTTTCGGGGTCCGAGTCGACATTGGCACCGACATCGAGGAGGAGGGAAGGGTTGCCGTTGGTCGTGGGTAGAGTAGCCGCGAGCGCGGGGCGGTCGACGCCAGAGAGCATCCCGAGCACCATCTTGGCGGTGGCCATGGCCGCGCCGGTGTTGCCGGCAGTGAAGAAGCCGGCAGCCTGGCCTTCGCGCACAAGCTTGAGACCGACACGCATGCTGGATTCGCGCTTGGACCGGACGGCGGCGGCTGCTTTTTCGTCCATGCTGATCCACTCGGCTGCGTGGATGATCTCAATCGGCAGATGTTCGCCCGCGAGCTCCTGATGGAGAGCTCGTCTGAGGCGGTCTTCCGGACCGACAAGAAGCACTCGCACATCCAGAGCACGGCAGGCAGCGATGGCTCCGCGGATCTCGGACTCGGGGGCCTTATCGGAACCCATTCCATCGACGACGATGTCTAAAGTCATCAGTTGAGAGGTAGGTTCCTTTTGGTTGGAGCGCGGTTAGCTTGCTTCCTTGGCGGCCAGAACGGAGCGACCCTTGTACTCGCCACAGTTGCGACAGGCGCGATGCGGGAGTTTGTGTTCCTTGCAGTTTGGGCACACGGAGACGCCGGTGGGCGTCAGGAAGTCATGGCTACGGCGCTTGGCGGTGCGCTGCTTGGAGTGGCGTCGTTTCGGGTTAGGCATGGCAGTCTCTCTTTCGGGTGTTCCGCCGGGCTTGGGCACCGATGGAACAGAACATATCAATCAAAACGTCAGACTAGTGCACGTACTCAGGAGTTTAGCTTGGCTGCAAGTCCGGCAAGCGCACTCCACCGCGGATCGGCGGGAGCCTTTTCGCAGGTGCAGATCGCGGTGTTCAGGTTCGTGCCGCAGTGCTGACATAAGCCTTTGCACTCCAAGGAGCAGAGCGTCCGGTTTGGCAGGGAGAGCAGCACCTGCTCGCGCACCACATCCTCGAGCACGAGCCCGCGCTCTTCATAATACCCGATCTCGGTCTCTTCTTCCGAGATGGATCGCTCGCCGGAGTCACTGTCGACGGCTTCTGGGCGGAAGATGAGGTCGAAGTCGCCGGAGAGATGCTGGGGCACGGGATCGAGGCAGCGGGCGCAGAGCAGGGTGAAATCGCCCTCGTAATGGGCGCGGAGGCGGATGTCTTCGACGACTTCCTTGTGGCCGTGGTGCTCGAGCAGGAGATCGGCCTGGCCGGTGATGGCGAGCGGCCCGGATTGCAGGACGTCGGGCGTGTACTCCATGGCTCCGGCGGGTAGCGTCTGGTCGATGGCGAGGGGTTCTTTGGCGAGATCGAACGGGGTAATCAGCATGGCCCTGGAGATATTTTCTCATGTTCGCACCGGTTCCGGCGGTCTACGTCGAGACGGAGTCTGGTGGGAGGAAGAGGCGGATGGCGGCGATGCCGGCGGCTCCGGCGGCGAGGCAGGCGGGGACCGTGGCGGGGGTGATGCCGCCGAGGGCGAGGACGGGCGTGGGATGGGCGGCACGGGCGGCGGCGGTGAGGGCGGGGAGGCCGACTCCGGGCTGAACGGGGGTGCCGTGGACGGGTTTCTCGAAGACCGGACCGAAGAGGATAAGGTCGGCGCCGGCGCTGCGGGCGGCGAGGACGTCGTTGAGGGAGTGGGTGCTGACGCTGAGGATGGGGTGGGCACGGCCGGCTCTGGCAAAGGCGTCGCGCGCTGCGGCGAAGGTGGTGGCGAGGTCGGTGGGGGTGCGGCCGCTTGGGAGGTGGAGGCCATCCGCGTGGGCGGTGAGGGCGGTGGGAAGATCGGTGTTGAGGAGGAGTCTGGGGCTGATGCCGGAGGGAAGGACGGCGCGGAGGGCGGAGGCGAGGGCCAGGAGATCGAGCGGGGCGAGGTCCTTTTCGCGGAGCTGGAGGAAGTCGATGCCGGTGGCGGCGAGATGGCGGGCTTGAGCCAGCAGGAGCTGCTGCCGGTCGCGTTCATCGCCCGGAAAGATTTGCCGGTCTGTAATGGCGTACTGGAGCACGGGCGTCAGTGTACGTTCCCGCGCGGAAGCTGAGAGCGGTATCATTAGCCTGTCTGAAGGTTTTTCTTGACAGGGACGCATCGTCCTGACCAGGCTCGCCGCGGCGAAAGCAGACCGCGGCCAAAGACGGCAAAAGGGAAGAACGTACCCGCGCATGAGCAGTGTCTACGATCTGATCGTCATCGGTTCCGGCCCGGCAGGGCAGCGAGCCGCTATTTACGGCGCCAAGCTGGGCAAGAAGGTTGCGCTGGTGGAGATGCGCGAGGTGGTGGGCGGGGCGTGCATTAACACAGGCACAATCCCCTCGAAGACCATGCGGGAGGCGGTGCTGCACCTCTCCGGGTACAACTACAAGTCGATTTATGGGATGAACTACCGGGTGAAGGAACGCATCACGATGGCGGATCTGGCGTTCCGGGTGCAGCACGTGATCAAGACCGAGATTGATGTGACGGAGGCGCAGCTTTCGCGCAACAACATCGAGATGCTGGTGGGAACGGCGTCGTTTGAAGATGCGACCCATGTGAAGGTGACGAACTCGCGTGGATCGACTACGTACGAGTCAAAGGCGATCATCATCGGCACGGGAACGAAGCCGGCGACGTCGGACAAGGTGCCGATCAACGGGCACTCGATTGTGAACTCGGATCTGATTCTGGAGCTGAAGAATCTGCCGAAGACGATGATCGTGGTGGGCGGCGGCGTGATCGGCGTGGAGTACACGTGTATGTTTGCCGCGCTGGGCGTGCGAGTGACGCTGATCGAGCGGCGGCCGCGGCTGCTGGAGTTTGCGGACCAGGAGATTGTGGAGGCGCTGAGCTACCACCTGCGAGACTCGCGCGTGACGATGCGGCTGAACGAAGAGGTGGAGTCGGTCGAGGAGATGCCGGACGGCACGGTGGTCGCGAATCTGGAGTCGAAGAAGAAGGTGCAGGGAGATGCGCTGCTGTATGCCGTTGGTCGGCAGGGGAACGTGGATGAACTGAACCTGGATGCTGTGGGGGTGGAGTCTGACTCGCGTGGGCGGATCCCGGTCGATAAGGATTTTCGGACCAAGGTTCCGTCGATCTTTGCGGTGGGCGATGTGATCGGGTTTCCGTCGCTCGCATCTGTCTCGATGGAGCAGGGCCGGGTAGCGGCGGCACGGGCGTTTGGCGATGAGACGATCCTGTCGAACCCGAGCTTTTATCCGTACGGCATCTGGACGATTCCGGAGATCAGTTTTTTGGGGAAGACCGAGGAGCAGCTGACGGAAGAGGACGTTCCCTACGAGGTTGGGGTGGCGTACTACCGTGAGATTGCGCGCGGACAGATTCGCGGGGATACGACGGGGCGGCTGAAGCTGATCTTCCATCGGCAGAACCACACCATTCTGGGCGTTCACATTATTGG
>CAXTCB010000117.1:0-7422 GCA_964242875.1 uncultured Acidobacteriaceae bacterium
CCACGGTACTGCCGGTGCCGGCAAGGTGTGACAAAGAATCTTGAACTCACGCCGAAATAGTCGCCTTCTTGTGACGCTTCGAATATTGCGAGTTTGCCCGGCAAGGCTGCGGCGATGCCTGCTCGTGTCGCGTGCTTCTCTCTTTGCATCTGCAGCGACGAAGATTGGACTGGCAGTCAGATCCCGAATGCGATCCACACTGCATTGGGCGAACAAAGAGCTCGGACTCGGAGACCCGCAGAACGTCTCAAGCATCAGCGCACAACTTGAATGGGGAAGGTGTGGTGTATGACATAGGGTCCGAAGTGTTTGTCATTTTCTGGCAGCAACGGCTGAGCAGATAGCGTCTCTCGTGATCAACTACGGGTATCGCCCCTTCGCGGCTTCCGAAGTGCAGGCCACGTTCTAATCCAAACCAGCATTTAACTGCCTCTCAGCCATGCAGCAAGCACCGCCGAGCAGATTGATCAACTAGTGGCAAAGTTCCAGTCTGGGTGATGGAGGGCACGCGCCCAGCAAGTCGCTCGCGAAGCTCCCTTGTTTGAAGCTACTCCGGATACCGCCACCTTTGAAGTTCGTGCCGCGCCGGCTGCTTCGGCGCAGGCTGACCGCCTTCACAAAGCAGGTGTACGGAGACCGGGTGAGGAATCACCTGCAGAAACGCGCAACGTTTGCAGGATTGGGTCTACTAGGCCGACTACATGAGATTCGTCGTGTCGAAGATCAGAGCAGACGCGAGAATCACTCCTCCCATCAAGCACTTCCAGACAACGCAATAGCGGAAGATCTTTCAGCACCTCGGAACATCCGGCATCATGGAGACATGCACCATAAGGAAGTTGGGGACATCGCGTCATGACATACCTTTGGGTCGCCGTTGGGAGTGCCATCGGGGGCCTGGCACGGTACAGCCTCACGCGCTGGACTCTGGAGTGGAGCAGCAGCTTCCCATGGGGTACAGTCGCAATCAATATTCTGGGCGCCTTCGTCATCGGCTTCTTTGGGACCTTCACCCTGGCAAGTGGACGCTTCGCCGTCAGTGAGAACACGCGACTGTTCGTCATGGTCGGTCTTTGCGGAGGGTTCACCACCTTTTCTTCCTTCAGCCTGCAGACATTCGACCTGCTTCGCTCCGGTGCCTGGGGGAAAGCCCTCGCGAACGTTCTGCTCTCGGTCGTGCTCTGTTTCGCAGCCGTCGCTGCGGGCCATCTCGTGGCGCACCACTCCGTCGCACGGGCTGCAATCGCAGAAACGCGAGAGGAAGAGTACACAGCCTGATTGACCCCGCCGGTTGCGCTTTGTTAAGGTAAAGAAAACCTATGGCGATGGGGTTCGCCGTGCCTGCATGCGGAAACGCTGCTGATGACTCCTACATTTCAGGTAGGAGATCTTTATGCCCAAATTTCGCCCCCTAGCAAAGTCTGAAATCGTCAGCACTCTCCGCTATCTTTTTCGCTGGGTTCCTATCGGCGTGCTGGCAGGGGTGATGGGTGGCACGGCGTCCGCATTGCTGCTTTGGTCACTGGTACTTGCTACTGACTTCCGCGAGAGCCATAAGTGGATCATCGCGTTGCTGCCACTGGCAGGGCTCCTGGTAGGTGTCATGTACCGCAACTTTGGTACATCAGTTGAAGCGGGAAACAACCTCATCCTCGATGAGATCCATGATCCAAAACGCACGATCCCGGTGCGCATGACGCCCCTCATTCTGATCGGAACCATCATGACCCACTTGTTCGGTGGGTCGGCAGGCAGAGAAGGAACAGCCATACAGACCGGTGCCTCTCTGGCCGACCAATTGGCCAGGCCCTTCCGGATGAACGCCGTCGAGCGCAGGATTCTGTTAATGGCGGGGATCAGCGCAGGCTTTGCCTCAGTCTTCGGAACGCCACTTGCTGGAGCGGTGTTCGGCATGGAAGTGCTGGCCTTCGGCACCATCAGCTACGACGCCATCGCACCCTGCTTCATCGCCGCCTTCATCGGAGACTTCACCACCGCTGCATGGGGCATACAACACACTCTCTACCGGGTCACAGACGTTCCCGCATTGAGTGTCAAAGGCATTCTTCTGGCCTCCATGGCTGGGGCAGTTTTTGGCGTGGTCGGCATGGTCTTTGCGAAGTTGACCCATGCCATGGGTCATCTCTTCAAGAAGCACATCAAGTGGTCTCCGCTGCGCCCATTCATCGGCGGCATCCTTGTAGCCGTTGCCGTCTTCGCCGTCGGCACCACGAGGTACGTCGGCCTGGGAATACCGACCATCGTCGCTGCTTTCGGAGGGCGTCAGCCTCCATATGACTTCGCGGCGAAATTGCTGTTTACCGCCGTCACTCTTGGAGCGGGCTTCAAGGGCGGGGAGGTGACCCCGTTATTCTTCATCGGGGCAACGCTTGGAAATGCTCTTTCATATCTCTTGCCGCTCCCGCCATCCTTGCTGGCGGGCATGGGTTTTGTTGCCGTCTTCGCCGGTGCCGCCAACACACCAATCGCCTCTACCTTCATGGCCGTCGAACTCTTCGGAGCCGAAGCTGGAGCCTACGCCGCCATCGCCTGTGTGGTCAGCTATCTCTTCTCCGGACACGCCGGCATCTATCACGCCCAGCGAGTCGGGAGCAGCAAGCACCAGCACCTTGTCGAAGAAGAGGGCCTTTCGCTTGCAATGGTCGCCAAGCTCCGCAATACCCCTCATCTTGACGCGTCGTCGCAACATGACGAATTCCAGTTCATCGGAGGAACCCTTGTGCCAGATCTGACCGTTCTCAGACTCTACTTCTCAGCCCATGAGATTCGCCGGGCCGACTCCTGGTGGAGGCGGCTCTCCCCACAGAGTCTTGGAGAATATCTCCTCCGCGAGGCCAAAAGAGCAGGAATAGAGCAAGCCCTCTTGCATCGAGTGATTGGCGGCTATCTTAAAGGTCACGACCTGGCCATGGATAGCGGCGAGATTCCTCCCGCGCGTCTTCCGCAGTGTTTGGAGTTGGTGGGAGAAGAATCAGTTCTGAAACGTTTTCTAGAGTTGAACCATGGACAATTGAAGAAGGTTCGTACCGTTTTCCTGCGGGGAGAAGAAGCTCGCCACGAAGCTCAACTGGAGACCGAAGAGCTTCGTGAAGCTCTGAAGATAGAAGGCGACCCCCTGCTGTAGTTGCGGGCGGAATGCACTACCAGAGCGGCAAAAAGGTCCCACAAGACTGATCGATACAGTCCGTAAGCTGCTTCCTAGTCCGTCGGTGTTACAGGTTTAACCGACCCTTTTGCCTGTGACCTCGTGGCACGACCTTCACGAGAGGCCACAGAATTTGCCGAGCGAGAACAGTCGCTCCCGTTCCTTAGTAGCGCTCCGGGAAAGTCTTCCATGGAGCTTCGTGGCCTCAGCCACCTCTGCCGAATAAGTACAAGGCGCGTCTAGCCCCTCTCGGCCTCCGCGATCTTTCCCTCAACTACTTGAATTTCGAAACGCAACGACTGCAGTTCTTTCAACGCGTCTCTGCGCTGCTCGGTTGGGATGTTCGAGGCGGCCCCTATGCTCGTCAGTTCGCGCTCTGCCTTCCGCAACCTTTCCAACTCCACACGCGTATCTAGCGCATGATTCTCGCTTCTGGGCTCGAGGGGCATGAACGAATTTAGCACCCAGTGAGTTGTACGGGTTGGGGGCTACTGCGATGTTTCGCTGCTCACCGGCGTCTGCCGCTGCCCCTAGCATCTCGGGATCATTCTTTTCGAACGGTGCCGACCTTCGGGTTCACTTCGTAGACGTCCATCTCGTCAGACTCGCAGCGCCGCAGCAGATCGATCGGCAGCACAATCCCGCAAAGGCAAAGGCCGGCATTGGCCGGCTCGAAGTCATACGCTTGCTTTCGAGGCTTCCCTTCTTTCGCGCACTCATGAACTGCGAACCAGCACGACGCATCCGTCTTTCCTGAAGGATTCCCGCCAGGTCGAGGCCGTGGTGATCGTTTCCGAACGCGCGCGTTATGCGGCTAGGTGCCTAGCCGTTCTAAGGACTCCCCTGATGAGCCGTTTGCCTTCGGTTCAGTACGCAACATTCCAGCTCCCAAGTGCAGTTCACTCAAGATCGATTGCCGAAGCCGCACTGCTGTATGGAAACGTGTCGGCGCCTTCGCCGCATAGCGGACCACTACCTCGAGACCAGACGCGGAAGTCCGAACGACAACGGTAGGCGTCGCTTTGCGCTCAGGCAGACCATGGCTCGCAACGATCTCTCGCCAGGATGCTTCTGCAAGTTCGACCGCGTGATCTGTCTCCGCAAGAATGAGTTCCTGGAGTTGATCCAGCAGAGAGGGATCAATCTGCTTGCTCGCGGGTACAGGAATGATCAACTCATCCCACAACCACTGTTCCGGGGTCGAGAAGTTGAAGTATTTTCGCTCGACCGCGAACTTGTTCATAAACACGACCTGCCGCCCAGTGAACTGGCCACTCGTCGCCCAATTCCCCGTTTCCAGAAGAAACGTGTGAAGTGCTGTAATTTCGACGACTTCGCCCTGCGTGCCGTCGATCTCCACCCAATCTCCCACCTGGATACCCCGCTTGCCCATCAGGGCGAACCAGCCCACGAAAGAGACCAGGAAGTCTCTCAGGGTCACAGTGAGGCCCGCCGTGATGAAACCGATCACAGTGGATACATTTCCCGGCATGCCGAAGATGACTGCCGCGATCCGGGCTACGACAATCACTTCCAGGATCAGGGTAACGACTACGCGAACATGGTTGAGACGATAGCTACGGGCCCGCTCCCACCGCCTGATCAGGTAGTGGGCGAAGCCACTCAAAGCGAAGGTGCCGAGCAACGCCATCACCATCTTGAGAAAGTCGGCAGCCAGAGCGAACTGCAGGGATCGACGTTGGGACTCGATGAGACGACTCCAATCGCCGTAGACGATCGCGAGTTGCCCCAGATCACGGGCGCGCTTATCCAGATCCGCCAGGTCCTTCTCGCGCTCCGAGAGAGCGTCAAGATGCGCAAGGCTGGACGCCCCCAGCGCGGAAGCCTTGGCGCCAGGACGAACCTCACTTTGGGCGGCCATCGCGTCGTGTTGCTGTTGGAGTTTCCGCTGAGCATCAAGTGCTTTTCCACCAGCATCCGCAAGCGCGTTGTGCCGTTCCTTAAGCGACGACAGGATGCGCGCCTTCCCGACAACAGAATGCAGCGACGCGGGCGTCTCGAGTGCCGCGGTCCCCGTATTCTTCGGAAGCGCAGCCGCCTGCGCTTCGATGGAACGATGCTGATCGAAGGCCTGCTGGATCGCACTTTGCTGGTTGCCGCCCAGCCGTGTGAGGTCCTGCTCCACATCATCCTGCTCATCCTGATCCAGGGCGAGCTGTGCCTCTGCTATTCGGAGTCGTTCGCCGTGATCCTCGGAGGTCTCTGCCGCTTCTGTGTTCAGGGCGGCGATACGAACTTCATCTTCCCGGATAGCCTGCTTCAACTCGCCACTGCGATGGAACGCAGTCTCAGCCCCCGGCGGGAGGATGACCCGGTGGCTTGATGCATCCCGGACTGCGGACGCGAAGCTCTGATCGAGTTCGTGATCGGCAGCACGCATGGCCAGCACGGCATACTGCTGTTCTTGCGGGGTCGCTGCCAAGGCTGCCAGGTTTCGCGCGGTGGTGTAAGCGCTCTGATCCACGGAGGTGTTTGACGGGGGAGCGGTCGCAGGTGCCGAAAATTGGGACAGCGAGGGATCAAAGCCTACGCTTGCGAAAGCGAAGATAAACACCAAAGCGCAGCCAGCCAACCACAGGGCTAGCCTCTGAAGTGGAGTGATCTTATGCGGGATGAATCGATTCATCGGCCTTGTTCTCTGAGGTGACTATCGCCCGTTTTCACGTACCGACGATGCCTCCTTCTCACACTCTCAGAATCTAACGTCCGTGACCTTGCCATCTTCAAAAACCACCTGCATGCCGCGATAGTTCCACAAGGACTTCTTCCCGAACACCACCTTCTTGTCTGGGCTTCCCATCGCACTCGTCACCCGTTCCTCTGTCATGCCAGGATTGATCGCTGCTGTATCCGTCTGGGTCGGCTGGGCTGGTGGCACCCGCGATACCGCTGTTTGAGGGGCCATCTGCGCCGTAGAGCGTTCGCGTCGAGCGTCCATGCGCCTTTCGATCAGCTTCGCGTAATTTTCCTTCGCCCAATGGTCCACATCGGAGGCCATGTCGCTCGCGGCCAGCCGCCAGGATAACGGCGATTCATCTTGCAGCGGCATCTGGAAGTCGCCGGCGACCAGCGTGCCATGAAGAACTTTGATCGTCTGATTATTCGGCGTCGTCGTGGCGGTGCCCCGCTTGCCATCGTCACTCTTGTCTTCGTACGTAGTAACGCTTGAGACCTGCTTCCGCTCATTTCTGGACTCGATCCGGATAATCAGGTCTGCGCTGTCAGGAGCTTCCACAACTTGCAAGGTACGAGACTTGCCCCGGAGAGCCTTCGTAAGATCAAGCGCCGTATCCGAGGCGCCATTAGCCGAAAAGCCGCCGTTCCCAGCCTGCACGTACACACGAATGAGTGTCTGTGCGCTTGCCTGAGGGACCACAGACAATCCAAATGCTCCAACGACGCAGAGAGCCTTTCTCAAGAGGAACATAGAACCTCCAAAAGAGTCAGTAAGAACAGCAGTACGCCTCGCTCCGACCGGCAACTTTACTGCTGTCACCGCTTTATAGCAGAGTCACTGACCCGTTAGCGACGTTATAGTAAGCCGCCCGGATCAAGAGTTTGCCTTCGTTGACAAGCGGCGTAAGCACCGTTGAAGTCTTCGCCAGCAACGAAGCCTGCAAAACAGCGTTGCGGCGGATTGTCTCTTCCAGGTCTCCCCCACCCGCCTCGACCGCGGGTTGAAGATGCGGGTACAACGAAGCAATCTGACCGGGAACGGGATCCTTCTTC
Source organism: uncultured Acidobacteriaceae bacterium (assembly GCA_964242875.1). GTDB lineage: Bacteria > Acidobacteriota > Terriglobia > Terriglobales > Acidobacteriaceae > Edaphobacter. The sequence continues at coordinate 6,917 of CAXTCB010000117.1, forward strand.
AGGGCGGCCTTCACTGCTCCGCAATTGGAGTGCCCGATCACCAGCAGTACCTTTACGCCAAGCACCTCCACCCCATACTCCAGGCTCCCAATGATCTCTGAATTGATGATGTTTCCTGCAACGCGCGTAACGAAGATGTGACCGATCGTTTGATCAAAGATAAGTTCGACAGGTACTCGGGAGTCAGCGCACGAGAGCACCGCGGCAAACGGCTCCTGCTTATCAACGGTATGCTCCTTGAGAAGTTTGAGGTCCTGCCCAATACTGGTGATCTGGTCTGCCGCGAAACGCCGGTTGCCGTCCATCAAACGCTGGAGTGCGGCTTCGGGAGATTTCGGGTTGGCTACCTGGGCAGTCACACTTTTCGAAAGCAAAGTGGCCGCCACAGCTCCCGAAAGAAAGGTCCGTCGTGAAAGCATGTCACTCACCTAAAACCTCCTCAGGGCGATTGCCTGCTTCCCTTCTCAAAGCAGGATACTTGCTCGGTCAACTTCTTCAAGCTGCAT
>CAXTCB010000118.1:0-7140 GCA_964242875.1 uncultured Acidobacteriaceae bacterium
GATCGTGGCTTTGCTGCCGTTGCGAGAGACGACGATCGCAGCTAATCCACAACAGTAAGTGTCTTACGTCCTCCCGGCGGGGAGAGGACCAGGCCGGTATAGTCCAACGTTCCAGACAGCCTTTTGCGCACTCTTGAGGCGTCACGTTCCTCCATTTCTCCACGATGAGGTCATTCTTCCTGCGAAGCGAGAGCCATTCCCTCCGTCGAGTGTCCGTACTCTTCACCACTGCGAGAGAGGCAGCTCGATTGGTGTTCAGTTTTGGCGGTGTGATCGCCTTCACACGAACCGGTACCTGGCGCGTTATGGGACTTAGTCGTCCGCTCCCTGAATGGGGACAAGGTTCGCTTGGTTACAGTTTTCATCACGAGAGCCAAAGAGCGAATTCCACCGTCTGAGCGAAGATTGACGGCTGGCTATGAATGCGTTTGATCGCTTCACAGCGACAGCTTACGTTTTGAGATCGGAACGGAGAGCTCTTCCTTTCTACCCGCCTCACCGACGCCTCCGTCTTCAAGCGACTCTGTCCGCTTCATTCCACAAACGAGGCATCGCAAGATGCCAGACAAACCTGCCATACCCTTCTGACTGCTTACGGGACATGCTTCGCAACTCACCAATATGGACCGGTATCAGCTTGGAACAATCTGGTTCGCTCCTTCGGGAAAGCTGGTATGTCTCACCGCGACGTCGTTCGCTTGACCGAGCAACATCCGCTCAGGAGCAACCAATTATTTCGGTTCTTGCACCCATTCTTGCGATTCGAGCGAATGCGAGACGACCTACCATCCCGCTCGTTTATTTCCTGTCATTATCAACAACACCCGATGAAACAGGATGTGTTCCAACAGCTGGCGATTCCAGCCAACTCGAAAGATCTGAACTTGTGGCGTTGGCTCCACGGTGAAGTTCGAGCGGCAATACTTGATGGGCGTCTGAGACCTGGCAGTCGTCTCCCCTCGTCACGAAATCTGGCGGCTCAGTATCACGTGTCTCGGGGCACCGTCGTTGTTGCTTATGAGCGGTTGGCGGAAGAAGGCCTTACTTCCGGGCAACTCAGTTCTGGAACATTTGTCACAACGGACCTACTCGCGACAGACACAGATACGACCACCCACCGTTGTCAACCGCGCACGGAACGGTCAAAGGCACGACTTGCCGCGCACACGCAGGCGACTCTACAGAGCGTTCGCGTTCTTCCGGCTACACAGAGGATCGGGCGGGCGTTTCGCGCCTCTGAACCCGCACTTGATCTCTTCCCAACGGAGTTGTGGGCACGCGTTGCATCTCGTGTTCTACGCCATGCGCCGAGATCACTCTACGGCCAGGGAAGCGCCAGCGGCTACGGGCCTCTCAAGAAAGCAATCGCTGATCATGTCGGAGCGGCGAAGGGCGTGCGGTGCTCGCCAAACCAAATCATCGTCACGTCGGGTGCACAGCAGTCGCTCGACCTTCTGGCACGTTTCCTGCTTGACGACGGAGATCAAGTTTGGATGGAGGATCCCGGATATACGGGAGCCCTAGACACCCTTCGGTCTGCCGGCGCGTCTGTGATCCCGGTCCCAGTGGATGCAGAAGGCATGGATGTTAAGGCAGGCTGCGAGCTTGCTCCGCGGGCCAAACTGGCCTACGTGACTCCCTCGAATCAGTTTCCGCTTGGCATGACCATGTCTGCCAAACGCCGGGAGGACCTTCTAAGATGGGCCCGTAATGCTGGTGCGTGGGTCATCGAAGATGATTATGACTCAGAGTATCGTTACGGTCAGCAACCGATTGCTTCCTTGCAGAGCATTGATTCGTCAGGTTCCGTCATTTACGTCGGCTCATTCTCGAAGACCCTTTTCAATGCTCTCCGGATCGGCTTCATGGTTCTTCCAGAAGCTCTCGTCTCGACATTTGAATTAGCGCGCAGCTTCGTTGACCGTCATCCACCGACACTCGATCAAGCCGTTCTGGCGGAGTTCATCATAGAAGGGCACTTCGGCGTTCATGTGCGAAAGATGTCTCAGCTTTATTCGCACCGAAGGGCTGTCCTTATGGATGCTTTCGCTGAGTCTGCCGGAAAGGGACTCAGTCTTGCAAGAGTAGAAACCGGAATGAAAGCGCTAGCCTGGCTACCCGCTACGTGCTCCGATTCGCAAGTCGCCAGCAGGGCTCAGTCACAAGGTCTAGAAGTCTTGCCAATTTCCAGATTTTCTATTGGGAGAAGGATCCGTCCCGGATTGATGCTGGGGTTCGCCGGATGCGACGAGAACGAACTGAGGCGGGGTGCAAAACTGCTTGCTCAAGTCCTCGCTTGACCCATCTAGCCGCTGTTATTTTTCCAGCGCGATCGGCGGAGCAAACCCTTCTGGACCAGTCGTGAAGGTGATTGTGGACCTGTTGATGATTTCCTCTGCATCTACCGTAATCGAAGTAACAAGGGGACCTGATGTTCTTGGAAGTCGATCTGAGTAGGTGTAGTTGCCGACCAAGAACAACTGACCAGTTCGGTCGAGGATAAATATCATGCATGCCATGCGGGCCACGTGATCTTTGTCCTCGAATGTCCCTGTAAGGCGAGAGATTCGCGCTAACCACAAAAGTAGTGCTGATCGCAGATTTGTTGCAGGCGATAGGAGAGCATAGATGTCTGACGACGCGAATTTTGGCACGTTCGGCCGTTATAAGGAAACGCCGGTCGATCAGATGTCTCCCGAGATGCGAGACGCCTATGACTTCACGATGACGCTGCGGGGACAGGTGCCCGGGCCACACAAGATCTGGCTAGCTAATCCCGAGCTTTCGAAGACAATCGTGCCGACTGGGAAGTATTACCAGACAGCATCCTCGCTCACCAAGGCGGAGATCGAGATTGCGACGAGCGTCATCAACGGTCGGTGGCTTGCGGCTTATTCAAACTACGAACACGAGAAGATCGGCGAGGAGCAAGGCCACCTGCCGGCAGCCAACGTGCAGGCACTGATCGCTGGCCTGCCGACCTCGTTTGAGGATCCGCGACAGCAGATCGTGTACGAGCTCGCAGTCACGCTGGCCGCGCCCCGCGTGGTGCCCACCGGGTTGTACCAGCGGGCAAAGCAGTTGCTGGGGGACGCTGGCATCGTGGACGTCACGGTTCTCATGGGATGGTTCACGATGGTCTCGTTCACCCTGATGGCCTTCGATGTGCCGTCCGATGCGATCGGGTTGAAGCAGTAAGGAGCGACAAGATGTCTGAAGCTAATCAGAACCTCGGTGGCCGCATACCATTGTTCGACCCGAAAGCATTGACGCCGTCGCAGAAGGTCCTGTACGACTCCGTCAACAAGGAGATGGTTCCCTGGGCTGAGTCCGCCGGATTCAAAGCCAGTCTGGACGACGGCCGATTGATCGGCCCGTTCAATTCGATCCTTGCGAGTCCAGAGATCGCCACGTCCTTTCTTGCGCTGCAAGCTTCCGAGCAGGAACACACGTCTCTCAACGAGCGGGTGCGGCAGGTGGTCATCCTGACTGTCGGCGCTGTATGGAAATCGAACTACGAACGCTATGCCCACTCCGCCGTTGCCCGGAAGGCTGGATTCTCTGAAGGCGTGATCGGCGCGCTCACTCATGGCGAAGCAGCGGACGGACTGACGCAAGATGAGCGCGTGGCGCAACGCTTCACGCGGCAGCTGACTGAGGCCCACGAGATCGACGATCAGCTCTATGCGGAAGCCGCCGCTGCTTTCGGAGCCCGCGGCATCGTGGACCTTATTGTTCTTGCCGGCTGTTATGACACGGTTTCGTCTCTGCTGAACGTTTTTAGGGTTCCCGTTCCTAAATAGCCGGTACCCTGCTTTGCGCAGTTGAAAAAGAGCCCGCAGCACGTCTGTGTTCTACCCTTCAACACCGCTTTTATGAGGTTCTTCATGTCCCACAACCTAGCCCCTCAGGCGCGTATCTCTACCGTAGCTCGCTTTCCAACAAAGTATTTTCTCGAGAATCTCGCGATTCGTGCAGACAACTCCGCCCTTGTGACGGCAATGAATAACAAGGAGTTGTGGTTTGTGCCGCCTTCAAGTGGCGAAGAGGTGAAGCCGGTACTTTTGCACACGTTCGAGCAGCCCACCACCGGTATCGCCGAGATTGAACCGGATGTATTCCTGGTGCTGTGCGGCAACTTGTACACCACCCACGAGTCTTTTGCACATGTGCTGGATCTCAACGGCTGGCGGCTCGGGTCGCCTGTAACCCCCAAGCTGCTCCGTCAGTTCCCTGAGCAGGCACGAGGGCTGAATGGGTGCTGCGTGATCGCACCGGGCGTCGTTCTGGTGGCGGACTGTTTCGCCAGCCTGATCTGGCGTCTCGACCTTGCAAAGGATGGAGGCGAGTCCTCGATCCGCGTCTGGCTGCAGGATGACAGCATGGGCTATTTTCCCGGGAAGATGAAGCCGGAGCAACCGGGCGTCAACGGTGTTCGTTATGCCGCAAAGACGAACTATCTCTACTACACGGCGACTGCAAAGAAGCTCTTCATGAGGGTCAAGGTCGATCCGTCGTCCCTGAATCCAGCAGGCGCGCCAGAGCTGGTCGTCTCCGGAAGAATGGGTGATGATTTCTGCATTGATGAAGATGCCGAGGTGATCTATCTGGCGACGCATCGCCAGAACACGATCGATGTCGTCTCCATGGATCCAGGGTTCAACAGCGGCTTTACGCAGAGCGTCGCCGGCGACCCGTTCACGGAGTCTCTGATCGGACCCTCCAGTGGTGCGTGGGGACGGAACCAAGGCGACTACGGGCGAGTTGCCTATTTCCTTATGGATGGCGGAACGGCCTCGCCACCGCCCAGCGGTCCCCAGGCGGCGCAAGTGATCAAAGTGGAATTCCAGCCGATGCCAAAGGTGTTCCCGGGAGCGTCCGCATGACACCCAAGCGGAGACCGAGCCAGAGCATCCGCGGGGAAGGTGTCGTGATCGAGACCTATATCGATGGTGAGGGACCCCCCGTGGTCATCCTTCCGTCTTACGGCCGCGACGGCGGTAGTGATTACGATGACATCACGGCCAGGCTTGTGGCGGAGGGCTGGAAGGTGATTCGGCCGCAACCGCGTGGGATAGGCGCCTCTACTGGACCCATGGATGGTTTGACCCTCCATGATCTGGCCGCGGATGTTGGCCTTGTCCTCCGCGCGCTTGTTGAGGTTCCGGCTGTCCTTCTCGGCCAGGCCTTTGGCAATGTGCTCGCTCGCGTTGTCACCACGGACCATCCCAACCTCGTCAAAGCCGTAGTGCTGGCTGCCGCCGAGGCCTCAAAAGTACCGGAGGATGTGGGCGAGACTCCCTTCATTGCGGGTAATCTGGCCGCACCGGATTCGGAGCGGCTCGCGGCACTGCGGACGGGATTCTTCGCGCCTAACCACAATCCGAGCGCCTGGCTAAGTGGCTGGTATCCCGAGACGCTGACGATGGAACACGAGGCAGCCAAGAATACAGGCGTTAAGGAAAGCTGGGCTTGCGGGGATGTTCCTCTCCTACAAATCTTTGGCGACCACGACCCATTCATTCCCAAGCCGTACTGGCACGAGATGCGCGATCAGTTCGGCAGCCGAGTGACTGTATCTGTGGTGCAGGATGCGTCACATGCGCTCTTCCCCGAGCAGCCGGATGCGGTCGCGGGAGCAATCCTGCCGTGGGTCGCTCGCTACAGGATGTCCCAAGCAATCGTCCCTCACAGTTGACCATCAAGCACGTACGTCAACCTTCACAGTCGATTCACACCCTCTGAGGTAAACGGTGTCAGGAAGGATCCTGAATTTGGGAATTGGTTCGAGACCGGCGGTGCATCCGCGAGACATAAGCCTCTCCATTCCCATCAGTGGAGAGTGGATGGGTACCGCACTTACTCTGGAAGGAAGGACCGCAGCTCAATCCGTTCGCATTCTTGTCGTGCTTAGCTGCCTGTTTGCGAGCGTTGCAGTAGCAGCTTGGTATCTCGTGTTTCACCCGATGACAATGACTATGAGCAGTCCAGAGCCGCAGGTGACTAATGACAGACTCACCTTTGCTCTGATTCAGACAAATGCTTCCATGTGGAGCTTGATGGTTCTTGCCATGATGCTCCCGATGGCAATCTTCGAAATCGCACGATCCAGCTCTCTCGGCAGTCAGGACCGGACTCTCGTTTCTGAGATGTCCTTTCTAGGCGGCTTTGTTGTGAGTTCTGTGGGATTTGCCCTTAGTGCCGCAATTTGCCAACTGATCCTTGCCCAGTGGCCCGGCGCGCTTTTCAGCGGAACAGGGATTGCTTTCATCGGTGTCTATCAGTTGACGGCATACAGAGTGACGGAACTTCGGAGTTGTAGCAAGAAGCCGCGACGACTTGACGCGGTGTTCTACAGCCGTTCACAGAACTTCAAAAAAGGAATTGCTTACTGTCGGGCTTGCCTAAAGTGCTGCGGACCGGCCATGGCTTCCCAGATGTTTGTCTGCATGTCCAGTCCAGCTGTGTCGATTTCTCTCTTCTTGTGGATGTTGGTCGAACACGCCGTTGGCTCACAGGTTCCATCCACCAGGATTAGCGGTATTTGTCTTGTTGCGTATGGCACGTTTGTCGCCGTCTCAGCACGGGTCGTGCCATCACTGCATGCTTTTCACATGTAATAACCCTACAACGGAGCTAAGGATTGGACGTTATGGAATCGACGGCATCAGAAGCAATCAACGCAAACTGTCCAGTGTCAGGTAAACCGATTCATCCAGAGGCCTTTCTGACTTACGAAGGAAAGGTTATCGGGTTCTGTTCCAAAGAGCACAGGGATCAATTCAAAGCTACGCACGAGAACATAAGCAAAGCAGTCGCACAGCACGACAAGATGCATAAGTAGCGGGAGACGACGGATCCCCTGGACGTTCGTTCGATGGCGCCTTCCCCCCTAATTCCCTGCGAGACGCATCCTGAGGATTGCGGCTCGCCGAACACTTATAACAATGGGAGATTTGGTATGGCTGATGATGAAGTCACGAAAGAGAAGATTAGAAGAGCACTTCTGGCTGGCCCGGAAGCCGTCACAAGAGAGGCGACCGTCGTGGAGGCGGATGCAGAGGGCAAGATCACAGTCCTGAGACAAGGCACAAACAAGTGGATCTGTATGCCAGGGAGTGAGAACAATGTTGGCGATGC
>CAXTCB010000119.1:0-7139 GCA_964242875.1 uncultured Acidobacteriaceae bacterium
TTAGCGGAAGAGGCGTCGCCGACCGAAGGTGAGTGCGGCGGCGAGAGCGGTGGCCGTCAGGGACAACGTTCCAGGTTCTGGAACCGGGCTGGTCTGCAGATCGATACCAACAACAAGGGTGTTGTTGATTCCGTCTATGAAAAAGACATTCCCGTTCGCCGAGGCGAGACCGCCGTCGATCGACCCATACCCGAGGTAATTGGCAACAGGATCAGAGCCATCCCAGATCCCGAACGTCTGAGTTCCTGACGGAGAGTTATACAGACCGTCAAAGAGGTTGCCGAGCTGCCCGCTGAGCAGCCAGCCAGACCCCGTCGGTAGATCGGTCTTCCCGGGGAGGGGATGAGGATCTGCAGCTGGACCGGGTATGGTGCTCGAGTAATAGCTGGTGCCCGTGATTGCGTTTCCGACCTTGTAGCAGGCGTCCAGGTACGAGGTCCCGCAAAGATTGGCTGGTCCGATCACAAGCGAGGAGTTGAACGCATAGTTTCCGAAGTCGTCTCCCATAACAAAGTGTTCACTCTGCGTCGATGCAACGGTGTAGAGCTGGTAGCTGTCCGCGCGGGCGGATGCGGTGATGACGCAGGTGACCAGTGGGAGTGCGGTAAGGAGCGAAAGGAACTTCAAAGGAAGAACGGGCATGCGACGCGACCTCGTAGAGACTGCAGCGAGAGTTAGAAGAAGACTCCAAATCGGAGCGAAGACGAGAGATGTCGCTGAAGTATGCACGTCCGAGGCCATTTCGTTGAAGAAAGTAGTGCCCGCAATGTGGGGTTAATACAAACTAAAGTTTGCACTTCCGATTGAGTGCGCAAGCTTTTGCGGGATGTATGTACATGGTTCGCCTCTGGCGTAGGGTGCACGTCGCAACCTTCCCAGGACAACCGGGTTTCTACAAGTGACACTCTTCCCTGCAGCTTTAGGGGGTGTCCTCTTTCTTCTGTTTCGGCGGGAGAGGAGTAAGGAGAGACGATGCGATTGGGCAAATATCTGGTTTTGGTTTGTTTACTGCTCCTGCCGCTGGCCTACGCGAACGCGCAGGTTTCGGTCGGAGTCGGCGTGTACCCGGGTGCTTACGGAGATGGTTACGCTTATGGACCTCCGGCCTGTTCGTACGGGTATTACGGATATGCGCCGTACGCGTGTGCGCCGTATGGCTACTATGGCCCCAGCTGGTTTAGCAGCGGCATCTTTATTGGCGCGGGACCATGGCTAAGGGGCGGCTACGGCTATGGTCGCGGCTATGGTGGCTATGGGTACCGTGGTGTGTATGGCGGGTACGGCCGCGGCTACGGCTATGGTGGAGGCTACGGCCGGGGATACGGGTATGCACGCGGCGGTTACGGCGGGGGATTCCGCGGCGGCTACGGCGGAGGGTTTCACGGGGGCGGGGGCCGGCGCTAATCTACTCCGTGTCAGGATGGAAGACGGCTGCCCGCGGGCGGCCGTCTTGCGTTGCGGTTGCGATTCCGCGTCTTACGGGAAGGAGGCTGCCGATGATACGAGCGTGCGGGAGTTGCGGACAGCGGAACAGGGTCGGGTCGGAGCACCTTGCGGAGGTAGGACGATGTGGTGCATGCAAGGCTGCGTTGCCGGCGATTGCGGAGCCGATCGCGGTGACCGGACCGGAGTTCGATGACATTGTGCAAAAAAGCCCTGTGCCGGTGCTGGTAGATTTCTGGGCTGCCTGGTGCGGGCCTTGTCGCGCAGCCGCTCCTGAGGTGGCACGGACGGCGCAGGCGATGGCAGGAAAAGCCGTGGTGCTGAAGGTGGATACCGAAAAGGAACAGGCACTTGCGGGGCGGTACCGGGTGCAGAGCATTCCGAACTTCATGGTCTTTGCCGACGGCCGCCCGGTGCGACAGCAGGCGGGGCTGGTGAGCGCGGACGTGATGCAGGAATGGTTGCGAGAAGCCGTCGTCGTCCAAAAAGCGCGCTGAGACGCGGCCTTTGCCTTGCATCCAAGGAGTGAAGGATTGAGGTGTTTTCCATGAGCAAGCTTTCACAGGATGTAGGCCCCGAGGACCACGTACAGGGCAGCGCCGCGGCAGTTTATACGCTGGTCGAGTATGGCGACTACCAATGTCCGACGTGCGGCGACGCAGCACCGATCGTGAAGAAGATCCAGAAGCACTTTGGGAGCAAGCTTCGCTTCGCTTATCGGAACTTTCCTCTGGAGCAGCACCAGTTTGCAGAGGCGGCGGCAGAGACAGCGGAGTTTGCGGCGCGCGAAGGCAAGTTCTGGGAGATGCACGACGCGCTCTACAAGAACCAGACCGAATTCGAGGATGAACTGTTTCCGGAGCTGGCAAAGGAGCTGGGATTGAAGTGGGAGGAGCTGGACAAGTCGCTGGCTGATGGGATCTTCGCGGGGCGGGTGGAACGTGATCTCGAGAGCGGGGAGGAGAGTGGTGTCCGGGGTACCCCGACCTTTTATATCAACGGCAAGCAGCACAAGGGTTCGTTCGCGTATGACGATCTGGTCGAGGCGATAGAGGCGACCAAGGCGTAGCCACGAGGAGATGGAGCTTTGATGTTCAAAGCTACTTGAGCGTGATGAGCGGAGTCTCGTTGTAATCAAGCCTGGGGTACCAGGTAGTGCCGCGGCCTTCGGGCGTCAGATCAAAGAGGGTCCAGAGTGGGTCGATATCGGGGGCACCGCGCGGATCCTGCCCGGGATCTGCGGTGCCATCCCCCATCTCGCCACCCCAGAAGTGGCGGATGCTGCCATCATGGCGGGTAAAAATGTTGAGGCCAGGGGCGTCTCCGTCCTCCGCGCTGACGTAGCTGCGGGTGAAGTCGCCTGCGACATCTGAGACGAGTCGCAGATGATTCCAGCCGCGCTCGTGCTGAAAAGCGAGCAGTCGTGCGATGGGAGAGCGTGCAACGACGGCAAGAGCGATGCGGTCGGTGATGCCGGGAGCGGCACCGTTCCAAGCGGAGAGGAGCGAGGTGCAGACCGGACAGGGACGCTGACGCTGTGGGCCGAACATGAAGCTGTAGATTGCGAGGGTGGATTTGCCGGCGAAGAGATCGGCAAAGCGGATGGGGCCGTCTTCGCCCTCAAAGGTGTAGTCGGCGGGGAGCTCACCGCCGGGTGGGAGGGCGCGACGGAGGGCGGCGACACGCTCGATGTGGCGACGGAGCTCGATTTCCTCGGCGAGCAGGGCGGTGCGGGCGTGGCGGTAAGCGGCGCTCTCATTGGGAAAACGGGCCTTGCTGTTGGCGGCGAGAGTCGATGCCGGGAGGAGTGGTGCGGCTTCAAGCATGGAGGCTCCTTTTGGGCAGCGCTGGAGATGTTAGCGGGTGATTCTGGATCGTTCTACAGTGTGCGGAGCGCGATGTCTACCCTGGGCCGCGCTCGAGGACGTCTGCAGTGTGCCGGTTCTTGCGCTCCGCTCTTCTGGAAGGAAGCTTCGCGGCAAAGCGAGTGCGGACATGCTGGTTGATGAAGGTGGCGAGGCCACGACCGGCAAGGGCGAGGCTTTGCATGGTCCTGACGGCCTCGGCTCCGGGCGATGTCGCGTCGTAGCGGTAGCGCTTGCCGTCGCGAAACTCGATGTCGATAGCGGTGTCGTGGAGGGTGAAGGCGGCGACACCGGAGTGGGGGTTGCCGTACGGCTGCATCGTCGGTTAGATGTACAGGGCGCGTGCGGGCCTACTGCCTGACATAGACGAGCTCGGAGGCGAGGTCCTGGCGGTCGCGGCCGTTTTCCGCGGGCCAGGTAAGGTCGACCCAGGCGCGGCCGTCGTCTACGAGCATCATGCGGCCGCCGCCGGTGTTCTTTCCGTTCTGAAAGACGGTGTAGGTAAGGGCGGCAGGGCCATCGGTGCGGACGGCGAGGGTAAGGCCGGGGGTGGGTTTGGTGCGGTGGACGGGCATGGGGACGCCGTCGGTGCGGCCGATGACGACCTCGCCGAGTTCGGGGATCTCCCAGGTGATGGGGACGGGGGCGGGGCGACTGGGGCCGAGGGTGAAACGGTAGACCTGGGGGACGCCTTCCTCTGCGGCGACCGGGCTCGAGCGCTTGACGTCGAGCTTCCAGGTGCCATTCCAGGGATTGATGGGCAGGTTGGGGCTGGCGGACCTGGGTGGCGGGAGTTGGGCGGCGGCGGTGAGGGTGAGGGCAGCGACGAGGGCGAGAGGTTTGCGGAGGTTCACGGAGAGAGTGACGCACGACGGTGGGGTTAGTTTGCGCGGCCTTTGGGCACGAGGTTGCGGATCAGGTCCCCCTCCCCTAGCTTAATCACAAAATCTTCGAAACACAGGCGTTAGGCCCGGACCTCGGACGTACTCGGGTGGAGGGATACACGGAGAAGGTGCGTCCCCGACCGGGGTGAAAGGTTCCTTCTCACGATAGGCGCTATGGTGAGGCGGGACGCCACGCGAGCTTAGGAAAGCCCTGGGAGGAGATCCTGTCACTGTTTGTTTACCCTGCTGTGACCTGATGAAGATGTCCCGAAGGATAGGTTGACTCGCAGGAGCGTTGACCTATGACAGCACGATTTCTCGCAGCATCTTTCTTCGCCACAGCATGTGCGCTTACGGCGAGCATGCCTAGCGCCGCTCAGACCGCAGGTCCACGGAACGTAATCATCTTTGTGGCCGATGGTTTGCGGAACGGGTCGGTGAACGCACAGAACGCCCCGACGATGCTTTTCATCCGGAACAGTGGGGTGTACTTCTCGAACAGTCACTCGCTGTTTCCGACCTTTACGACGGCGAACGCTTCGGCGATCGCAACCGGGCACCAGCTGGGGGACACGGGTGACTTCAGCAACACGATCGCGTCCGGCTATCCGGTATACAACACCGGGAACTTCGGCAACGCGCCTGGAACACAGACGCCGTTTGTTGAGAATGACCAGATTCTTGCGGACCTGGACGACCACTTTCATGGCAACTACCTGAATGAGACGGCGTTGATGGCGCTGGCGCGGCGCCAGGGGTACAACACGGCGTCGATCGGGAAGGTGGGACCGGTGGCGATCCAGGATGTGACACAGGTCGACCCGGTGGCGAAGAGCTTCCCGACGCCGAATACGGTCTTCATCGACGATGCGACTGGATCCGTGGCGGGCATTCCGCTGACGAGCCAGGTTCAGGCGCAGCTAACGGCAGTGGGACTGGCGACGGTCGCACCAAACCGGACGAACGGATGCGCGGCGACAGCGCAGTGCAGCAACGGCTACTCGGGCACGAATACCTCGCCGGGAACGCTGGCTCCGAACCGAGTGCAGCAGCAGTACTTTGCGGATGCGATGACGAAGGCCATTCTGCCGGCATTTGCGGAGAGCGGCAAGCCGTTTTATGCGCTGTTCTGGTCGCGTGATCCGGATGGGACGCAGCACAACCAGGGTGACAGTCTGAATCGGCTCTCGCCCGGGATCAATGGGCCGACTTCGCAGGCGGCGGTACGGAATGCGGATCACGATCTGGCACAGATCATCGCCTACGTGCAGAGCAACCCGGTCCTGGCGAGTAACACGGACATCCTTCTTACGGCGGATCACGGCTTCTCGACGATCTCCAAGCATGAGCTGAACGCGGCGGGGACGGCGGTGGTGAGCGACTATGCCTCGACGATCACGTATAAGACGGCAATGGGGCGGCAGGAGGTGAACACGGGCTTCCTTCCGGTGGGCTTCCTGGCGATCGACCTGGCGCACCAGTTCGGGCTACCGCTGTTTGATCCGGATACGCAGGTAGCGGGCAAGTACGCGTCGGTGATGCCGACGATCGGGCAGGCGACGGCGACGGTGCTGCAGCATCCGGCGAGTGGCGACGGGCTGATTGGCGGAACGGGCGCGATCCTGAACCAGACGGACGCGAAGATTGTAGTTGCGGCGAACGGTGGGTCCGACCTGATCTATGTGCCGAGCCACGATGCAGCGACGGTGCGGGCGATTGTGGCGTTTCTGGCCAAGCAGACGTATGTGGGCGGCATCTTTGTGGATGACTCCTACAGCGGCGATATTCCAGGTGCGCTGCCGCTGAGCTCGATCGGGCTGGTGGGCAGTGCGGTGACACCGCGGCCGGCGATCTCAGTCAACTTCAAGACGTTCTACCTGGATCCGACGAACCTGCAGACCGGGGTCGAGATTGCGGACTCCACGCTGCAGGAGGGCCAGGGCATGCACGGCACGCTGGCGCGGGCGGATACGTTCAACAATATCGCGGCGATGGGGCCTGACTTCAAGACGGGGTACGTGGACGCGGTGCCGATGAGCAATGCGGATATCGCGCCGACGCTGGCGTCGATCCTGGGCATCAACCTGCCGTTTCAGGGAACGCTGAGCGGCCGGGTGATGCGCGAGGCGCTCAAGGGCAACACAGATGTGCCGAGCTTCACGACGGACCGGAAGGTCTCCGGTGCGAGTGGCGGCCTGACCACGGTGATGCTGACGCAGCAGGTAGGGGATGAGCGGTACTACGACGAGGCTTGTTTGGTGAGTGTCACGGCGGCTCCGTCGGCGAATCCTTGCCGGTAGGTTGAGGTTTGGTGCGGGTAAGGGCGACGCTTAGGCGTCGCCCTTGCTGGATTGCGGGGTACATGGTCGATGCGGAAATCCGCGCCTGAGGGATGGAAATGGTGGAAGCGCTGGTGCAGGCTGACCGCTCATCGCGTGCAACTCTGCTCTACCACCTTGACGCGCTGCAGCAGGCTGGACATGGTGGATCTGCAGGTGGCGCGTTCGCTTTCGGGAAAGTCACCGGTGTCACAGCTTTTCAGGCTTTCTTCGGCCTGCTGGCGGGAGGAGGCGAGTTCCGCGCAATCCTCAGGGCTGGGCTTGATCGAGGGCAGGGGAGCGGCGTTGACGGCTTCAGCTTCTGTGGTCTGGGCGGCGGTGCAGGCTCCGAGGAAATGCGAGGTGGTGTGAGTGACCATCTCGGAGCCATCCGGCGCAGGGAAGCGGATCTCCATGGTGATGGTTTTGTCGTCGACAGCGTGCATGGTGGAGCGGATAGTCTGCCTGGGGACGGTGCAGACCTGATCGTACTCGGCGGTGCGTTCCTCATCGCGGAGGACGGTAATTATGCAGGCTGGTGCGGCGTCGTTGCCCATTTTCTTGATCGCGGCGAGGCGGGCGGCGCTGAGAGGGCTGGCGCAGGCGGTCGAGGTCACGGGCGCGCCCAT
>CAXTCB010000120.1:0-7004 GCA_964242875.1 uncultured Acidobacteriaceae bacterium
GCCGGTTCTGGCTCATCATGATGACCGGCGCCTGGATGGCGGCGAGCATGGAGAGGAAGAGATTGAGCAGGATGAACGGGTAGGGATCCCAGGCCTTGCCGCGCAGGATGATGTTGATGGTGGTGTAGAGCGCGAGCACGAGACCGAAGGTGATGATGAAGGTCCAGGAGCCGCCGAAGCGGGCGACGCCATCGGCGATGCGTTCGCCGCGGGTCTCCTTTTCTTCGATGATCTCGTTGGCATTGCGGCTGGCGCGCAGGCGGACGAGCTGATGCGAGGCGTGGAGCTGGCGACCGAGCACGGTGAGCATGTCCATGCCGGCCATGGGTTTGCGATTGAGCAGGATGACGATATCGTCGCGCGAGACCTCGATGCAGTCGGTCTCGCGCAGGGCGATGGCGGTGGTCTGGTGGGCGGTGCGTTCGAGCATGGAGGCAAGGCCGCAGATTTCGCCTTCGAGCGGAGTTTCAACGACGACCTCCTGCGAATCCTCATCGATGACGGAGACCTCGACTGCGCCGGAGCGGATGACATAGGCGTTTCGGCCGGGGTCCCCAATCTTCCACATGCGCTGGCGGGCGGCGAAGCTGCGCAGCTCAACCTGGGCGGCGAGCACGGTGAGCTCTTCATCGTCGAGGAGGGCAAACAGGGGCACATCGCGTAGATCCTCTCGACTACAGGGCATAGATCATCTCCGAGTGGTGTGCGTTGCGGTCCGGCCGGCGAAGGCGTCGGACTCTCTATCATTCCAGATGGAGTGGAGAAGATGCATCACTGAGCGTCGAAAACGGGATGCTGCTCTGGATTCTCCCGGCCTTCTGGCGCGGGTGCGCTTCAGCGGCCGTGGGAGGGGTCGGCCGCCGTGGAGACGTTGAGGTCGAGGAAGAGGGCGGGGAGCTGCGGAACCGTGCAGTTGCCGGCGGCGTTGTAGGTTCGGGCGCAGGCCCGGGTGATCGCCGGACGGCGCGGGCTCTGGGCGTACTGCCAGACGAGGGCGTCGGGGGTGCCGCTTTGCGATAGGGCGGGTGGGGTGAGGGTGCAACCGGTGGAGGGACCGCAGGCATCCTGCGCGACCCAAAGGGCGACGGCGTGGAGGTGACCGGCGCGGACGCGGGTGGAGATGTCTTCTGCGGTGGTGATGGTCTGGTGTGGACCGGCGGGGCCGGGACCATCGTCGACCGGCTGGCCGCTGGCATAGACACCGGCGCGGAAGCCGGAGGTGGCGACGGCCTCCGTCCAGGCGAGGAGATAGGCGGCCTGCTCTGGCAGAAGGCGACCACCTTCTTCCTGGTCGAGGAAGAGGATGGTACCGGACGGGAAGTGTTCACGCTGAGCGGCAAGCACGGCGGCAGCGGCATCGCTGCGGCCGAGGGCTTCGGGACTGGTGGAGGAATGTTTGGCGCGGGCCTTGATGTCGGCGTCGAGACGGCCGTTCCAGAGAACGAGGAAGCCGAAGCCAGCCTGTGCGAGGGACGAACGACGGCCGGTCCAGGAGTTTGTCTGCGCTCCCGGCGGGGTGTTCAGCCAGTAGCCCATGAAGCTGAAATGCTGGTGGAGGACGGGCAGAGCCGCATCACCGGGGAAGGTGTTGCGGTCGAAGCCGACGAACTGGTTGGGCGGGGTCGTTTGAGCGAGACTGCTCCGGGGAAGGGTGAACGGCACCGCGGCCAGTGTTGCTGCGAAGAGGAGATGGCTCGTGAGGCCGCGAGTTCGCAGGGGAAGAGTCATGCCCGGGTAGGATGCGATGTGGCGGCTGGGGCCTGCTGTGGAACGGCAGAGCAGTGTGCTACCTTCTGGCTGAAAAGGAGCTTGCCTGATCATGTCGCTGCATTCCGCCAGTCAGACGGCAACTGAGGTTGATCCGCGTTACCCCGTTGGACAGTATCGCGTGCCGGAGGAGATCTCGGCCGATGACCGGCTGCTGGCGATCGAGACGCTGGCGGAGCTTCCGAGCGAGCTGCGCAATGCGGTGCGGGGCCTGGATGCAGCGCAGCTGGACACGCCGTATCGCGAGGGCGGATGGACGGTGCGGCAGGTGGTGCACCACCTGGCTGACTCGCACATGAACGCGCTGCTGCGGGTGAAGCTGGCGTTGACCGAGGACTGGCCGACGATCAAACCGTATGACGAGGCGGCTTGGGCGCGGCTGCATGATGCAGCGGGGCCGATCGAGTGGTCGCTGGAGCTGAGTGAGAGCCTGCATGCGCGGTGGGTGATGCTGCTGCAATCGCTGCAGCCCGCACAGTGGCAGCGAGGCTTCGTTCATCCGGAATCGGGGCGGGTAAGTGTTGCGATGGCGACGCTGCAGTACGCGTGGCACTCGCGCCACCATGTTGCGCATATCCAGCACCTGCGGCAGCGGGAGGAGTGGTGATGGAGGGGATGCAGCCAAGGCTCGCGGCCAGCGATGCGGAGCTTCTGCGCTGCTTTCCGGTGATGCAGGAGCTGCGGCCGGCGCTACGGCAGGCGGAGTTTGTGGCGACGATTCGCGCGCAGCAGGGCGAAGGATACCGGCTGGCGATGCTCGAGGACGCCGCGGGTGTGACGACGGTGGGCGGCTTCCGCGTGCAGCACATGCTGGCTACGGGCAAGACGATGTATGTAGACGATCTGGTGACGGCAGCCGCAGCGCGGTCGAAGGGACACGGCAAGGCGATGCTGCACTGGCTGATGGAGCTGGCGCGGACAGAGAGCTGTGACGCGTTCAGCCTGGACTCTGGCACGCAGCGACAGGACGCGCACGCGTTCTACCTGCGCGAGCGGCTACGCATCACAAGCTTTCACTTCTTTTGCAAGTTGTAGGCCAAGGCGCCTACAGGGAAGTGGGAGACGCTGCGCGGAAGTGCTATGCCGGCTTTGAGTCGGCGCTGGTAGGGTGCCTTTATGGCCGCGCGAGCCGCAGAGACTGAAACGCTGGTTCCCGGGGAGATAGAGGAACTGATGACCGGCTTTCTGGCCGAGCATCCGCGGTGCGTGCTGCTCGAAGCGGGCGAGGTGCTGTTCGATCTTGGCGAGGCGGGGCACACCGTGGAGTGCACCCAGGGCAAGGTGGTCCTGCACGTGTGGTCAGAGCAGCGCAACCAGGTACGGCGGATCGTTTCAGCGGTACGGCGCGGCGGAACGTTGCGGCTGAAGGCGCATCGGTTTGGTCACAAGGAACCGCACTCTCTCGAACTTGTAACAGAGCGCGATCGTCACTTGCCGAAGCTGCGGACGGGCGGACGGGAGCGCTATCTGCGTCTGCTGAAGCGGGTGCTTGGCCGGGAGTTCCCGGAGGCGGCGATGCACGATTTGCGGGCCACCATGGATCTGGAGCACTCGTTCGGACCGGCGTATGCCCGCGGTCTGCAGGTGATGGGGCAGCGGACGTGGGCGGTGATCGGAGTGGGGGCGGGCGAGGCTCCGGCGATGATCGAGGGCGTTCTGACGATCGGCATCCTGTGGCTGGCGCGCTGCCGTGAGCGTACGGCCGGAAGGCGTGTGGTGGAGGGGCTGCGCCTGATTGTGCCGGCAGGGGCGAGCGCGACGACGCTGGCGCGTATGGCATGGCTGGACACGCGCATTGCGAAGTACTCGTTGCTCGAGCTTGATGAAGTGACGGAGCAGCTGGTGGAGCGAGACGCCGGGGATCGGGGCAACCTGGCGACGCGGCTGGTGCGCGCCACGGAGGAACGGGTGGCCACCGGTCCGGGCGGCCGCTTTGCCGAAGCGATCCCGCGTGTGCTGGCGCTGCTGCCAGAACAGCCTCGGACGCATGTGGAGATTCTGCCTGCGGCTCACCGCAAGGAGCGTTCGCTGCCCTCGGCCGATGAGGGTTTCGAGATGCGGCTGCGATCGAGCGCTGAGCTTGCGTTCCTGCGGTACGGCCTGGAGTTCGCGCGGATCCGTGCGGCCTTCCATGGCGAGAGCTTCAATCGCAAGCTTGAGGTGACGGTAGGCGCGGGACCGCACGAGACGGTGCTTACGGACGAGAATGCGGGGGCGATGCGCGAAATGGTGCAGGAGCTCTTCAGGCGCCGGTCAGCGCGGCAGAGCGGGCGTGGTGGTGTGTCACAGGAGATAAGCGGGACTGAAGATCCGTTGTTCCGAATGCAGCCGGAGCGATGGCTGGAGAGCCTGTTGCGAGCTGATATCACGGCGCTGGACGCGCATCTGCAGCCTGAGCCCGTGTACGTGCAGATGCCGGCGATTGCGGGTGCGAACGATCGCGGCATGCTGGATCTGCTGGCGGTGACGACCGAGCACCGGCTGGCGGTGATCGAGGTGAAGGCAAACGAGGATCTGCAGTTCGCGCTGCAGGGGCTGGACTACTGGATTCGCGTGCGCGATCATCACCTGGCCAACGTGGATCCGGCGACCGGGCTGGGCGACCTGCAACAGCACGGGTACTTTCCGGAGACGCGCCTGCTGGCAGAGCCGCCGATTCTTTATCTGGTGGCGCCGGCGTTGCGCATCCATCCTGCGACCGAGACGGTGCTACGTCATTTTGACAAGCGTGTGCCGTGGCGGTTGATAGCGCTCGATGAACGATGGCGCACGCGGATCCGCCCGGTGTGGCGAAAGCAGAGCCGAGAAGCCAGCAGGGTCCCGTAATCGAAGCCGCCCCGGCTGGCGGCCGAGGCGGACGGAAAGAGGGCGTCTTCTAAACCAAGGAGTGGCGTATGGAGGTGTTTAGCGGCCGTAGTACCCGAAGGGGGCGGGAGCGGGCGGGCGGACGTAGACGCCGTGGGCGCGCTCCCACTCCTGATGCCGCAGCCACTCCTGCTGGCGGACCCACTCGTCGTGACGGCGCCATTCCTCGTAGCGCAGATGAGCCGCGTAGAAGCGGTCATCATACCCGCGAGCGAAGGCCGCGGGGTACGCGTTGCCAAACTGTACGGCGACACCGAAGCCCTGAGCATCGGCCTTTGCCGGGGCAGCGAGAGCGATGCCTGCGGCAAGGGAACCGACTGCCAGGGACTTCACGAGAAGTGCACTCAAAGAGAGTTTCATGCTCAGCCTCCTGCCTACCCATGAGTAAACCCACCGGCGGTCTGAGGGTTGCGGGCAA
The DNA here is from genome assembly GCA_964242875.1 of uncultured Acidobacteriaceae bacterium. Taxonomy (GTDB): domain Bacteria; phylum Acidobacteriota; class Terriglobia; order Terriglobales; family Acidobacteriaceae; genus Edaphobacter. The sequence continues at coordinate 5,051 of CAXTCB010000120.1, forward strand.
CTTTCCACGCGGGATGGGTTGTGCGGTGCGGGCCGGTCTGCTTCACTGGGAGAGCAGCAGGCGAAGCCCGTCACGACGTCCGCGACGATGCGAGTCGGGAACACCTGCCTTTGACGCATGATTGCCTTTCCTTATTGGAGCCGCCGCCGCTTTCTGATGCGAGCCGCGACGCTCGCGACCATGCAGACCGCGCGTTGGCCGCAGTTGCTGGCGGTGCCGCCGGACCGCTTGCCTGGCACGGGGGCAGGCAGGGCAGCGGTTGTGGAAGGAGCTCTGGTCAGTGCAAGCACGGAGAGGCCTCGCCGCTACGCGCCCGAAGGCTGCGGCTTTCTCATCCGCAATGGCAGTGAGTTCTTCAACCGGCCGCTCTATGGCGAAGCAGGGGCCGGCGTGGATGGTTTTCGCGTGGATGCTGGAGATCTGCCGGAGTTCTCGCTGTTTCTTCCGGGGCACGGGGGGAATCTGCGCGTCGGCGTTCAGCGCGGCGAGACGAGCAGGTGGGCCTCGCAACTAAGCGAGGTGAGCGCGCGCTTCCTTGCCGGCAGTATGCGGTACGAGATGCGCGACCTGGCGTTGCTGGAGCGCGGTGTTCTGGTGGTGGAGGTGCACACGGCTGCCGCGCGCATGGCTGTAAGGATTGAGGCGCGAGGGACGCCCAGCGATCTGCGCCTGCTATCGGCTTTCGGCGGCGGAGACGGAAAGCGTGGCAAATCTGGCGGAGATATCGGTTGCGAAGCGGAGGCTGTGCGATCGTTCTTCGCCTTCGATCCGGCGAAATGTGCCACTGTTCGTTACAAGATGGGAAAGGGGGAGGCATCTGCTGACGGGCCGGCCGGGCAGCTTCATCTGATCTATCCGGAGAACACCAGCCTGCATCTGGCGTCGGCAAAGGCGTGGCAGGGAGATTGGAAAGCGCTGGCGCAGCCCGCGGCGCAGGGTGAGCGGGCGACGTTGCTCGTGGGAGATGTTGCGATCAAGCCGGACACCGTGGTTTACCTCGAGGTGAGGGCGCCGCGAGACGGCGCCGCAGCTCTGCCTGCAGAGAACGTCTCCTCCCCTGCGGAGATCTTTGCCGCACGGCAGCAGCGAATGGAAGCGATTGCAGGCAGAGTGCGGCTGGAGACGCCGGACGTGTACCTCGCCCCGGCTGTGAACGCGATGCTTGTGGCGACCGAAGCTCTCTGGGATGCTGGAACACAATCCTTGATGGAGGGCGGCGTCGCGGAGCGAACGGCGACGCCAGGCTGGCGCGGGCCGTGTGCGCTCGATGTGCTCGGCCAGCATGATCGCATGCGTCAGCACCTGCGCTTCTGGCTGGGGCGACAGAATCAGAACGCCTTCCCGCCGGAGTTGAACGGGGATGAAGAGATGCGTGCTGCGGCGGATGCGGGCAGTCACCTGACGCGTAAAGAGTCGTTGCTGCATACGAACGGTGACCTGTGGAATGGATCGCAGGACAGGAACCTGGCCTTCTTTGACGCGCTGGTGCGGCACCTGCGGTGGACCGGCGATGCCGCTTTTGCGCGTGAGATCTGGCCGTCGTTGCTACGCCACATGGACTGGCAGTACCGATTGTTTCGCCGCGTGTTTTCGCATCCGGACAGGGAGGCGCCGCGCGAACTGCGGGTACTGCCTCTCTATGAGAGTTACGCCTGCGTTCCCTCCAGCGAGAACCTGCAGTACAACGGCGGCGGTGTGGCGCATGCCACGGCGTACAACTATTTTTTGAACCGGGCGACGGCTTCTGTTGCACGTCTGCTGAATGAGGACCCGGTGCCGTTCGACGAGGAGGCGGCGCTGATCCACGAGGCGATGCAGCGGCTGCTCTGGATGCCGCAACAGGGTGCGTTCGCCGAAGCGAAAGATTACGCGTATCCGCAGACTGTGTTCAGCAATCCCGCGCTGTGGACGATCTCGCGAACGCTTGATGCCGAGCTGCCGACGCCGCGGCAAG
>CAXTCB010000121.1:0-6964 GCA_964242875.1 uncultured Acidobacteriaceae bacterium
ACAGGACCATGAGGCGGGTGATGTGGTGGGACCAGCCGTGGTCGACGACCTGCTGAACGCAGGTGTCGAGGCAATGGAGGCCGGACTTGACGCCCCAGTAGGCGGCGGGGAGGGGAAGATTGGCACCGAGGGCGGAGGGGGTGGCACCGGCGTAGGGGTCGGGCTTTATCGGGGCGGCAGGGGCGGGGAGAGAAGCGGGTCCCTCCACTTCGGTCGGGATGACAGTTCCTGGGGGAGGTGGGTAGGCGTCGGTGACGGCGTGGGAGTTGGCGGGGAGGTCGGGGGAGAGCTCCTGGGGGCGGGGGCGCTGTTCACTTGGGGCGTCGATGAGGCGATAGCCGTCGGTCTGCTCGTGCAGGTGGCGCATGAACTCGCGCCAGCCGAGGAGCTGGCGGATGAAGCCTTCGCCGCTCGAGAGCGGAACGGTGCCCTCGGCGACGGCGGCGGCGACGTCCTGGACGAGGGTGAGCGGGAGCATGCGGGCGAGATTGAGCAGGGGCGAGGTCTGCGAGTGGAAGAGCTGCTGCTCGTCGTCGCGCATGGCGTCTTCAAAGGGGCCGAAGAAGGGAAGGAGCTCTTTGAGGGCGAACTGCCAGAGGGCGTCGGAGCCGGGCTGATCGCAGGGCAGGTTGAAGTCGCTGATGGAGCCGAAGTGGTGGCCGTAGTGCTCGGAGACGTAGGCGATGACTTCCTCGGTGAGGGCGTCGGGAGGGAAGAGCGGGGGGCGCGGAACGGGGACCTCGCCCTTGTAGGGATTGCGGTTGTCGGGGTCGTAGGAGAACTTGCCGCCGACGGGTTTGCCGCGCTCCATGAGGATGCCGGTTTTCTGCCGCATTTTGCGATAGAAGCGATCCATGACGTAACTTCTGCCGTTACGAAACTCACCGTAGACGCCGAGGAAGTCTTCGGGCTGAGAGAGCCAGGTGGTGTCCGGGAGCTGCGTGAGCTTGAGGCCGGCGGCGGTGGCGGTGGCGAGATCGAGGCGGAGCTCGCGCTCGGCCGGAATCATCATGGTGAGTGGGGGAACATTGCCGTGCTGCTGGAGATCGAGCAGACCCTGGCCGTGGCTGCCCGGGGTGAAGTGATAGAGGACGCTGACGCCGCGGGCGGCCTGTTCGAGCGCGAAGTGGCGCATGTTGCTGATGAGGAGGACGAGCTTCTTCTTGTGGTAGGGACGGCGCAGGGCCTTGGCGACGGACTCGACGATGACGATGCCGGTGTCGCTGGCGGGCTGCTCGGTGAGCGGGCCGGTGCGGTCGGTGAAGCGATCGTAGGGGATATAGATCCAGCGACGATGGGAGAGATCGCCCCTGGAAGGCCGATGGGAGTTGATCCTCTGCTCAAAGTGCGCCATGACGCTCACTGTAGCGCGTGCTGGCCCGGGCGGGAGGGTGGGCTTTCGTGCCGTGCGCAGGAGACGGGTGCGGGGGTGACGCGGTGAAGGCCGGAATCGGAGTGCTGCAGGAAAGACCGGCGGCCTGCGGAGCAAAGAAGGGCCACCCGGTGAGGGGTGGCCCAGTGACGATCGCCCTTGCGGATGGTTATGCGCCGAGAAATTTACGACGGGCGGCGCCAGCAGCGCCGAGGATGCCAGTGCCGAGCAGCGCGAGGGACGAAGGCTCGGGAACCGGAGACGCGGTGGTGGTGGCTGAGAAGGTGGTGACGCCGTTGCCCTGGGTGGAGAAGAGCAGGGTCGCATCACTGGAGGTGTAGCCCGCGACATCCGTGCTGATGACGCCCTTCCCGGTGAAGAGGGCGAAGGACCCGACCATCTGCTCGGAGATGGAGGCCAAGGTAAAGGTCACGCGATCTCCCTTTTGCCCGAAGACGATGGCGGCACTATCCGGCACGTAGGCGGCGTAGTCGATCGGTGAGGTGATGACACCGCGCTCGTCGGCGCTGAGCAGCGTGGTGAAGGAGCCGGTGAGTGTGTCGCTGGTTCCGACACGAACGGTGGCGGGGTTGAAGCTGAGCGAGCTTCCATCATTGGTGACGTTGGACCCGGTGATGGAGAACTGGCCGGAGATCGGGGTGGCGTGGGCGGCAACAGCAGAGGTGAGGGCGAGGACAAGGACAGCAGCGAAGCGGTTGAGGGACATTGTGATCTCCAGTGAGGTGTATGGATTTGCGTGCATCCGTCTCACGCCTATGCCTAATGCAGATCACGGGCCAAGCTGGCGGAAGCGGGGGAAGGGGCGTTCTTCGCGCGATTGACGCGGGTTTTCGCGAGGCGGGCAGGGAAGCGGAACGGAGTCGCGGAGATGGTGAACACGCAAAGAATTGCGGACCACGCAAATGTTTTGTGCACATTGCGTTCCGTGAGATTAGCTGTAACTAAAGCAGGCATTGGAGTTAGAGGATTTGCGGAGATCGACCTCAGAGGCGCGGGCGCAGCCGTCTGCTTGCTTTGCGCACACGCCAGCACGCAGTTGCACCGACGAGGGGAGGTAGTGGAGGTATCAAGGGATTACGCGGATCGGAGTTTGAGGACGGTTTGCCCCGATGCGGTGCGTGAGATTCGGAGCCGCCGGGCTGCGGAGAAGCTGGTTGCATTCCGTGCGCTTACAGGCCAGCGGTGGTTTTGCGGAAGATGGAGGGCTTTTCGATCTGCAGGAGCTCAAAGTCCGGGGTCTCATCGAAGACGAGTTGGAGGCCCATGAGATCGAACTGCGCGAAGAAGCTATCCCAGGTGATCGACCGAATCTCTTCTGTCTCCAAGTCCTTGCCGAACACAAAGTGAAGGAGGGCTGGCTCGCTATCAAAGGTGAGGGGTTTCTTCTGTGCGGGGTGGGCGTTATGGCGTGTCGCCCAGCCCTGGATTTCCTTGTGGTCGGCGGTTGGCCCGGACATTCTCATGGGGATCTTTCTGATTCGAAGGCGTAGGTGGACGTCGAAGGCGCCGTGAGCTTGCTTGTTCGGTGGGGAGGTTCCTGCCAGGAGATCAGGCTTCATCTCAGGGGGTGCAGACTTCAGGTTTGCTCAGCGGGCAGGAAGAGAGATGTATCGGTAGCTGGAAGGATGGAGGCGCGGGTCGGGATCGAACCGACGCATAAAGGTTTTGCAGACCTCTCCCTTACCACTTGGGTACCGCGCCTTGGGGGTGCTGCCGCGATTGCCTGAGATGAGTCCAGGAAGGACCTGGCGGGCAAGGGCTTCTTGGAGCGGGAGACCGGGGTCGAACCGGCGACATCTTCCTTGGCAAGGAAGCACTCTACCACTGAGCTACTCCCGCTCGATGGTCTGAGTATAGCGGTGAGTCTGTGCCGGGTCAACGAGGACCGGCGGCTGCAGGAGATCGACGACAGGGAAAGACTTACAGCAGTGTCGAGCGGGAAATCGGCAGGCAGGCAGGAAGCTGACGGCGATCTGCATCCATACCAACAGGTCGACGGTTTAACGGGGTTGTGTGAACGCATGAGAACGATCGAATCCACGCAGCAGCGAGAACAGTGGCAGGCGCTGCTGGACTCTGCTGGTGAAGGGATCTGGGGTCTGAACCTTGATGGGGTCTGCACGTTTGTCAATCGCATGGCGGTGCGGGCGTTTGGATTCACGGCGGACGAGATGGTGGGGCGAGAGATGCACGCGCTGGTGCACCACCACTATCCGGATGGGCGACCGTATCCGACCGAGGCGTGTTCGATCACGGCGATTCTGCATGGAGAGCAGCCGTTCCAGGGGCGGCTGGACACGATGTTCAGGAAGGACGGCAGCTCGTTTCTGGCGGAGGTCTCGGCGCAGCCGGTGACGGTGGAGGGCAGTGTGATCGGTGTGGTGGTGACGTTCCGGGATGTTTCCGCGCTGCATCGGGAACGGCAGGAGCTGGAGCGCGCGTACAAGGAAGCGGCGAAACGAACGGCGGAGCTAGACGCGGTGATTGAGAGCATGCCGCATGGGGTATATGTGGCGACGCTGGATGGGTCGCCGGTGCGGCTGAACAAGCGAGCAAAGGCGATGCAGGGAGATCCGTTTCCGGCGGGGTTGAAGACCCTGGAGATGGCGCTGCAGGGGGAGTCTTCGAGTGACGTGAAGGAGGAGAGCGGGCGGTGGCTGCGAAGCACAGGGGCGCCGATCCTGCTGAATGGCGAGCTGATCGGCGGTGTGGCGGTGAACAGCGATGTGACGCAGACGCGGCTGCAGGATGAGGCGCTGCGGAAGAGCGAGAAGCTGGCGGCGGTCGGGCAGCTGGCGAGCTCGATTGCACATGAGATCAACAATCCACTTGAAGCGATTACGAACCTGCTTTATCTGATTCGGGGTGCGAGCGAGATGGAGGAGGTGCAAGGCTATGCGGAGATTGCGCAGGCGGAGCTGGCGCGGGTGACAGAGATCACGCTGCAGACACTTCGCTTCCACCGGGCACAGAGCAAGGCCATCGAGGTAGACATGGCGGAGCTGGCGCGGGCGGTGATGGCCCTCTACACGGGACGGCTGCTGGTACGCGGGGTGACCCTGGAATGGAAGCTGCTTTCCGCGCCGAAGGTGTGGTGTCTGGAAGGCGAGATACGACAGGTACTCAACAACCTGGTGCGCAATGCACTGGACGCGATGGGCGCGGGCGGGCATCTCTGGTTACGGATCCATCCGCAGACGGGGAGTACGCTTCAGGGTGGCGTGGAGAGAGCCGGGGTTCGGCTGACGGTGGCCGACACGGGGGAAGGGATCAGTCCGCGGATCGCGAATCGATTGTTCGAGCCGTTCCAGACGACGAAGGAGAGTACGGGAACGGGTCTGGGGCTGTGGGTGAGCCGGGGGATCGTGGAGAAGCATGGCGGGTATATCCGGACGCGCACACGGATCGGGGAGCGACACGGGACGATGTTTTCGGTGTGGCTGCCGGTGGATGGCGGGGTCAGTCTGACGAGTCAACAGACGGACTGACAGGGATGCGTGGGCCGACTACCAGATTGGCTCGATGCCGAACCAGGCGCGGCGTGATGAGCATGATGAGCTCGCTGGAGTCGACTTCACGCAGGTTGTCGGCGGTGACGGTCTGAAAGCCGGGAAGCTCGGAGATGCCGGGAATGCCGCTGATGGCGGTGGATTCCGTCTTGGTGAGGCTCGAGAGCATAAGGGCGGTCTGGCCTTCTGCAACGGTGACATCTGAGGCGAACTGGCGGCTGGCGATGACAGGGATGTTGTTGAGCGCCGAGCCGGTGAGGGCCTCAATCTTGATATCGAGATGCATGGTGATGTTGCCGGAGGGCTGGACGTTGGGAGTCGCCTTGAAGGTGAGCCCCAGGTCTTCGTACTGGATCTGCGGGATAGTGGCGCCGCCGGCGTTCGAGCCGAGGTACTGATTGAGCAGACTGGAGACGCTGACGCCGTTGATGGTGGCGCCGGCGAGCGCGGCGGAGTTCGTTCCGGACAGGCCGGTGGAGTAGGTAGAGGTGGTGATCGGATAGCGCGTGCCAGAGCGGAAGATGGCGGACTGGCGATCGGTGACACGAAGCTGGATGCTATCGAGGGCGCGGGTGTCCGAGGTATTAAGGGCGAGGTTGAAGCTGGCGGGACCGGCGGTGAGGCCGCTGAGGGCAAGCCCTTTGCCGAAGAAGCCGAGGGTGTCGGTGAGCAGCGAGCTTTGCGCGATGCCGGCCTGGATGAGGAAGACGGCTTCGTAGATGAGGCGGGTGGTGGCGTCGGCGGAGGCGGGGATGGTGAGCGCGCCCTGCGCGATGGCCTGATCGATGGCGGACTGGTTGGCGCTCACGAGAGACTGTGCGGTACTGGCGACGTTGTAGACGCCGAACTGCTGCGGGAGCTGGGGGCCGATGTTGCGTTGACGGGTGGTATCCGCGGCGTAGAGGCGCATGTCAAAGACGACTTCGGAGGAGCCCTCGAGCAGATCGGCCAAGGTGCGGTTGAGGGCGTCGAGGGTGCTGGCTGGAGCGCGCAGGGTGATGTTGCCCGCGGTGTTTTGCATGCTGAGCTGCTTGACGTCAAAGACCTGGCGGATGACGTTGGTGACTTCGCCCATCTGCTGCGGTGAGAGGCCGGGCGTGTAGATGGTCTCCTGGTAGAGATGCTCGAGGCGCGTGCGGTTCGGGACGGTGTCGGTGGCGATGAGGACGCTGGTTGTGTCAACGGGGACAGCGAAGAGGCGACCCATGCTGAGGAGGAGAGGGATGGCCTGGGAGGCGGTGGTGTTGTCGAGATCGAAGCGGATGCCCTGCGGGGTCGCGGCAGGAGTTACGGAGTCATCGAAGGCGACGCGGAGGCCGAAGCTCTGAAAGACCTGGCGGACGGCGCTCTGGAGGTCGGTGTGGATGTGAAAGCTCTGTCGAGAGGCGTTTGGCCTGGGAACGATGGGACCGGCGAGGTCGTCGGTGCCATCCGGTGCTGGCGCGGCGTCGTCGGGGGCGAAGACGGACTGGAACGCGGGCGGGGGGGCAGGGGGTGGTGTGTGCTGCAGGATGATGTCGTTATGGGGGTCGAGGCTGCGCGCCTGCGCAAGGAGAGTGTCAGCCTCGGTGGTGTGGCCGAGCAGGCGCGCGGAGCCGGCCTGCTGCACGAGCGCGGTGACGCGGTGCTCGAGGGCAAGGGTGGCGGCGATGCGATAGTCGGGAACGGTGGAGTCGAGCTGTTCGGCGCGGTCAAACGCAGATTGTGCCTCGGAGAGACGGTTTTCCTCGAGCAGCTTTGCGCCTGCGATGTAGGCGTTGCGGGCTGACTCGGCGTCATGGGACAGGGCTCGCGACGACCTAGGCGCAGAGGGGGTTGTTGCCGAGGGAGCGGAGGTCTGGGCGGGGGAGGCAGCGCAGTGCGCGAAGAGGGGCAGCAGAAGCAGGGTGATCGCGGCGCGTCGGAAGCGGAGGGACGACAGGGGCATGCTGGGTGACCGGCTGTGAGTCCAGTTCCGGAGGGCGGGAGGGCGCAGAAAAGGTGCGGCGCTCCGGCTCCGCGGGAACGGATGCAGCTTGGACGATGGCCGAGGGCTATCGGGCACCAGAGATGCTTTGCACCT
>CAXTCB010000122.1:0-6937 GCA_964242875.1 uncultured Acidobacteriaceae bacterium
TCCATCACCGCAACGCAGCTGTTCGTCGTTCCGAGATCGATGCCAATAATCTTCCCCATACTGTGCTCTCTCCTGTACTGCCCGGTCAGCCGCCATCCGCGGCACATGATCCGGTCTTGCCAAACTTGTCTTCCAGCGACACAGTGATCCTCTCAAGTTGAGTCACTTACTGTCAATCAATATGATGCGTTTGCTATCTACAGGATGCATCTTCTGCAGCTTCCTTCCTGCCCCACGCGTGTCACGCAAAGGCGAAGCCAGACATCCCGCCTCGTCTCCGGCTGCCATCCGCTCAGCGCATCCGAAGACAGACGCATCTCGTCCCCCGCCGAACACACCTCCACCAAACCTGCGCAAAACACCGCTTAACCTCGGCGAAAAGCCGCTTAACCTCACCCAAACGAGCCATTTCCAGCCACTCTCTTCGGCCTCTACCCTCGCTCTTGATCTGCAAAGGGCCCGTCATCATGCTCATCTCCCGTCCCGTCCCCACCTCGCACCCCCCTCGCCCCGGCCGCACCCGCCGCGTCCTCGCCCTCACCACGCTCGGCCTCGCTGGCCTCGTCGCCGGTCTGCTCGCCGGCTGCGGAACCGGTATCTCTCCTGCAATCAACACCATCGCTCATCCAGACAACTTCGCCGCCGCCACCGGCAACTGGAAGTTCACCACCGCTTCCAGCGCCTTCGCCGGAGCCCTCACCATCTCGGGCGTCTCCGTCTCTGGAACCCTGCACTCCCTCACCGGCTCCTGCGCTGCCCTCTCCAACTCGTTCGAGGTTGTTGGCTCCATCGACGCAAGTGGTTTGCTTACAATAGCTTCCACCAACTTCGCTGGTGGAAAGATCACCATCAGCGGCCCGCTCTCCTCTGATCGGCACTCCCTGACAGAGCCATCCATCACCGTTACGGGAGGCTCCTGCTCCGCCCCGTCTCTGCGCGCTTCCAGCCTCGCCCCGCACGACACGTCAGCCCCAACTGCCCAGCAATATCAACCACTTACCGGAAACTACAACGGCGTCTTCACCGACACTGCCGGCGCCACCCTCGCCGTTGCCGCCACCCTTTCCCAGCCCACAACCCCCGACGCCAACGGCGTCTACCACCTCACCGGCTACGCCACCTTCCCCAACACCCCCTGCCTGAGCACCCCGGTCATCACCGACTCCACTGTCACAGGTGACTCAATCCAGGCCACTTACACCGATCAGCAGACCGGCAATACTGTCTCCGGCAGCGGCACCTTCTCGCCCGACGCCCAGACCCTTACCATCACCAACTGGATCCTCTCCGGCTGCGGCAGTGACACCGGCACCGGCCTGCTGACTCGCCAGACAAACTAAGATGACTGGGTGCAAGCCACCTCCGCCAGATCGGTCGCCAGCAACCTGTTCTTGCTTCAACTTGCCGCAACCCTTTTCATGACGGGGCTTATCTGGTTCGTACAAGTAGTTCATTATGAACTTTTTAGCGCAGTTGGAGAGGTCGCGTTTGTGCCCTATGCGCGCCGTCACGCCACCCTGACCGGCTACGTCGTTGGCGGCCCCATGCTGTTAGAACTCGCAACGGCACTCGCCGCTCTTGCTCCCTCCCTCCGTCCCGCCTTCATCTCTCCCGTGGAGGCAGGGGTAATGGCAAGTCTTGTTCTTCTGCTCTGGCTCATAACCGGATTGGTCCAGGTCCCCCTGCATGAGCGCCTCGGACAGGCCCGGGATGAAGCTCTCATGGTTCGTCTGGTCCGCGGTAATTGGATCCGCACCGCGCTCTGGAGCGCTCGCTCCGCCTTGTTGCTAGTGTGCCTGCATCGAGCACTTGCGACCCGTTGATCACGCCCAACTCACATCGAAACATTGACTTATCCGCTCCAACCCGAAAACAATCCAGGCGCGGAAAGCCCGGGATCACGGCCTCGCCTGCAGCTGCGCCGTGGCTTGCGGGAAGCGCTTCCTCTACACTCGCTGCATGCTTCGGGTTCCTTTGCTTACGGTCCTTCTCCTGCTTCTTCCGTCATCTCTTCTCGCCCAATGGGAGATGGAGGAATCCAACACGTCGGCCGGCCTGCGAGGCATTGTCAGTGTGGGCGGCGGCGTCGCGTGGGCAAGTGGAACTGCCGGCACTGTCATTCGCACCGAAGATGGCGGCTATGTCTGGCAAGGCTGTGCTCAGCCTCCAGGAGCCGCAAAGCTTGATTTCCGCGCTATTCAGGCATGGGATGAGAACACCGCTATCGTCATGAGCTCAGGGACAGGCGATCTTTCTCGTCTCTACAAAACGACGGATGGCTGCCGAAGCTGGACGCTGCTGCTGACCAATAAAGACAAGGCTGGCTTCTGGGACGCCCTTCAATTTACCGATCGTCAACATGGAACTTTGCTCGGCGATCCCGTCAACGGGCACTTCGTCCTGCTGACCACGACCGACGGTGGCGCGACGTGGACCTCCGTTCCAGGTGGCCCGTCAGACAGCGTTCACGATCAAGGCATCTTCGCCGCCAGTAACTCGAGTCTGCTTATGAGTTCTCCGAGCAGCAGAACCTTCTGCACCGGCGGCCCGGGCGGGGCGATGGTGATCCGCCAGAATGTTGGCCCGCAGCCCGGAACGATGAAGCCCGGCCAGATTGGCTTTGGAAACACGACGTCCTCGGAAGAACTTGTCAGCTTTACCGAATCCGCAAGTAGCGGATGCTTCTCTCTTGCAGAGTGTCACGACGGTCGATCGGCCATGGTAGCCGTTGGTGGAGACTACGCGCATCCCGACGAGAGCGACAACACCGCCTGGACGACAGCGATCGCAGATGCCCCGGAGAACAAAGAACATCCGCTCTTCCGCTTCGCGCCTGCGAAGACAACGCCTGGTGGATACCGCAGTGCAGTGGCGTTTCATTCTGAGAGCAACAGCTGGATTGCAGTTGGACCGGGCGGAACGGATATCTCCACTGACGATGGGCAGACCTGGCGACCGCTGAAGCCGGGATCGCAGGATGCGCACGATGCAGATAAGCAATGGAATGCGCTCTCGCTACCCTTCGTCGTAGGCCCACACGGACGCGTGGGAAAGCTGCATGCAAATCTTCTGGTAAAGCCGTAAACGGCTCGTTACTGCGGGGTGTTTGGGGTAGGAGTTGGAGGCGGAGTTGTCGGACTGCCTGTTGACGTGGGCATATTGGATTGGTTGTTCGAGAGAGAGCCAAGGCCGGACGAACTGGTCGAAGACATACCCCCGCCAAAGATGTTGACCTTCGCCCTAAGCTGTTCAATCCGTGGGTCGTAGAGGAACTCCCACTCCGGATAGGTCGTCTGCTCGTTGACGACGATGATCGCAGCACCAGCGGTCGGCACACCAACGCCAAGGAACGGCGCTCCGGAGCCTGACGAGCTACCTCCAATCCCGCTAGAGCCAGTGGGACTTGAACCAATGCCGCCGCTTGACCCTGGCGAACTGGAGTTTGAGCTCATCGGGGACCCGAAACCACTTGGTCCAGTGCTATCGGCTGCACCTGATACAGCGCCCGTAGACGAGGACGTCGCGCCCGCGCTGCTGTTGGATCCACTCGGGGAACTTGCCGTTGAGCCGGGTGTCGTCCCACCCGTCAAGCCGTTTGTTGTGTTCGACATGCCGGGAGAGGAGCCACCGATTCCGGTATTTGCGAGGCCAGCGAGCGGTTGACCAAAGAAGCCTTTGACGGTCGTCTTATTTTCTCCGACTTTGATCAGGCGCCAGTCGGGTTTGCCGGTCATCGGATTTGAGTACTTCTGACGTATGTACCTGATGTTGTTGGTTTTCTCGAGCTGCTCGATCGAGCCGGGGTAGGCACCGGTCTTGAGGTGGTAACGGCGGATCGCCTTGATGTATTCATCTGCCCGGTGAACGGCTTCGACTTCACGCTCCCGGCGAAGAGCTCGCGCGACGGTGGGTGCCGCCACCGATAAAACCAGCAGAATGATAAAGATAGCAACAATCAAGCCAACGAGGGCGAAACCATCCTGGGGATTGTGCGGAGCCTGGCGAGTTGAGGTAGGCCGAAACATGCTAGTTGACGGAGAGTGGCAGCGACTGCTGGTTGTTGTTGGTTAGATCCTGCACTGTCACGGAGTTGGCAGTGATGGCGACGATCTTGTAACGTCGCTGGACGATGTCGCCGATGGAGGCGAGGAAGACATCTTCTCCGCGCAGCAGGAAAGCTCGAGGATCCTGGCTACCATGGGCAGCGGTTCCGAAGAACTTGAGGTCTATAGGTGGGGGTGGGGGTGGCCCAGAGGGAGGGGTGTAGGCGGTCTGCGTGGCGGTGGGGCGGGGGGAGGCTATGGGTCTGGGGAGGGTGGAGGCCGCGGAAGCGGCTTCGGAGGAGAAGATATTGCGGCCAGAGCCTTTGTATTCAAGGGCTTCCGTGGTGAGCATGGGACCCATGTGGAGGGTCGGATCGAGCGCCGCAGCAGTGGTTGCGAGTGGTTTTTCGCCGTTTTTGGTTGAGGTCTGCGCGGGTTTCGGCGAGGTTAAGGCCACATTCGCCGAGGTTGCGGGCGGAGTGTCGGAGGGGAAGAGCTGCGTGTACATGTAGGCGACCGCGCCGAGGGCGCCGACGCCGGCAACGCTGAGGATGGCGAGCTTTTTCTTGTCTTCGGTGCCGAGGTTCACTGGGTGGGCCCTCCTTCCGAGTAGGTGACTTCGCCGGGCTTGAACTTGTGGCCGGGATCCCGCGGAGCCACGGGCGAGTTTTGCGATGACTGTGAGGTCGCGGACGGAGTCTCAGCGGAACCCGTGGAGGAGTCGGCCGGGAGCTCGCCCGAGAGGGGAAGGGCGGCGGCTGGTGAGTCTGCCGCGAGGGCGGCTCCGGGGCGCAGATAGGTGTTGACGCCGAGGCGAAGGCCGACGGTGCCAGCCTGCTGGCCGGTGAGGGCGACACCGCGGACGACGAAGAACATGCGGTCACGCTCGAGGGCGTTGATCATGTGCACGAGGGACCGATAGTCGCCGGTAAGGGCGTAATCCATGCGCATCTCGGTCAGCTCGTCGGGGGTGTCGGTGAGGACGGGCGACTGGGCGTACTGGCCGCGGGTGAGTTTGACGCCTTCGCGCCTGGTGAGGGCACCGAGTTCGGTGAGGACCTGGGAGTAGCTGCCGGGAAGGCGACGAGTGTAGAAGGTGTCGGCTTCCCCGTTGGCGGCCGCGAGCTTGCTGTCGAGGCCCTGCAGGGGCCGGGCCTGGAGGTCGGCAGTCTTGAGAGCGATCTGCCCTTGCGCGAGGGCCTGGGCGCCGGAGTCCGAGGTGGCGTGCCAGGCGAGGCCGAGCTGGAGCAGGAGATAAAGGTTGATGAGCAGCAGCAGGCCAGCACCGGCGTAATGAACGTTGACCAGAGTGGCGAGGGTGCGAACCCTCTCAGGCAGGCGAGCGGTGGAGACGGCACCGGGCAGCTTCATCGGGGACCTCCTGCAGAAGGCGATGAAGAGGGAGGGACGGCCAAGTCTTTCAACATATTGAGTCGGCGGGGCGGAACACTTCCTGGCACAGTCCCGGAACGCTTTGCCTTATCACTCCCCGTCGCTCCGCCTTCAGAGGCGCTGGGCGGGACGGCGGTGACGGACGGACGGCCGCGTGGTTCGGGAAGCGGGTTGTAGCCGCTCAGGATATCGAACTCGACGGCTCCGGGGACCGGGGCTGCTGCCGCAGTGCTTGCGGTAGGGGTGGTGCTGGTAAAGGAGAAGCTGCCGGGCGTACCGGGCGCGGTGCGGGCGCCGCCGGCGAGACCGTTAGTGCCCTGGGTGGCCTGGGTGGCCTCGGACGAGAGGCGCGGCTGGAGGAAGCGGGAGGAGTGCTCGAGGTTACGGACGAGCTGCACGGCGCGGTCGCGGTCGCCGGAGACGCGCAGGCGAATGGTGACCTCGCCGGTTTTGGAGATCTGCGGCTCGATGCTGGTGACCTGGACGCCGGGAGGAAGGACGCGCTCGAGATCCATCATGACGGCGGTCCAGGAGAAGCTCTTGCGGGCGAAGACCTCGTTGAGGAAGTGGGAGCGGTCGAGCACGTCGCGATTTTGCGGCTGGCGCATGCGGGCTTCGTTGGTGGAGCGCTGCTGCTGGAGAGCGAGGGTCTGGGCGTGGACGGCGTCGAGGCGGGCCTGAGCGGCGGCGGCCCGCTTGCTGACGGAGTGCAGCCAGAAGCCAAGACCAAGGGCGAGGACGGCGAGCAGCCCCATCAGCAGACGCAGCCGCGCAAGCAGCGGACGGATCTCCACAAAGGGGCGGCTGGCGAGATTGACGGAGATGCGCATTTAGAACATTTTTCCTGATGCGATGGCGCTGTTCTAGTGCAGTGAAGGCCATTTTCCTTGAAAGAACATGGCGTGGACGGGGGCGGCTTGCGGGACACCTACAGGGAAACGGTTCAGCTGCGGAGGGCTCCTCGTAGACCGGCGAGCCAGCCGGACGGAATGCTGGTGGTGGAGGCTCCGGCGCCGAGGGCTTCAGAGTCAAGCAGCTCGCGGACGCGGAGGCCTTCGAGGCCGCTGGCGGTGAGGGTACGGTCGAGATCGATGGCGGTGATGGAGCCGGCGGAGAGGACGAGCTCAGGCAGGGTGCCGAGGGTGTCTTCGAAGTAGGCGGCGGCGACCGAGACGGACTCGGCGAGGTCGCGACTGCGGTTGTTGACGTCGGGCGCGGTGTTGAGGATGGCAACGGTGAACTCGGGCTCGGGGTGGATGGGCTCGATGCGATCGTATTCGTCGGGGCGGGACCACTCGGCGGCGGTGTCAGCAGGGTCGACGAAGGTGAGGTCGGAGGAGGTGCTGTTTGGATCGCTGGTGCCGAGGTCGAGGTAAGGAGCAGCTGTGACAGGAGCGGTCGTGGCTGGGTCCAGGGGCGTGGTGATGTGGGAGAAGGGATCTCTCCACTGCGCGCGTTGCGCTTCGGTCGAGATGACGACTGGCTGCGCGCGTTGCGCTTCG
>CAXTCB010000123.1:0-6893 GCA_964242875.1 uncultured Acidobacteriaceae bacterium
TTAGGATCTGGCGGAGCAATCCGTGGGGGTTCAAGTCCCCCCTTTCGCACCAAATCTACGAAGAGACCGGTGGCCGCGACGGCGCCGGAGCCGATGAGGAAGAATGAGTCAGCCGACACGACCTGCAGGAGAACCTACGCTGAAGCTGGTGCGGAGTGAGACATATCGCGAGGGGTATGCGAACAGCGTGCAGGTGAGAATGAGCGTGTGGGACTTCTTTCTGGGTTTCGGGACACTAAGTCAGAACACGCCCGATGAGGTGATCTTCGAGAGCTTTCAGGGCGTGTACCTGAGCCCGCAGCAGGCAAAGGCGCTTGCGAACATGCTTGAGAACAATCTGAAGCAGTACGAGCAGACATTTGGCACGATCACGATCGAACCTGTGCCGGCGGCCATAGACGGCTCTGTCAACTAGACGGCGGGAGAGCGAGATCGCAGGGAACGGGCGAGCGCGTGGAGGAGATCGCGGCGGGCGAGAGATGCCTTTGTCTCTGTTGTATCCGCTCTTCTTTGTTGCGGTGTATGTCTCGCATCTGACGCTGTTGCGGCTTCCGTATTTCTGGGATGAGGGCGGCTACTACATTCCGGCGGCGTATGACTTCTTTCGCACCGGAACCCTGATCCCCCATTCAACGCTGACGAACGCGCATCCACCGCTGCCGTCGCTGCTGCTTGCCGGCTGGTGGCATCTTTCGGGATTTGTGATCAGCGGAACGCGAACGCTGGTATGCCTGGTGAGCGCGGCGGCGTTGCTGGCGGTGTATCGCATCGGGCGCCGGATGCGGGGCGAGCTGGTGGGATGGCTGGCGGCGCTGCTGACGGCCGCTTACCCGATCTGGTTTGCGCAAAGCACACTGGCCCACGCAGACATCTTTGCGGCGGCGTTTACCTTGTGGGGGCTGTCGTTCTATCTCGCGCCGTATGGCGACGCGTGTGGCGGGACGACGGAGCGGGCGTGGGCGGCGGGCTTGTTCTCGCTTGCGGCACTCTCAAAGGAGACAGCGATCGTGACGCCGCTGGCATTAGCCTGCCTGGAGGGCTGGCTGGCGTTCAAGCGACGCGGGCTGAAGGATGGGTCGAGTGCAGCGGCGTGGAGCTGGGCGGCGGCGCTGGCGACGCCTGTGCTGCCGCTGCTGGCATGGTATGGCTATCACTATTCGCAGACCGGGTATGTGTTTGGTAATCCCGAGTACCTGCGCTATAACGCGACGGCGAACCTGAGCGCGTATCGGCTGGTGCTTTGCCTGTGGCATCGGCTGCTGCACCTGACGGCGCATATGAACCTGTTTGTGGTGACGTTATGCACGACGGCGGCGCTGCTGATGCCGATACGCACGGGTAAAGAAGGTAGCGGCGTACCGCGGCGGATCGGGTTGCGCATTCTGCTGATCGTGCTGGTGAACTGGGTGGAGTTTTCCGTGCTGGGCGGGGCGTTGCTGACGCGATACCTGCTGCCGGTGTATCCGCTGCTGCTGCTGATGAGCGTGACGGTCTGGATGGAGCGCATGCGCTGGTGGCCAGCGGTTGCGGCGCTGACCTTTGCTGCCTTTGCTGCGGGAATCTTTATTAATCCGCCGTATGCGTTTGCGCCGGAAGACAACCTGACCTACCGGGACATGATCGTGCTGCACCAAGCGGCGACGGCCGTGATCGCAAAACGCTTTCCGCAGGCGACGGTGCTGACGGCGTGGCCGGCGACGGCGGAGCTGGAACGGCCGGAGCTGGGGTATGTTCGCAATCCGATCAAGGTGACGGGCATTGAGAACTTTTCAGCGGCACAGATGCAGAAGGCGGCGGCAGACCCGGGTCGCTACGATGTGGCGCTGCTGTTCTCAACAAAATGGGAGCCGGCGGCGGGAGCTGTGAACGTGGCACGAAACCATGAGCAGAGTGACGCTCGCTACTTCGATTTCCATCATGATCTCTCACCGGAAGAAGCAGCCGTGATGCTGCACGGGGATGTGGTCTGGGAGGAACGGCGCAAGGGTGAATGGGCGGCCGTGCTGCACTTTCCACGCGTGGTGAACGCCCGGCTTGTGCGATGAACCCTGTGCGATCGCAGCTATACTCGACGGTGTGAGCCGGTACGAACGAGCACGTGGCGTGGTGATAGTTTGTCTGGCTCTCGTGCTGTGCGGAGCCACGTGGGCGCAGATCCCGGCGACGCCGGCCGCTGCAACGGATGCAAGCTCCGCGACACCGCCGGGGCGGCTGATCCTGATACTGCCGTTTGATAATCACTCCGGCAACGCGGCGCTGGACTGGATCGGCGATTCGTTTCCGGACACGCTTAATCAGCGGCTGGGATCTGCAGGATTTCTGACAATTACGCGTGAGGACCGCGAGTACGCACTCGACCACCTGGGATTGCCGGCGGGCTTTCGACCGACCCGCGCGACGACACTGCGGATCGCACAGACGCTCGACGCGGACTATGTAGTCGTGGGGAGCTATACCGTAGGCGGCGGCAAGCTGCAGGTGCAGGCGCAGGTGATCCGCGTGAACCAGCTGCAGATGTCTCCGCCGATTGCCGACTCGAGTGAGCTGGCGCGTCTGTACGACGTGGAGAATGCGACGGCGTGGAAGGTAGCGCGGGAGATTGATCCTCATTTTGCCGTGGCGGAGCAGACGTTTCTGGTGGCTTCTGCCGGAGTCCCGCTGAGTGCTTTTGAGAACTACATCCGCGGGGTAGAGGCGACGTCGCAACAGGAGCGGCTGAAGCGGCTCTCGGCGGCTGTGACGGAGAGTCCTACGTACACGCAGGCGATGCTGGCGCTGGGCAAGGCGCAGTTTGCCGCGCGCGACTACGACCATGCCGCTATGACACTGGCGAAGGTTCCTTTAGCGGATCGGCGGGCGCTAGAGGCGAGGTTCTACCTGGGCCTGGCTCGGTTCAACTCGGCCAAGTACGCGGATGCGGAGCAGGCGTTCGCCTTTGTGGCATCGCGGCTGCCGCTGCCTGAGGTCGTCAACAATCAGGCGGTGGCGATCAGCCGGCAGCGGCGCGATGCCGCGGCGCTGTTTCAACGGGCGGTAGCGGCGGACCCGAACGATGCGGACTACCACTACAACCTTGCCGTGTCGCTGATGCGACGTCGCGATACAAACGGAGCGAAGCGAGAGATCGAAGCGGCTCTCCGGTTGCGAAAGACGGATGGCGAAGCGCAACAACTCCGCGATCAGGTTGCGCGAGGAGGAACGATTGTGGATGTGAGTGCGGGAACCGGCGACGCCGGCTTTGCACCACTCGAGCGTATTCGCAGGACCTACTCCGAGACATCGTTCCGCCAGGCGGCGTTCCAGCTGGATCAAATGCGGCAGATGCGGATGGCGAGCATGAAGCCGGCAGAACGGGCGGTCGAGTACACGGAGCAGGGGCGGAGCTATCTTGCGCAGGGTTTGCTGCCGGAGGCCGAGCAGGAGTTTCAGCTTGCCTTGAATGCAGATGGAAGCAATGCACCGGCGCGACTCGGCCTGGCGCAGGTGCGCGAGCAAAGTGGCGACGACGTGCAGGCTCGCAGCGAGGCGGAGAGCTCCGTGCGGCTGCACCCGAGTGCCGAAGCGCATGTGCTGCTGGGGCGACTGGACCTTAAGGCGAATCGCCTGCCTGAGGCGACGGACGAGGTGAAGCAGGCGCTTCAGCTGGAGCCGAAGAACTCGGCGGCGGCCGGGTTGAAGCAGGCGCTGACGGCTCGCGGGCAGACGATTCCTTGAGCGGTGAGGTGGCTCTGGGGCTTGTGACTGGGGGAAGCCTGCTCGTCTTCGTGGAGTGCAACCGGCCGGGCAGAGTTCTGCCTGGGGCGTGCGGCACGTTCCTGCTGCTGTCGGGCCTGCATCGGCTATGGTCATACACAAGCTGGAGCGATGGCCCGCTGTGGCTGGGGCTGGCCGGGATGGCCTTGATCCTTCTGTTGCGATGGCGCCTTCTGTTGGGAGCTCCGGCCGTGCTGGGAACGGGACTGCTCACCGCCGCCTTTGCCCTGCTGGCTAAGGAGTCCGGGGGCGCTCTAGGAATGGCAACTGCAAGTGGTTGCGGTCTGCTGCTCGGGTCTGTTTCGTCCTGGTTGATGGTGATTGCAGGCCGGGCCTGGAGAGCCAAAACGAGTCACGAAGGTGCTACGGCCGAGAAGGCGAGAACCGGCGCAGCCGAGTGGTGGGGAGTAGACTGAATCCAGTCCTCGCGACCTGGTGTTGAAGGAGATGTGTCTTTGATGTGGAACGAGTCTCGCCGTGTTTTGAGTTGGGCACTCCCGCTCTGCTTTGCCGCCAGTTTGCTGGCCCGTACCGCCGAGGGGCAGGCCCAGGTTGAAACCCCGCTGGATCGTCAACTGCATCGGCTGGATCTCGGCGTCTCCGTTATTGAAGTGATCTCGAGCAACACCTCCGGGACGAGCTACGCGAATACCAGGCCAGCGCCCACGCAGGCACAAATGTTGTCCACGGATGCCACAAACGGTACGGGTGGTCTGGTGCAGCTGCGCTATACGAAATCACCGCTGCTTGGAGCGGAGCTGAACTACAGCTTTGCGCGGTACACCACAAATTTTAATCCACCAGTGGGCGGCACGGTCGTCGCGCCCGGCGGTGTCCAGGCGAATGCAAACGAGGCGACGTTGGGTTATGTGGCCCATGGACCGGAGCTGACCAGCTTTGGTCTGAAGCCATTCGTCGCTGTGGGCGCGGGTTCTACTGTGTTTACGCCGACCCTGAACGGCGGCGGTCAGGGCCTCTACAAGCAAGCGCGCATGACGTACTACTATGCTGCTGGCGTTGAAGTGCCGTTGCTCACCTCGCACTTCGGGCTGCGTGCGCAGTTTCGGCAGTCCTTTTACCTGCTTCCGGACTTTACGGCCAACTTCCTGACGATCAAGCAGCGCACGAACAGCATCGAGCCCTCGTTCGGGTTTTTCCTGCATTACTGAGTCTCGGGTCGAGGCTCTGCGGCGGCCAGCCCGCATGTACCGCGATGGTTCCATCGCTTGCGGCGTGCGAAGCCCACGCTGTGCGTGCACTACTCTGAAGAGCGGAGCCTGCAAGGATCCACGGCGCGCCAGGTTGAGGAAGCGCCTTTGACGAGTGTGAAGCGATGAGTATCCGGTACGAACACTACGACAGCGATGAGCGAGACGAGGATCACGCCGAGGTTGACAGCCAGGATCGCGAGATTTCGCTGGGGACGGCGACGGTGCTCGGCATCTTTCTTGCTTTGGCGCTGGTCTGTGCGCTGTTTTTCGGGTTTGGGTACAGCATGGGCCGCCGCTCGGTTCCGTCTGCTCTGGCGAATGTCAATACGGGCATCTCCGCGCCTCTGCCGGAAAACAAGCTGACACCGGGTAGCCTGGCTCCCTCGCGTCCCAGCTACACCGCACCGAACGAAACTGCGACGGCCGTAATGGATACCACCGATGATGCCAGCGGCACCAAGGCTCCCAGCGGGCAGAGGACAAAACCGGGTGCCGCGACCGCTGCTATCCCGGAGGATGCGGCGGCGGGAAGTCCGCAGGCAGTCCAGCATCAATCCATCACACGAGCAGTAGCGCAGGCGACCGACCAGAAGCCCCTACCAAGACAAAATAGCGCCGCTGATGCGGCTTCCGCAGCCATGCCACCCATCTCTGCCGGGGGCACAAGCTATGTGCAGGTCGCGGCAATCTCTGTGACACACAAGGAGGATGCCGAGATGCTGAAGGGGTCTCTACAGCGTCGCGGATACGCGGTCGCCATTCATCAGGGAACGCAGGATCAGTTGCTCCACGTGCAGATCGGACCTTTGGCCTCGAAGAAGGATGCCGAGGCGATGAAGGCGCGCTTACTCTCGGACGGCTACAACGCCATCGTCAAGTAGGTGCACTACATGCAGGGACGAAGCTCTGGTGGGAGAGCCTGCGCTATTGCGGTATGGACTGCCTGCATGAGGGCTTCGCGGGTGGCGAAGTTCGCGGGTTCGATGAGCGGCAGATAGGTAAGGCTTACGGAGCCAGGATGGATGGCAGCACTTCCCTTCCGCAGCAGCTGCTCGGTGCCGGCGATGGCCACGGGAATGATGGGAGCGCGCGTCTGTTCTGCAAGAAAGAAGGGACCTTTTTTGAAGGTGGCGAGGCGACCGTCGCGGGAGCGGGTGCCTTCAGGGAAGACAACGAGATGAAGGCCCGAACGAATGGCTTCAGCGGCCGCGTTGACGCTGCGACGGGCGGCTTCCTGGGTGCTGCCGCGCTCTACCGGGACGAACTTTCCCATACGCATGGCTGTGCCGAGGATGGGAATACGCATGAGTGAGCTCTTCAGAAGAACCGAGGTGTGTCCGGGAATCAACGGGAGCAGGATCGGCGGATCAAGGTTTGAGACGTGGTTCGCCATGAAGATACAGGAACGGTCAGCGGGGATTTGCTCACGGCCATGAACGATGACGCGGATCCCGGCAGCTCGCAGACCAAGGCGCGCGATGCCCATGCTGACGCTGTAGAGCAGGTCGATGCTGCCTCGCAGCAACGAATACGGGATGCCAACGATTCCGGCGAGCGGGCCTAGCGTGAGGTAAACGATTGCGAGCTTGAACGTGCTGAACATGAGACCTGCCGGGAATGCTTCGCGAAGGGTGGAGACTACGAGTTTATTGCCTCTGCCCTGGCCGTGATAGCAGCCGGCAGCTTTTCATAGATGTTGCCGAAGCCGCCGTTCGAGAGAATCGCAATGACGTCGCCGGACCGGAGTTCAGGAACGATGCTGGCGACGATGGCGTCGGCGTCGGGCAGCGTGCGCGCATCGATCTTGCGGAGCTGTAGTTTGGCAACGACGTTTTCTGGCGTGAGGCGATCGGCGGCGGGGATGCTTTCGCTTTTGAAGACGCCGGCGAGGACGATGCGATCGGCGAGCGAGAGCGAGTCGACGAGGGC
>CAXTCB010000124.1:0-6877 GCA_964242875.1 uncultured Acidobacteriaceae bacterium
GGAGCTTCGGTGAGATAGTAAGCAGATCACAGCCGGCAAGCTCTTCGATCTCGCCAATGTTGCGGAAGCTGGCGCCCATGACCACCGTCTTGTAGCCGAACTTCTTGTAGTAGTTGTAGATGGTGGTCACGGAGTGCACGCCCGGGTCGTCTTCGCCTTGATAATCCTTGCCTGTGGCGCTCTTGTACCAGTCAAGGATGCGGCCGACAAAGGGCGAGATGAGCGTGACATTTGCCTCAGCCGCAGCAACTGCCTGGTGGATGCCGAAGAGCAGCGTCATGTTGCAGTGAATGCCTTCTTTTTCGAGGATCTCGGCGGCCTTGATGCCTTCCCAGGTGGAGGCGATCTTGATCAGGACGCGGTCGCGCGAGATGCCGGCCTTATCGTACTGGGCGATGACATCGCGGGCCTGCTCCAGCGTCTTTTCCTTGTCGTAGGACATGCGGGCGTCAACCTCGGTGGAGACGCGTCCCGGAACGATCTCGAGGATCTTGCGGCCGAAGGCAACGGCCAGCGACTTGAAAGCAAGCGCGGCAACATCCTTGTCCGAAGCGTTCGCACCCGCATCCTTGCGGGCCTGCTTGAGAACATCGTCAACGATCGACTGGTAGTCAGATTTTTCGGCTGCAGCCTGGAGGAGGGAAGGGTTAGTGGTCGCGTCCTGTGGATGAAACTGTTGGATCGCGTTGATATCACCGGTGTCGGAGACGACCGTCGTCATACTGCGGAGCTGTTCAAGTAGCGATGCCATGGGAACTCCTTGCGCTCTTCTATGCTAACAAAGACCCAGGGCCGCCGCAGGAGTGGCGCGGCGCTGATTCATGGGGCTGGATGGCCTTTTATCTCGGCCGAGACGGGCGGTGTGGGCTGGCTGAGGTTCCCCGTTGTATCCACGGCGAGGATCCGGTAGCGGAGGTGGCGGCTGGCGGAACCTGGCGCGTCGCGGTACGCCGGGGCGGAAAGCGGTGTCTGATTGACTCGCTTCCAGGCCTCCGAACCGGACGGAGCCGCCGAAACGTCTGCCCGTTCCACCCAGTAGCCGGCGAGATCGGCGTCGGTATCCGGCTCCCACGAGAGGTCGACGGAGCCGTTGTCGACAATGGCCTCAAGACCGGTGGGGGGTGGGGGCGGTGTCGTGTCGTGGATGGTGACGATGAGCGGAGGGGAGTCCTGGCTGCGCAAGGTAACTGACCTGCCGTGGATCAGGACGGAGCGTGTTCGCCAGGCGATGTAGCTGTAAGTCACATCCCGCTGGCCGGAGATATCGACTGTGCCGCCGTGGTCCGAGCCGGTGGGTGACGCCTGAAGCCGGACGAGCATCGGCGAGGTCTGGCTGCGATGGTTCGCGGGCCCGGTAGCTGATCGGACAGGCGCTGCTGGCGCGGCCGCTGCAGCCCCGGCAGCAGAAGCGACTGTGATTCGCTGCAGCATGACTTCTGCCGTCGGTGCGTTGTCAGGCTGCCAGAGAATGCGGGTTCCGGCGGGCGCCGGCTCCGAGCGCAGGCCCGAGACGGGAGCTGGCGCCGCTCCGGCTGCGGTAAACGCGACGTTCGAAGGATCGGCCGCGTGGGCCGCCGCATTGAGGATCCGGATGCGATAGCGCAGGAGCTCGATGGGGCCGGTCAGGAGAGGTGCAGGGAGCGGATCAGCAGCCGCGCCTGGACCGGGGCGAACTGCGAGACGCTGGATCGTGGTGCAGGCGGCCAGCGAGCCTGCATTGCCCACCTCACGACAGATCTCTGCCGAGAGCGGCGGTTTTACGGGGATGTCATCGGTGGTCTGGGACGGCGTGGTCCAGGTAAGTTGAACATGATCGCCAACACGTTCTGCCTGAAGATCCTTCACCGGTACGGGAAGATTCAGGGAGGGCGGCTTGGGTGGACCGGGATTGGCGCATCCCGAGATCCCTAAAGAGATAAGCAACGGCAGCAGTGGGCGGAGCTTGGTGAACCGGCCGCGAGTACGGAGACTTGGTGAGATCCACACAAGATTCACCCTAGCACCGACTTTCGGGAAGGTTGTTGACAGAGTGGCATTGCAGTGTCTTTCGAATGCGAGTGTCAGGCCTCTTTTCTGTTGGTTTTTACGTCTCTCTTTATAGACCAAGGATCATCCTCTTTATGGCAGATACAGCGAACTTGACTGATATGACGACGGTTCTCCCCGGAATCGACATGGTTTCGGGCAGCCTTGCGCAGATGGCGATAATCAGCGAGCTCGAGCCCACTGGTAAAGCGTCTCCTTTGCAGGTTGCAAGTGAACAAGCGGAAGCGTTCATCACCGAGAAAAGGATCGGCGAGCGCATTAAGCATCTTCGATTGAAAAAGACGATGGGCCTGGTCGAGCTTGGGAAGCACACCGGTCTTTCGGCAAGCTTTCTTTCGCAGCTGGAGACGGGCCGTGTTGTTCCGACTCTGCGGAATCTTGCACGTATCGCGATGGTCTTCTCGAAGGATCTGAGCTACTTCTTTGAGCCAGAACCACAGAAGCTGTTTCGCATTCATCGCGCGAAAGACCGTGCCCGGTTGCCGCAGTCCGGGGTCGAGGATCCGACATACTTCTTTGAAAGCCTAGGGTTCATCACTCCGGATCGCATGCTGGACCCGTACCTCGCGGAGTTCCTGCCGCAAAAAGCGGGTGTCGAAGGAAACGCGCATCAGCATGCGGGCAATGAGTTTTTGTACGTCGTGAGTGGTGAGCTTGATGTCCGGCACGGCGATGAAGTCCATCGCGTGCAGGCGGGCGATGGAATCTACTTCGACGCAACGACCATCCACAGCTACTTGTGCAGTGGCGATGTTCCTTCCACTGCCATCATCATCGTTTCGCTGCAGCCGATTGCCTCTGAGACGGTTCGTACCTTGTCACGTATCAGTGGAGCCCAGTCACGGTTGCGTTTGGGCCGCCAAGCTTCCTAGATCCTTCTACCGATTCTCTTCAAGAGCCGCGATCCTTCGGGACGCGGCTCTTGGTGTATGTCCATATGCTTCCTCCAGAACAGCCTTGGCCGTGAAGCGCGTTGGTCGAGTCCAGAGGGATGTAAATAACGTGTGGAGCTCGGAGGCCTCGGCTCCTTCTCCCAGATAGACCCTGTGACCCTGACCCAGGCTCTCTGACATCTGCTGAAGCGCCCAAAGCAGATCCGGAATCGGAACTGCTTCCGCGCCGAAGTAGCGGAAGTCTGTGCTTAGAAGCGTACGTCCGTTCTTGTAATACGGATACTGCCCGATGTCGCGCGCCAGATAAGCTTCGTCGGCATGTAACGGAGTTCGTCCGGTGTGCGACAGGATGCCGTTTCTTTGGTGAAACTCGTAAATACAGTCGGGGCGGGAGCGAAATCTACTGCGCGGGGCATAGTACTGCCGAGCATCCAGGGCTTCGCTCACGATCGCCGCGTAGACCACAGCGTGGAGCGGATATCCTTCGCGCAAAGCCAGAGATCGACTGGTGAGGCCGAGGATGCGATCTCCTGGCTGGGCCGTTCGACGAATCGCCGGCTTGCAGATAGAGAGTGTCAGCAGAGGTGCCGCGCCAGCACGCGGAGGCGGTGCGCAGGGCGCTCCGCCACGGTCGCTTGTCAGCTTGTAGACAAAGGTCTTCGGCATGGAAGGAGCCACTATCCGACTGCCCGGCCCTTGCCGAACAGATATCCAAGCAGGAGCGTAACGAGCGGGAGGGCGGTCTTGGTGATTAGAAGATCAAAGATGTAGTTCAGGGAATCACGCCATTGCTCATCAAGCAGCTTGTAGTTGCTCAGAGCGTCGCGAACCTGCTCCGCAGTGAGTCCATTCAAGCCTGGAGCAGCAGGTTGATGCGAGAGGAAGTAGCTCAGGATGATGGTGCCCACAACGATGATCCAGAACGCAAAGCAGGCGAGGAAGATAACTCCCCATCGCTCCAGAAACGAGGGTGGCGCCAGTTGCACGGAACCGATATCCGCGGCCGAGACCCGGACGATCTCAGGGGTTGCGATGACGTTTGACTCGGAGTCCATGGCGCTAGGGGAGAACGACGTCTTTCTGGATGTTGCCGGCGGCATCGGTGATCGAGATGCGCTTGTCAGAGGCCTGGCCGGATGTCTCGGCCTTCAGGTACTGGTAACTCGCGACGGCACGGCGGATCACGTCAGCCTTGGTCGTTCCCTTGGCGAGTTCGCTCAGAACATTATTGAATTTGTCGTCGATATCAATGGTGAAACGTGGCATACGCATCTCCGAAGGCTTCTCCTCAGCTTACTGCATTCTGCAGTAGATCCAGTTCCGCTGACCTCTAAACGCCAGAACCTTCACCTCGGCATGCATCTCGCGCGTGCAATGAAAACAGATAAGAGCTTACGGAACTTACCTCTCCCTTGCAGGCCACAGCAAGGGCAGAGCTGGACATCCCACGAAGTACCTTGACCGCGCCTGTGCGCGACGGCAGGAGAGATGGAGGCAATGATGGCAACAGAAGTCGTTCCGACCGATGAATCAAAGTTGAAGAGTGTGACGGGGATCTCCCAGGGAATCAGCTATAAGCCCCTGCCGCAGAAGACCGAAGACGGTTATGTGACGGCACATGCGGTCCAGACGATCGGGGCTGATGCTCAGCGGCTTTATACGCTCTGGCGCGATATGGAATCCATCCCGCTGTGGCAGGAGTACGTGGTATCGGTGCAGGATCTGGGTGGTGGAAAGAGCCATTGGGTGATGGGCAATCCTGAGGACAAGGACGGAAAGCGGGTGGAGTTCGACTCGCAGATCGAGCGCGATGATCCAGGTCAGCGCATCGGTTGGAAGTCTCTCACCAAGGGCGTGGAGCAGGAGGGCGTGGTCACCTTCGAGCCGGCGGAAAATGGGCGAGGGACCATCGTGACGCTGATTCAGAAACAGAAGGTTCCGGGCGGTTTTCTCGGAAATGCCGCAGCGGCGACTGCCAAGCGTGGGCCGAAGCAGATCGTGATTGAAGACCTACGACATTTCAAGGAGATGGCTGAGGCTGGTGAAATCCCGACCGTTGCAGGTCAGCCCCATGGGCCGCGTGGGGTTGTCGGGGGCATCAAGGAATGGGCGCTCGGGGAGAACAATCCGACGCCTCCAGGCAGCAGCGATCAGGCGTAATCGCGAGATGGTACGGCTCGGTAGTTCCGAATAGGGCAGACAACGCGCATGGCGCGCGAAGCAGGTGAGGAGAACTCGTATGAAAGCAGTTTGTTGGATGGGGACGCACTCGATCGAAGTGCATGACGTGAAGGATCCGGAGATCATCAATCCGCAGGACGCTATCATTCGCATTACAAAGACGGCTATTTGTGGAAGCGACATTCACTTGTACGACGGCTACATCCCCACGATGGAGGCCGGCGACATCCTTGGCCATGAGTTCATGGGGATCGTCGAAGAGGTGGGTAAAGACGTGAAGAAGCTGAAGCGCGGAGATCGTGTCGTGATCCCCTTCACGATTGCCTGCGGCAACTGCTTCTTCTGCAAAGACAATCTATGGAGCCTGTGCGATAACTCGAATCCGAATGCACACGTTGCAGAGGAGATGTATGGCTACTCCGGATCGGCGCTGTTCGGATACTCCCATATCTATGGCGGATATGCGGGCGGACAGGCGCAGTATGCTCGAGTGCCCTTTGCGGATGTAGGACCGATCAAGATCGAGAACGATCTGCCGGATGAGAGCGTTCTGTTTTTGTCGGACATTTACCCAACGGGCTTTATGGGCGCTCAGAATTGCAATATCAGTCCTGGCGACAATGTCGCCGTTTGGGGCTGTGGGCCGGTTGGTCTGTTTGCGATCGCCAGTGCCTACATGCTGGGGGCCGGCAAGGTGTTTGCCATCGATCGCTTCCCGGAGCGTCTGAAGCTTGCCCGCGAGTGCGGCGCCATCACGATCGATTACAGCGATGACGACGTCATCATTGTGGAGGCGCTGCGCGATCTCACCGGTGGCATAGGACCTGATTGCTGCATCGATGCTGTTGGCATGGAGGCACACTCCTCCACGTTGATCGGCATGTACGACAAGGTCAAGCAGGCGTTGATGCTTGAGACGGATCGGCCGTTCGTGCTGCGGCAGGCGTTTCAGGCCATTCGCAAAGGTGGCACCCTGTCGATCCCGGGAGTGTATGGCGGTGTGCTCGATAAGCTGAACTTCGGCGCGGCGTTCGGCAAAGGTATACACATGGCGATGGGCCAGACGCACATGCACAACTATTTGCAGCCACTGCTGAAGTCGATCGAAAACAAGAAAATCGATCCGACCTTCATGATCTCGCACATGATCGGGATTAACCAGGCTCCAGAGTTCTACAAGCTGTGGCAAGAGAAGGCGCCGGGTGTCACGAAGATTGTGATCGATCCCTGGCAGGACACGATTACGAATCCTGTTGTTCGGGAGATGCCCCGGTCGTAGAGTTGCCGGGGTTACAGAAGGGTCTGTCCACGTGGCAGGCCCTTTCTGTTGGGTGCGTTGCGGAGAGCTGAGGGCGCACCGTAGACTCGGCAGCAGTGGATGCGAAGAAGAGCAGAACGAAGGTGGACCCGAGCGAGGCGGAACGACTGGTCAGTGCCGGGCGGGTAGAGGATGATGCTGCCTTTGAACTTAAGTTGCGGCCGCACCATCTGCGCGAGTTCATTGGGCAGGAGCGAGCCAAGGAGCAGCTGGCGATTGCGCTCGAGGCAGCGCGGAACCGTGGGGAGGCGCTTGACCATGTGCTGCTGTTTGGGCCGCCGGGGCTGGGGAAGACGACGCTCGCGACCATTATTGCCAATGAGTTAGGGGTTGGCTTTCAGCAGACGAGCGGGCCGGCGCTGCAGATTCAGGGTGATTTGACGGCTATTTTGACAAATGTGCGGGAGCGGCAGGTGTTGTTTCTGGATGAGATTCACCG
>CAXTCB010000125.1:0-6720 GCA_964242875.1 uncultured Acidobacteriaceae bacterium
CGGAGAGGCCCTGGAGGAAGAGGCGGCGATCGATCATGAAGGCTGGTCCTTATGCGGGAAAGGCTCGGGTGCGATGCATGGATTCCCTTCCCAGTTTATGGCGAGACAGGCGGGGTGCCCGGGAGGCTGGCCGAAGATGAGGGCGCGGGTGGCGGGGGTGTGCTCGAGAAGGGCGCGTGCGGCGTGGGAGTCGAGGACAAAGGCGACGGTGGAGAGAGCGTCGCTGTCGGTGGCGCTGGGCGCGATGACAGAGGTCTGGAGCATGCCTTCCACCGGGCGCAGGGTGCGGGGGTCGAAGATGTGGCAGAAACGGTGGCCGTTGTGGACGAAGAACTTTTCGGTGCAGGCGCCGGTGGACAGTGAGGTGTCGTGGAGGAGGACGGTGGCTGCGGCGTGACCGGGATGGTGCGGGTCGGGGATGATGACGGGCCAGCCGGGGGCGCCGGGTGGCGCGCCGAGGCCGAAGACGGTGCTATTGCCGGCGGAGAAGAAGGCAGAGGTGATTCCCTGCTCTCGCAGGATGGCGATGACGGCATCGACGGCGAAGCCCTTGCCGATGCTGCCGGGGTCGAGCTCCATAGGCTCCCGCGTGGTGAAACGGACGGCGCGCGTGGCGGAATCAAGGTGGATGTGCTGCCAGCCGATGCGCGGACGGAGGGCGGCCAGCTCTGCTGACGAGGGGATGCGGCCGGAGTGGAAGAAGAAGCCCCAGGCGCGGAGGAGCGGGCCGACGGTGATGTCGAACGCGCCGCCGGACTCGCGGCTCCAGAAGAGCGAGCGATCGAGGAAGCGGAAGGTCTCGGGATCGGTGATGACGGGGTGCGTTGCGGCCTCGCGCGCGATGCGGGAGAGCTCGCTGGCGGGGCGATAGTTGCTGAGGAGAGCTTCGAGCCGATCGACTTCGTCGAAGGCCTGCGCGGTGACCTGTGAGGCGGTAGCTTCAGAGGTGGCGTAGAGGTCAAGGGTGAACTCTGTGCCCATGGCGAGGTGCGTTTGATGGAAGCGCTGTGCAGGCGCAGGAGTGTTGGCATGGGAACACGGCGTTATGAGGAGCGCGAAGAGAAGTGAGGCGCGAAGGAGGAAGAAGATCTGGGGAGCGGGGAGGCGCGTGTCAGGTCCCTTTCGGGTTTTGCGGTGGTCTGGCGAGAGTCGGGGCTAGATGGTCTTCGAGTTTCCGAGGCACTGCTTCATGCCTGCCCAGCTGATGCGCGTTGAGGCCTCGGGGGTGCCGGCGCCGCGCCAATGCGTTTCAAGCGAGACGGCGTCTCGGAAGCCGGCCTGCTTGAGCGCCTCAAACTGTGCCGACCAATCGACAAAGCCTTTGTCGACCGGCGCCCATTCGACTTTGCCGGCGGCGTTCTTGACGGCGTTCTTGACGTGGCAGTGGTGGATGCGATCTTTGGGCAGAGCGTCCCAACCTGCGGGAAAGGCGTCAAGCTCTCCGCGCATGACGGCGTTGCCCGGATCCCAGTTGAGCGCGAGGTTGCGGGAGGGGATGCCGGCGAGGGTTTCGGCGGCTTCGCGACCGGTGGCGGTGTTGCAGGCGAACTCGTTTTCGAGGACGAGCATGATTCCCTGCTTCCCTGCTGTCTCGGCGGCCTGCTGGAGCTTGTCGTTGATGGCGCGCCGGTAGGGCTTCACGTCATCGAGGCGCCAGAAGTCGAAGCAGCGGACCTTGTCGGTGCCGAAGGACTTTGCGAGATGGATGGATTGCTCGAGAACCGTGTCCTGCTGCTTGAAGGTGGCGTCGGCGCCGAACTGATCGCGCTTTTCGGCATAAGGAGAGAGCGGCGCGCCGGGCCAGTCGACCTTGAAGAGAGGACTGGCGATGTCGGTCACGCGCAGCTTGTATTTCGTGAGCGTCTTGCGGGCGTCGGCGATGTCGGCGTCGGTGAACTTCTGCAGGTTCTTGCCGTTGATCTCGCGCAGTTCGACCCACTCGAGACCGAAGTCGTTGGCGATGACGGAGCAGGCGTGATCGAAGTCCTGCGAGATCTCGTCGGAGATGACGGCGATGTGAAAGGGGCTGTTCTTCTGGGCCCAGGCGGCGGAGCGCAGGGTAGCCAAGGCGCCAGCGACGAGGCCGGCGTTTCGGGTAAAGGACCTGCGACTGAAAGACGGCATGGCTTTCCTCCGGGGTTGATGGTACACGCTAGAACCTGATGGTGGCGGCGAGTTGAAGCGACCGGCCACCGCCGACTCCGTTGACCGAGCCCTGGCCGCTGCCGAGCGTGCCGGTGATGGTGCCGAAGTTGGTCGCGGTTGGTGTACTCACGTTGGGATTGGCGAACTGCGGTGTGTTGCTGAGCTGAAAGGCATCGGCACGGACTTCCAGAGCGCTCTCACGGAAGATGGAGAAGTTCTTGAAGAGCGAGAGGTTGTCCTGGACGTATCCCGGGCCATAGAACCGATTGCGGCCGGTATTGCCAACGCGAACGCCGGTGGGCTGGGAGAAGGCGGTGGGGCTAAACCACGGCTGCGCGGAGCCGACGCCGTGCAGGACGTGATACACGCCGCTGAGATCCGCTGTCTGCTGGGTGCCAGGTGTATTGAGAGAGCCACCATTCGCGAGCACGGTGAAGGGCAGACCGGAGACGACGGAGACGATGGCGGACGCTCGCCAACCACCGAGGACGTACTCGAACGGACCACTCGCGAGGAGGCGATGACCGCGCCCGACGGGCAGCTCGTAGGTGAGACTCTGCTCGTAGTTGAGACGGCGGTCGAAGTCGGCGGGAGCGTAGTTGCGACGCGGCTGCGCATAAAAGAGGACGCTGCCGTCATCATGGTCGGTAGCGGGACTTCCTGCGTAGTTGAGTGCCTTGCCCCAGGTGAACGCGGTTGTGGAGGAGAGGCCTTTCGAGAAGCGGCGCGTGAGCTGGACCTGGAGTGACTGGTAGTTTGAGGAGTAGCCGAGGAAGTACTGGTTCACGGCCGCGGTACGACCGAATGCCTGATTGAAGGGCTCAGAGGCGACTCCGCCACCGAGGAAGCTGGGATTGTTGATGTTCTGGTAGCTGGGCATGTGCACGCCATGATTGGCAACATAGGCCAGCTGCAAGGAAAAGTCTCCGGGTAGCGCCTGCTGCACAGCTACGTTCCAGCTCTCGACGTAGGGGTTGTAGAAGGTTTTGGGAATGACGAAGTAGCTCTGGTTGTTGAGCTGGCTTCGCTGCGTTCCGGCAGGGAGAGCTGAGATATCGATGATGCCGTTGGCAGGGACGGCCGGATTGATGGGCGTCGGAAAGCCCTTGGCGAGCGTTGATGGGGTGCCATCGCTCAGGACGGCGGGGCCGTAGGTGTAGGCAGGCTGGAAGGCATTGTTGGCGCGGACGGGGTAGTTATACGCGTAGGTGTTGTCAGGGAACGGCGCGTAGCTGACACCGAAGCCGGCGCGGATGACGGTCTGATCGGTGGCGCGGAAACTCATGCCGACGCGCGGCGCGAAGTAGTCGTAGCGGGTTTCGAGGCCGAGGTTTGAGGGATTGCCGCCGACGCCGGCGATGATGAGCGAGTTGGTGGTGGGGTTGTAGTTGGAAAAGCCACCGCTCTTGCGCGGCGTGGCGGGCGGGTAGAACTCCCAACGAACTCCGAGATCCACGGTGAGCTTCGGCGTGATCTGCCATTTATCGCTGGCAAAGGCGAAGAGCCACCATTGCCGATAGGCGGGAAAGGTGGGCGCGAGATCGCGGCCGGTCTGGCTGGGGACGTCGAGGAGAAAGCTGGCCATGTCGTTGGCGATGTTGGTGGAGGTGCCGACGCCATTGATGAGACTTGCGGTCTGCGTTTCGCCGTAGGTGTAGGAGCCGCGCAGGCTGAAGGTCTGGCCCTGAAGCAAGTCGTCGCGAACGCGCCGGAGATCTCCGCCGAACTTGATGGAGTGATTGCGGATGGTCTTGGTCCAGTTGTTGACGAGGTCGATGTTGGCCTCGGCGCGGATCCACGGCATCGACGCGGCGTAGCCGATGGTGGGTGCGGAGAAGTTGCCGATCGAGACGCCAACCTGACCACTGGTGAGCGGATCGAGATTGACGCCGGGGATACCGGCAGTGGTGGCATCGGTTGCGTTGTAGTCGCTGGGCTGCGAGGTGTTGCGGAGGTGCGCGATGCCGAAGCGCACCTCGGTAAAGAGCGTGGGGGAGAAGATGTGGTCGTAGTTGAGACCGGTGGAGTAGGCGTGCTGATTGCCTGTGCCCTGGAAGCCGCCGCCTGCAGGACCGCCAAGGAAGGCACCGAAGGCGGGCGCCTGGGTGGTGAGTACACGCTGCCAGCTGTAGCGGCCACTGAGGTGATTGCGTTCGCTGAGGCTGTAGTCGACCTTCACATCGTAGCTGTCGGTGGTCTTGGTGAAGGGCAGGTTGACGCTGTAGTTGTTGGTGGGATTGCTGAGACTCTGGTTGGAGTTGGGCGCGGGCAGCTTTTGCAGGAGGCCAAGAGTCACTGGGCTGACGCGATTGAAGGGGATCTGATTGTTCGGAAAGGGAGAGCGGTTGGCGCCAGTGGCGCTGCCGGTGAGGGGGTCGTAGACCTGACCGGCGCCGCTGGCCTGGAGTGGGCCACTGAGATCGATGAAGCCGGCGGCGTTCGGGGTGTAGTAGGCCTGGGGCGGGAGGGTGAAGGTGTTGCTAATGGACTCGTGATCGACCGTGCGCAGATAGTCGCCGAAGAAGAACAATTTGTCTTTGAGGACGGGGCCGCCGAGCGATCCGCCGAAGTAGTTGTAGGAGAGATGCCCGAGAGGAATGGTGGAGAAGTACGGCCGGGCGTTGGCGGCGTTGTTCTGGAGGTATTCGAAGGCAGAGCCGTGAAGAGCGTTGGTGCCGGATTTAAGGGTGACGTTGGTGACGGCGCCGACAGCTCGGCCGAGTTCCGCCTCGAAGTTGTTGGTGGAGATATCGACGGACTGGATCGCTTCGGCGGGCGGGATGATGATCTGCAGGAGGCCGGTGCGTTCATCATCGTCGATGCCCTCGATCTGGTAGAGATTGCCCATGCGCGGGATGCCGTTGGCCTCGGTCTGCAAGGCGCTCTGGGCGTTAAAGAATTGTGAGTGCTGGAAGGTGGCGGGGGTGGTTCCGGGAACGAGATTGAGCAGGGACTGGAAGTTGCGATTGGTGCCGAGCGGAAGGTTGGAGACCTGCTGCGCTTCGATCTTGGTGCTGATGTCTGCGCGATCGGTCTGCAGCAAGGGCGGAGCGGTGGTGACGAGGACTGTTTCTGTAACGTTTCCTGTTACAAGCGAGACATCGACGCGGGTCGAGGTATTGCTGAGCAGATCGATGTGCTCATGTGAATCGCGCTTGAAGCCCTGGGCTTCGACGGTGACGGTAT
This sequence comes from uncultured Acidobacteriaceae bacterium, assembly GCA_964242875.1. Classification (GTDB taxonomy): domain Bacteria; phylum Acidobacteriota; class Terriglobia; order Terriglobales; family Acidobacteriaceae; genus Edaphobacter. The sequence goes on from CAXTCB010000125.1 coordinate 5,332, forward strand.
AGGTGCCGGGCTGGAGACCGGGCAAGGTGTAGTTTCCACTCTCGTTCGAGACGGTCTGTTGTGAGACGCCGGTCGATGACTCGGTGACGGTGATATGAGCGTTGGCGACGGACGCGCCGGTCGTGTCGGTCACGATGCCGAGAAGAGTTCCGTTGACGGCCTGTGCGCCGAGTGGTGTGGAAGACGGTATGAAGAGAGCGGCGGCCAGGAATGTGGCCGTGGAGAATGTTTGTAGCAGCTTACGAGTCATCGATCACCCATAGGAACGACAGCGTAGATGCCGTTGCAAAGTCAAATTCAAATGCGACCGAAACAGTACGACTCAGCGACAGGAACCGTCAAGACAAGAGTGTGTTCTAGCGGGGCTGAGTGGACGTGGGAGGATCCAGCGTCTTACTATGCGCTGCATGGAATCTTTACTGACACGCCGTACGCTGGTCCGCGCGGGGGCGTTGCTCGCCGGGAGCAGAGCGTTGCCGATGGCTCGTTTGGCTGCACAGGCAAAGAGTGATCTGCCCATGTCTCCGGTGAAGCTTGGGATCGCGAGCTACACCTTTCGCAAGTTTGACTCTGCCCACCTGATTGCGTTCATGAAGGAGCTGCGAACGCCGTATCTGAACCTGAAGGACACGCATCTGCCGATGGGATCAGCGGCTGAGGTGAAGCAGCACGCGGACGCTTACCGAGCGGCGGGCCTGACCCTGACGGCCGCGGGGACAATTTACTTTTTGAAGGACGAGGACGAGGACATCCGGGCCAAGTTCGAGTACGTAAAGGCGGCCGGCATTTCGCTGATTGTAGGAGCGCCGACGCACGCGACACTGGCGCGGGTCGAGACGTTTGCGAAGAGGTACGACGTTCGGGTCGCCATCCACAACCATGGTCCTGAGGACAAGGAGTGGCCTTCCCCGCTCGATGTGCTGAAGGCTGTCGGCTCGATGGATCCGCGGATGGGGTGCTGTATTGACGTGGGGCACACGATGCGTGCCGGCGTCGACGTCGTGGAAGCGATCCGAAGGGCGGGTCCGCGCCTGTTCGACCTGCACATGAAGGATCTGGCGAAGAGCGATGCGAAGGACAGCCAGGTCGCGGTGGGCGAGGGCATCATGCCGATTCGGCAGATCTTCCAGGAGTTGATCCGCATGCGCTATGCGGGGTATGCGGATCTTGAGTATGAGATTAAAGAGGACGATCCGCTTCCGGGAGTGATGGAGAGTTTTGCGTACATGCGGGGTGTTTTGTCCGGGATGGGCTACTCGATGGGGACGTAGCGGAAGCAAGCGCGCGGCTGCTGCCGCTGGCGAATCGTGGTAGATTCATGAGAGTCCGCATGCCGCGGAGAGATGGCCGAGTGGCTGAAGGCGCACGCTTGGAAAGCGTGTATACCGC
>CAXTCB010000126.1:0-6621 GCA_964242875.1 uncultured Acidobacteriaceae bacterium
CGGGATCGCGGGCGAGGACCTGCTGCCAGGCTTTGCCGGCGAAGTCGCCGGAGGGTGGGATGCGGGTTGGTTTGGGGGCGGGCATAACGGCGGCGGTGAACGTAATTAGAGTGGCCATAGACAGTATGGTGCCGCGAGGGGGTCTGTGGCCACACTCCGGAAATCGGGGCGAAGTCTATGACTCAGGAGACGGCCAAGGATGCGGGCGCCCAGTGGCTTCAGGCGTAGGCTGGATGCGAGCGCGCGGGCGGGCTCGAGACGCGAGGTGCTACCGGCATGAGGATGACGCGACGAGATGCGCTGCGCGGGATGGCGGCGGCAACAGCAGTGGCGGCCACAGAGGGCGGAGCCGCGGTGGTGAAGGCTGAGGCGTCGCGGAGGGCACCGCTCGAGGAGTTTCGGCATGAGCAGATCGAGGTTCGCGGCGGTCTCCAGGCGGCGCAGCAGCAGCAGGCGGCCAGCGTTCTGCTGGGATTGAACGAGGACAGCCTGATGAAGCCGTTCCGGCAGATGGCGGGGCGGGCGGCTCCGGGCAAGAGCCTGGGTGGATGGTACGAGTGGCGACCGGAGTTTGATTTCCACCATGACGACGCCGGGTTTGCGCCGGCATCGACGTTTGGGCAATGGACGTCGGGGCTCTCGCGACTGCATGCGGGTGCGATGGCCGCGGGAGGGGCAAGCGAGTCGGCGATGGCGGAGCGTGCGGTGCGGCTGCATGCGCAGCTGCGGGAGGAGATTACGCCGGACTACTTTGCGCAGACGCGCTTCCCTGCCTATAGCTACGACAAGCTGGTCTGCGGGCTGGTGGATGCGCAGGCGATGGCCGGCGACACGCAAGCATGGGAGACGCTGGAGCGCGTGACGGCAGCGGCTGTGCCGAGTCTGCCGGGGCGGGCGATTGAGCGGGAACGGCAATGGGCGATGGGTAAGGATCCGTCCTACATGTGGGACGAGAGCTACACGATGCCGGAGAACCTGTATCGCGCGGCGAGTGCCGGAGCGGGAGGGCGATACCGCACGATGGCGCGGGAGTATCTCGAGAATGAGAGCTTCTTTGAGCCGCTCTCGCGAGGCGAGAACCAGCTCTCCGATCGGCATGCGTACAGCTATCTGAACTCACTGTGCTCGGGGATGCAGGCGTACTTCGTGGATGGCAGCACGATGCATCTGCGGGCAGCGCTGAATGCGTTTGCCATGGTGCAGGCGCAGAGTTTTGTGACGGGCGGGTGGGGGCCGGACGAGCTCTTCCGCAAGCCGGGATACGACCAGCTGGCGGCGAGTCTGACGAAGACGCACAACAGCTTCGAGGTGCCGTGCGGCAGCTATGCCCACATGAAGCTGACGCGCGCTCTGACGCGGGCTACGCGAGATGGCCGGTACGGCGACAGCATGGAACGGGTGATGCACAATGCGGCGCTGGGCACGCTGCCGCTGCTGCCGGATGGCCACTCGTTTTACTACGCGGACTACAACGTCATGGCGAAGCGGATCTACAGCGTGCACGGCTGGCCATGCTGCTCCGGCACCCAGACGCAACTGGCGGCGGACTACGGGATCAACGGCTATCTGCGGGAGCCGGGAGCGGTGTGGGTGAACCTGTACCAGCCGTCAGTACTGCGCTGGCAGGAGGGCGCGGGATCGATGGTGCTGGAGCAGACGACGGAGTACCCGCGGGATGGCCGGATCGTGCTGCGTCTGACAGAGGCGGCGCGGCCGACGGCGCTGCGAATAATGTTGCGGATCCCGGCATGGGCAGGCGGCGACGCGCGCATCGAGGTCAACGGCGAACGCGTTCCGGCAGAGATTGATCGGGGATTCGCGCGAGTGGAGCGGGTCTGGCGACAGGGCGATGCGGTGACGGTGACACTGCCGATGACGTTGCGGGTCGAGGCGCTGCCGATGCAGGGAGGACCGATGCACCTGGAGACGGTGGCGCTGCTGCGGGGGCCGCAGGTGCTGTTTGCGCTTCGCGATCCGTGGGAGAGCGGGGTGCTGAGTGTGCCGGTAGATGCTCTGCTGAGTGCCGAGCAGACGGGCGCGAGTGAGTGGATGGTGCGGACGGCGACCGGGCCGCGACGGTTTGTGCCGTGGCCGGAGCTGGGCGATCGGATGTACACGACGTACGTGAAAGCCGTTTAGAGCAAGAGGGAGCGTCAGGCGCGGCTGGCGAACTCGCGAGTTTCGGTCGTGACACGAACCTTTTCGCCCTGTTTGATGAAGAGCGGGACACGGATTTCGAGGCCGGTTTCGAGACGGGCTGACTTGGTGACGCTGCCGCTTGAGGAGTCGCCGCGCACACCGGGCTCGGTGTAGGCGACGTCGAGATCGACGAAGATGGGAAGTTGCAGAGCAATGGGGTTGCCGTTGTACTTGTGCATCTGGAGCAGAGCGCCTTCGATGAGCAGGTCGAGCGCATCGCCGACGGTTTCGGGCGCGAGGGTAAGGGTCTCGAAGGACTCCTGATCGAGGAAGTGTGAGCCCTCGCCATCGCTGTAGAGGTAGGAGACGGGCACAAGGACGAGGTCGGGCTCTTTGAAGCGGTCTCCCGCCTTGAAGGACTTCTCGAAGACGGCGTTGGTGAGGAGGTTGCGCATCTTCAGGCGAACCAGCGTCTGTCCGCCACGAGCGGTGGGGGTGCTGATGTCGGAGTCGAGACAGGCGTAGGGGGCGTTTTCGAACTCAAAGACGGACTTGCGCTTGATATTGATTGCTTCGATCAGGGCTGCCATGCACTTCCTAAAAGCGGGCCGGCGTGAGGGCGTGCGGCTCGGGTGAACTTGCTGCAAGTATAGCGAGGCTGGCAGCTCTGAAGCGAAGCGAGGCGCTACACGGAGATGCTTGGATTCGCAGCGTACTGGGTGAGGTTCGGATTCGGCGGGACGGGCAGCCTGTTGTTCTTTTCGTCGACTTCGTTGGACTCAACGGAGAAGTGAGTCAGGTTGGCGACGCCGAAGCTGGTGGTGAGGGCGACGTCGGTGGCGTCGCGGCCGGTGGCCATGAGGATGCGGCCGAAGCGCTGGTCGTTGTGGCGAGCGTCCATGGTCCACCAGCGGTCGTCGAGGAAGACCTCGTACCAGGCGGAGAAGTCGCCGGGACCGCTGTAGTGGTGGCGGATATCGCCGAGGTGGCCGGTGACGTAGCGGGCGGGGATGTTCATGGCGCGGCTGAGGGTGATGGCGAGGTGCTGGAAGTCGCGGCAGACGCCGACGCGCTCGGTGAAGACATCGAGGGCGGTCTTGGTGGGGCGGGCTGCCTTGTAGTTGAAGGCGACGTGGTTGTGGACCCAGTCGCGAATGTAGACGGCGCGCGCCCAGCCGGGGCTGGTAAAGCCGAAGAGATCACCGGCGATACCGCTCATCTGATCGACCTGGCAGTAGCGGCTGGAGAGCAGGAACTGCAGGGTCTCGGGCGGCAGATCCTGAACGAGCGCCTGGGTGGCGGCGGTGTTGATGGGATCCGGCTCGGCGGGGACCTCGATAACGTTGCGGCCGCTGAGGCGAAGACCGCCTTCAGGGGCGGAGAAGCGGGCGCAGCGGTTGCCGAAGCTGTCGAGATAGAGGCTCGGCGTCAGCGTGGTGGTAGAGTTGGCGTCCACGTGTTCAACCAGGAGGGTGTCCGGTTCGACGAGGTTGGCGTCGAGCGATGGGTGCAGATGCAAAAGAGTGACCATGGCGGTCGGAGCCGGGAGCTCAAATTGAATATCGAATTCAGAGAAAAGGCGCATGCGTTCCTGCCTGTAATGGTGCCGGTGTGAGGAAATGACTGCTGGCGCTGATCGCATTAAGACGGTTCTGATGACTATACAGTTGCATGGCCGGCGGGTTCGCGGCGGGCCAGAAGAAGGGTGATCAGGAGCAGGGCGGTGCCGAAGAGCAGGCTGGCGGCGCCATCGGTGGCGAAGAGACCGGGAAGGCCGTGGGCTGCATAGCCACGGCCGTCGATCCAGGTCATGTAGCTGATGGGCAGGCAGGTGGCGCAGAAGAGCACGCTGAACTGCGTGGCGGCAAGCGGATTGTTACGGCCGACCAGGTGAAAGCAGAGCGAGGCGTAGGCGGTGTAGTTGATGCCCTGCAGGAAGTTGTAGGCGAGTGTGCTGAGAGCGAAGGTGAGGGTGGAGCGGGGCGCAAGCAGGGTGATGCCGGCGACCGCGGCTCCGGCCAGGCCGGTGAGGATGTAGAGCCGCATGCGCGAGAACCGATCGGCTAATGGGCCGCCGAGCAGACAGCCGGCGGAGCAGGCGATTGCGACTCCGGCTCCGCAGACGAGCTGGACGGATCGCTCGGTTGCATGGAAGTCAGGGCCGAGCCCGGCGAAGAGGTTGGTGAGGGCGAAGCAGCTGGCCGGGGTGAGAAAGGCAAGCAGGGCGAGCAGGACCTCACGCTGGCGGAGGATCGCGGCGAGATCGCGGAAGAGCGTGCGGAAGACGGTTCTCGCGGATCGGGAGGGTGGTGTGGGCGCGGGGAAGAAGGCGAGCAGGCCGAGCGGCAGAAGCAGCACGAGCGCGAGCAGGCCGCCAGCGAGCGGGGCAGCAAGACGCTCGACAAGGACGACGGCCGAGATGCCGAAGAGCGCGGCGGCGCCGAGATTCGCCACCTGAAACCAGGCGCCGACGCGGCCGCGCTGCTCCTCCGGAACGATCTCCGGAAGCCAGCCGCCGAGGGAGCTGCCGAAGAGCGCGGCGGCGGCGCAACCGGTGGTCACGACCACCGTAAAGAGGGCCAGGTGCCGCGTGGTGAAGACAGAGATGAGAACGCAGGCGGCGGCGACTATGGCCCAAAGCACGGACCAGGTGCGGCGATTGAAGCGGAGATCAAGCGACGGGGCGAGCAGAAAGACCCAGAAGGTGGGCGAGAAGGCGACGGCGGAGACGGTAGCGATTACAGGCAGGGAGACGCCCTGGCGCGAAAGCAGCAGCGGCATCGAGGTGTTCAGAAAGCCGTAGTAGAACCCGAGCGGCGCGTTGGCGAGACCGATGGCCCAGAGTGGAAGCGAGCGAGGCATGGCTGAGGCTATCAGGAGGGTGTGGGGTTCTCTGGGGCGGCAGACGTTGAGAGATGGGGCTTGTGGCGGTAGCTATGAAGATAGCGGGCGAGATCGATGTAGCCGAAACGGCCGGGAAAGATGCCGACGGCGGGAAGCGTCCAGCAGGTGGCGTAGAGGGCGAGGGCGAGAAGCCGCAAAGGGCTTAGCGCGAGACCGGCTTCATCGCGGAAGTCGCGTGCGATGTTCAGGTCGGGCGCTGGCCGCTCGAGCCAAAGGAAGAGGAGCAGAAGGCAGGTGGCGTGGATGTTGCACCAGCGGCCCCAGTCTCGTGCGACCACGAAGAGCGGCATGGAGGCGGCAAAGGCGAGAGCAGTGAGCGCAAGCAGGAGGCAGGTGGCGCGTTGGTCTCCCGATTGCCGGAGACGGCGGAGGAACAGGGCCGCGACAGGCAGCAGCGTGAGGAGAACGGGCAACGGATAGCGGGTGCGATAGCGGTAGAAGCGGATGGCGCGCAGAGTCTCCGCGCGAGCTTCTGCGGGTTTGAGTTCGAGGTAGTGAATGGCGCCGCTACACAGGCCGCCGGGGTGGTGATCGAGGTGTCCGCCGACAGAGGTGCAGACGGCCTTCGCTTCCCCCCTGTCACCGGCGTGGGTGAGGACAGCCGCGAGCGCTAACGCGGTCAGGAGGACGGGGACGACGCAGAGCCGAAGGCCGGTGCGCAGGCGCGACGGTGAGAGAAGCAGCGGAACGAAGAGATAGGGCAGAAAGGCAAGGAGTGCCTCGTGTATCAGGATGAGCAGAGGCGCGGCGACGGCGACAGCGAGAGCCAGATGCCAGGGCCGAGGGCGAAGCGCGAGGATGGCGTGGAGAAGCAACGAGAGCGCAAGGAAGAGAAGGATCTCTTTGCGGACAGAGGTGGGCGGATCGAGCACCGTGAACGCGAGGGTCGCGGGAGAGAGTAGAAGGGCGAGGAGCGGAAGGCTCCAGCGCAGACCACGCAGCAGAGGGAAAAGGCTGACATAGAAGGCAGCATAAAGGGCGACCTGGAGCGCGGCAGTAAGTCCAACCAGAGGGAGACGCGTGAGGTGGTGAGCGGCGAGCAGGAGCGCGCCAAGCAGGCCGCGACGAAGGAAGCCACCGCTGTAGTTGATGAGCCACTCGCCGATGATCCAGGGATGCGCGACGCGCGCGTTCACCAGGGCGAAGGCCAGCGTGACCAGCGCTACAGCAACGATGTAGGCGGTGACGAGGGATCGCAGGCGCGGCGCTGAGAGAGTGGCAGGCACGTGACTCAGCGTGATCATAGCTGTCTCTGCTGTTTTCTAACGGCGATGATGGGTCAATGCAGAACGAGCGGCTTGCCGGATGGCTCGCCGCTCGTGGGGTGTTGCGCGAGGAAGGAAGCTAGCGGGCCGCGGTCGCGGGCTCGGTTTTGGCAGCACCGGACTTCAAGGCGGCGGCCTTGTCGGTCGCCTCCCAGGTGAAGTCCTTGCCGGTGCGGCCGAAGTGGCCGTAGGCTGCGGTCTGTTTGAAGATCGGCCGACGCAGGTTGAGGCTCTCGATGATGCCCTTGGGGGTGAGCTGGAAGTTGGCGCGAACCAGATCTTCAAGCTGCTTAGGCTCGATGGTGCCGGTGCC
>CAXTCB010000127.1:0-6559 GCA_964242875.1 uncultured Acidobacteriaceae bacterium
TGCAGCAGAAGAAGATCACCTTCAAGGATGTCGCCGGCGTTGACGAAGCGAAGGAAGAGCTCAAGGAGATCATTGAGTTCCTCCGTGAGGCGCAGAAGTTCCAGCGGCTCGGCGGCCGGATCCCCAAGGGCGTTCTGCTTGTTGGACCTCCAGGAACGGGTAAGACCCTGCTGGCTCGCGCGGTTGCTGGCGAGGCAAATGTTCCCTTCTTCTCGATCTCCGGCTCTGACTTTGTCGAGATGTTTGTCGGTGTCGGCGCGAGCCGGGTTCGTGATCTCTTCGAGCAGGGTAAGAAAAATGCTCCCTGCATCATCTTCATCGACGAGATCGACGCTGTCGGCCGGCATCGCGGTGCAGGTCTCGGCGGCGGCCACGATGAACGGGAGCAGACGCTGAACCAGCTTCTGGTTGAGATGGACGGCTTTGAATCGAATGACGGTGTCATTCTTGTAGCGGCCACCAATCGTCCGGATGTGCTTGATCCCGCGCTGCTTCGTCCAGGCCGCTTCGATCGTCGCGTCGTCGTCGATCGTCCCGATATTCGCGGCCGGGAAGAGGTCCTGAAGGTTCATTCGAAGAAGGTTCCGATGGCCGAGGACGTCAACCTGAACATCCTTGCGCGCGGCACACCGGGCTTCTCGGGCGCCGATCTCGCGAACATGGTCAACGAAGCCGCGCTTACCGCAGCACGTTACAACCGCAAAGCCGTTCACATGTTTGACTTCGAAGTTGCGAAGGACAAGGTGATGATGGGTGCTGAGCGGAAATCCATGCTGCTGACCGACGAAGACAAGAAGGTCACGGCCTATCACGAGGCTGGTCACGTTCTGGTCGCTGCCATGCGCGAGCACTCGGATCCGCTCCACAAGGTCACGATCATCCCACGCGGTATGGCTCTGGGCGTCACCATGCACCTGCCTCAGGAAGACAAGCACTCCGTCACCAAGGATTATCTGGAGACTGAGCTTGCCATCTTCATGGGTGGACGCTGCGCGGAAGAGATCTTCCTCAAGCAGATGACCACGGGTGCGGGCAATGACATCGAGCGCTCGACAGGACTTGCCCGGCGCATGGTCTGTGAGTTCGGTATGTCACGGCTGGGTCCGCTAACCTTCGGCAAGAAGGAAGAGCAGATCTTCCTCGGACGCGAGATTGCACAGCATCGTGATTTCTCGGACGACACCGCCAAGGAGATCGATGCGGAAGTGAAGAGCTTTGTCGATGCCGCCTACAAGTCGGCCTACACCATTCTCGACACACACCAGGACATCATGCACCGCATGGCAACTGCCCTGCTCGAGCGGGAGACTCTGGACGCCGTGGAGATCAAGCTGATCATCGAAGGCAAGGAGCTTCCACCAGCCCGCTCGCCACTTGCCCATGCCGATCCCGGCCCGGGCAATGGAGACAGCCTTAAGGTCATCAAGCCCGAGGTTGGTCGCAAACCGGGCTTTGGAGAAGGACAGCCCTCTCCGGCCTAGTCTTAAACGCACCGGGAACAACAGAACGGGCAGCCACATGGCTGCCCGTTTTCATTGTGCATAGGTCTGTGCTCACGCTTATTCATCAAGCCGCGCTCGTGACTTCGCATTCGACCTCTGCAGATGAGGGGACGACACCTTCTCCGGAAGGCGGCCGCCGATCGCGGTGGTAATTTCGGAGGCGGCGCTGCGTAAGCTGGTGATGACCTCTGCCAGCGAAGCGCTTCCATCATTGCGCTGGATGAATGGAACGGTGAGCGCCCCCATCGCCGATCCGCGATCGTCAAACACAGGAAAACTGATGTTGACGACGCCCCGTACCTGGTAGCTCTCGCGACGCTCGAAGCCAGCTCGTTGAATCCGCGCGAGGTGGACATCCAGATCGGCTGGGGCCGCCGCATGGTCCTTGGCGGCACGCCATCCAGCCAGCGTTCGCTCACGATGAGCGTCATCCTGATGCGCCAGAATTACGTAGCCTGAAGCCGCATCCATCAGCGGAACGGTTGCGCCCAGCTTGATCGAGAAGTTGGTGCTTGCCATTGAGTTCACCTGCGCAATGATCACTACTTCGCCGCCCTGCACGATCGCCAGATGGCAGGACTGCTGGGTTTGATGAGCCAGCCGATGCATCACCGGAAGCGCTTCTGCGATCAGACGCTCCGTAGGCGGGTGCTCCTGGACGAGCTTGAAAAGCTTGAGGGTGAGCGAGTAGCGCTCATTCTCAATCTGAGAGATGTAGCCACGCCGCTCCAGGCAGAGCAACATGCGAAAGATCTCAGAGACCGTGCGGTTGAGCTCACGAGCGACCTCGCTTTTGGTCAGGCCCTGCGGCTGGTGTGCCAGCAACTCAATAACGTCCAGGCCCTTTTCCAGAGCAGGCGTTGCATACAGGCGCTTCTCTGCTGACTTCCCCGCGCGTGACTCTTTTGTCATGTCCCTCGGCACCCATCTTCGATGTGGATGAAGATCAAGATAGCAGTCCGGGCTCATGCTTGCCGATGGCTTTCTCCGTACACACGTCTTCCCTCGTTAACCACAGCTTGTTGAGGGTCGACGTGTCCACGATGCCGCTCCACCCTGCACGTTATGGCGAAGTTCGAGACGGTGCTGGCGAAGCTACTGGACAGTGAAGTTGTACGTTCCTGATCCGATCTCCGCGGTCGACACGGCCTTCCTGGAAGCGATCCTTTTGCCATCGACCTTCGCTGTGCTGCTCGGTTCCGTCGGCAGCTGGACCGTCGCCGTCGTGTTCGCCGGAACCGTGACGGCAAGCTGCAGACTTCCATCCGCTGCGCGTGTCCAGTCCGTGACGATGGTTCCGTAGGCCGAATCGTACTCGGTCCGCGCGTGCGTCAGCTTTGGATCGGTGTGCGGCGCGATTACCACGTGGTGGAACCCTGCGCCCCCCGCGTCCGTGTCAATGCCCGACACTCTCCGGTACACCCAGGCCATGACAGATCCAAACGCGTAGTGGTTGTACGAGTTCATCCCCGGGTCGCCCGTGTCGCCGTTCCATCGTTCCCACCACGTCGTCGCGCCCTTGCTGACCATGTATCCCCAGCTCGGGTAGCTGTCGCTCAGCAACAGCTTGTACGCCACATCGGTGCGCCCTTCTTTGTCGAGAACGAACAGCAGAAACGGTGTGCCGAGAAAGCCGGTGGTCAGGTGATCGCCGTGCTCCTCGATGCTGGCGACCAGATGGTCCGTCATCGCGCGTCGCTCGCGATCCTGCGCCATCCCCGTGTAGAGCGCCAGCACATAGGCCGTCTGCGTTCCTCCTTCAACCGTGCCGTCCTCCTTCACGTAGACCTTGCGGAACGCCTCGCGAATCTTGGCCTCGAGCGCCACGTACCGCTTAGCTTCCTCCCCTCGCCCCGTTGCCATCGCCATTGTCTCCATCTGCTGCGCGATCAAGGCCCAGTACGCGGTGGCCACCAGATCACGCGGCGTATTCGGATCCGGTGCCAGCCAGTCCGCGTAGTTCGGCCCGAGTTCCTTTTGTCGCAGCCCATTCGGATTGGTCGTTTCGATGAAGCGCATCCAGCGCTCCATCGCATCCCAGTTCCGGTCGATGACGCCGCGGTCTCCGTACTGCATCCACGTTGCAAAGGGCACTAGCACACCAGCGTCTCCCCAGCCTGGCGCGCCGATCGCCTCAGGCCCGACCAGCAGCAGGTTCGGCGAGATGTTCACGAACGCACCCGCCTGTGTCTGCGCATCCGTCACGTCGTCCATGAACTTGTGGGTGAACGAATCAATGTCGAAGTTGTAGGAGCCGGTTCGCCAGAACACGCCTGCGTCGCCCATCCAGCCCATGCGTTCGTCGCGCTGTGGGCAGTCCGTCGGGACAGAAAGGAAGTTACCGCGTTGCCCCCACAGACCCAGCTCAAACATGCTGTTCAGCAGCGTGCTCGAGCTCGAGAAGCGCAGCGCCGGCTTGTCCGGCAGGCTGTTCATCACCTTACCCTCAAGCGTTTCCTTGCCGGCGCCCGCCGACAGCCCGCTGACCTGGACGTACCGGAAGCCGTGAAAGGTAAACGCTGGAGTCCATTCCTCGTCGCCGCCGCCACGCAAGGTATAGGCATCCGTCGCATCGGCATTGCGCAGGTTTTCCGTGTATACACTGCCATCCGGCTTCAGCCGCTCCGCAAACTGCAGCCGAACGGTTGTCCCGCGCGAACCGTGCACCCGCAGCTTCACCAGGCCAACCATATTCTGGCCCATGTCGAAGAGCATATCCGGCGTCCGACCAGCCTGCGCTGGTAGAGGATGCACACTGACCGGCTGGATCGTCTGCGAGACATGCACCGCCAGGTCTGGCTCCGCCGAAATTGTAACCTCGGCAGGAACAGAACCTTCCTTCACTGGCGTCCACCCGGACTTCATCTTGAATCCGAGTGTCGCCCAGCGCGGCTTGGCCAGCCGCGCGTCGTAGGTCTCGCCGCCATAGATCTCAGACGAGTCCGTCGCGTCCTCGATGCCTTGCCAGCCCTGGTCGGAGACGATCGTTGTGCGCGATCCGTCCGCCAGCGTCACCTCCATCTGCGCGCGCAGCAGATCCGGCCCGGCGAACTCCCGGATGCCGGCCCACAACAGCGGGCTGCTATGCCATCCTGCGCCAAGCATCGCGCCCAGCACGTTCTTCCCCGGGTGCAGCATGTCGGTCACGTCATAGGTCTGGTACAGCACACGCTTGCGAAAGTCCGTAAAGCCCGGCGTCAGTTCGGTCTCACCCACTCGCTTTCCATTCAGAAACGCCCGATACGCTCCCATCGCGGTCACATAGAGCCGTGCTGACCGCACCGGACCGTGCAGGGTAAAGCTACCCCGCATCAGCGACACGCCGCTTGCAATGCGATCCGGCGCCGCGACCATCTCTTTCCGGTCTGAGCCCACGCTCACGCGCAGATCCTTCAGGCCGCCAACCACCTGCACGGGCTGCCAGTCTCCGCCGCTGGTGCGCGCCTGCCAGGCCGCATCGCTGACCACCTGGCGCATGCGCCCCTTCTGGTCTCGAAGCTCGAGCACGGCCGCTATCGCCTGGGCCACGGTTGCCGGTGCCTTGGCGTCGCGCGCCTTTGTGCGAACAGTGATCTCGTTGTCGCCCGAAGCACCTTTGCCGACCTTGAGTACATCGCGAACATCCTCGCGATCGAAGGCGCCCCACTCTTCCTTGTGACCGGTCTCATGTCCGTTAACCATTGCCGTGTACGTTCCGCCGCTCAGCAGGTGCAGCACGGCCGCGTCCGGCGGGGAGTCGAGATGCACAGTCACGCGAAACTCCGCCTCCTGGTGTGCTGCCACGTTTCGCGCATCACCGCCGGGCAGCCAGAGCCACTGCACGCGCGCCAGCACTGCCTGCTCCGCAGCGTTGTCGTGGCTGATCCATCGTGCGGTCCAATCCTGCGGCTGCAGCAGACCCGTCTCCCACCAGGCAGTCTCGATCGACCGCTCTTCGCTGCCCTGAGCGTCCCACGTGCGCACACGCCAGAAGTAGCGTTGGCTGCTGCGCAGTGCCGGCCCGCGATAGGGCACCCCGACGGACTCCGCTGATGCTGTGCGACCGCTATCCCACACGTCAGCCTTGCCGTCGCGCAGCAACGCCGCAGAGCTGGCGACCTCAATCTCGTAGGCTGACTGTCGCCAATCGCGAGCCGTCGCATCGCTCCTCCACGAGAGCGCCGGCTGCAAGGTATCAAGGCCAAGAGGGTTGGTGCGCTGATCGGCGCGGAGACCTACCGGCATCGCATGGGCTGCCATTCCGGACATCAGCCCGGCTGCACCAGCGGCTGCGACCAGCCTCCTCATCCATCGCGTTCCCGCCACCCACAAGCCATTCTTCATCCGATCCTCGCTCCCGATGCTCCTGCGGCTTCACTGTGTCACATTTCACCCTCATTTGGAAACTGTTTCCCTATCGGCTTCCCCGCGCACCATCCACCGCCCCGAGCCAAGGACGGGCGATCTATGGCACCATCACAGGGGCAGGGATCGCGTCCGCGCCTGCCATCCTCTCTCCCCGGAAGGAACGCGCGCATGCCCTGGTTTTCCGTTCAAGCCCCTCACGTGACTGAGCAGCAGATTGAAGCGGCGGTCGACCGACTTCTTGCCGAGGCGCGCCTTCGCATCAGCCGCGACCTTCAACGCGTCCTGCTGCTGCCGCCTGATCTCACCCGCGCGCACTCCGGCGCCGGCAGGATCACCGAGCTGCTTTACAACAAGCTTCCCGAGGCTCATGTCGAGGTCATTCCTACCCTCGGCCAACACATCCCCCACACGGAAGCCGAAAACAAATGGATGTTCGGCTCGATTCCTGAAGAGCGCATCTTTGCGCATGACTGGCGCCATGGCTGCACGCGTATCGGTATGATCCCTGCCTCGCTGGTCGCCGAAACCACGGGCGGTGTTGCCGATTGGGAGATCCCCGTCGACCTCAACAGCAAGCTCATGAACGAGCCGTGGGACCTCATCATCAACATCGGCCACGTCGTGCCGCATGAGGTGCTCGGCTTCGCCAATCACAATAAGAACTACTACATCGGCCTCGGCGGCAAAGACACCATCTGTGCCTCGCACAT
>CAXTCB010000128.1:0-6539 GCA_964242875.1 uncultured Acidobacteriaceae bacterium
AACAGCAGCACCAGACGCGTCATCAACGGTTCCATTGATTCCACCCCGAAACGTCTGGGCCAGCATCAGCGGATGAGCCAGAACAAGCACGAGCAGAGCGAGTGATACGGCAAGGCAACGGCGGATGGTCTTCAGCACAGGCGCTCCTAAGCAATACGGGTCTATGACCACCCTGGGGGCGGTGTTTTCGTTCATGGACGTGCGGATGCTTCAACAAATATTCGGCGGACGAGCTGACAAACTGCGGGTTCTAAGAGAAAGAGCCGTGGTTCAGTAAGCCTGAAAGTTGGAAATCAGTTGTAGAGGTGGCTCCACCTTACGGGCATCTTCCAGAATTCACAACAAAAAAATCTCCGCGCAACAAAAGAAACTTCATCCCTCGTTCGCGCCCCGTGCTTCACACCGCGCGCAAACACGCGTCTCCGCCCCTCCGTCCATCCGAACAGGCACTCCGCCGCGGCAGCACATCTAACTCACAGAGAAGCCAAAGGAGAGCCCATGAGTCTGTTCGGAAATTCCAGTGACACACCCGCCGACGCCATCAGCGTTGTCGCACAGATCCGCGCCAAAGCCGGCCACGAAGCCGAAGTCCGCACCATGCTCAGCGCACTCGCCGCCCCGTCGCGGAAGGAGTCCGGCTGCCTGCAATATCACGTCTTCGAAGACAAGCACTACACCGGCAGCTTCTTCACCTACGAAGAGTGGGAGAGTGAGGCCGCTCTCGACAAGCACTTGGCCGGCGCCAAGGACGCCCTCGATCAAGCCAAGGCCCTCCTTCAGGAAGATCTCCGCATCAGCGTTCTGAAGCGTCTCGCCTGAAAGCCGTGGCAGCTGGAGCTTCGGAGTCTCAGCGCGCCGGCCGCCGCCTCACGATCGTGCCGGCGGTCGGAGCCCGCCCATCCGTCCCGCCGGCCCGGGTGTCGCCAGAGGATCCACAGAGACCACCAGGTCCGCGGCCATCCCCGCCGTCTCCGTCCCCGGCCCACTCGTCCGCAGCGTCGCAACCGACGTCCTTCCCTGCTGGCGTGTGAACACCTCATCCTCTGCCTGTGTCGTTCGATGAATCGCATGCCCGCGATATGGCTCGCTCCGCATCAGCGCAGCGGCGGCCTCCTCGGGAAAGAACACCTGCCCCACATGCGACGTGTGGCCACCGGCGTACGTCCGCTGCCCGGCCTCGCCGCCCACCCGCACCTTGAAGTGAATGTGGTTCGTCCGGCCCATGTAGAAACCCGGAAACATCGTGCGGAAGCTCACCGCGCCATCGCTGCCCGTCAGCTGTATCCCCCTGCAGAACGTCAGCTTGTCAGAAGGGTGATTCACCGGCGGTGGCCCCATCCCCTCCGGCGGGCCGGCGTGGCTCCCCGGATGCTGCGGATCAAAGCCGGGCGGCGGCGGTCCAAACCCTCGGCCGGGCGGCGGTCCACCCGGTCCACCCGGCCCCATCGGGTTCTGCTTCGTGTAGCCCGAGTACACCCCCAGCGCATCGCAATGCCACACATCGATCGCCGCATGCTCGATCGGCCTGCAGCTCCGTGCGTCCAGCACCATCAGTCGCAGGTGCAGCGGCACGCCCGGTCGTCCCTCCGCCAGGCTCTCGCGCAGCATCTCGTCGGCCACGTAATACGGCCCGACCTCCTGCTCCGCTGCCAGGGGGCAAACGGGCGCATCCGCGGCAAAGCCGAGCGCCCGCGCCGCCCGCTGCAGCTGCAGTGTCGTCGCCAGCGCTATTCCTGACGCGAGAAAGTGACGGCGTGATGTTGTAACCCTGCGGTCGTCCATCGATCCTCCTGGGGCCTCTCTCTCCATGGACGAAGACTCTGTGCTGCCGTTTACCGCACCGTCTGCACTCCTGCAAAAAGAAGACCACCCTCTCAGGTGGTCTTCTTCCGTCAAAACTCGTCCCACGATCAGCTCAGGCGTTCACCGTCTCCGCCGCCTTCACCTTCACCGGCGTCAGCCAGTTGTACCGATCCGGCTTCGTCCCGTTCACCAGCGCGAAGAACTCGTCGTGGATCGCCGTCGTCACAGGTCCCATCGTGCCATCCCCCACCATGATCCGATCCACCGAGCGCAGGTGCGTCACCTCCGCCGCCGTTCCCGTGAAGAACGCCTCATCGGAGATATACAGCAGCTCTCGCGGCAGTGCCTGCTCCACCACGGCAATCCCCAGCTCCTTCGCAATCGTCAGCACCGAGTTCCGCGTGATGCCGTTCAGCACCGAGTTCGCCAGCGGCGTCGTGTACAGCACGCCACCGCGCACCAGGAACAGATTCTCGCCCGACCCCTCTGACAGGTACCCGTTCACATCCAGCGCGATCCCCTCCGCATAGCCGTTGATCTCCGCCTCCATGCGGATCAGCTGCGAGTTCATATAATTCGCGCCCGCCTTTGCCAGCGACGGCATCGTATTCGGCGCCAGGCGCGACCACGACGACACACACACATCCGCGCCCGCCGTCCCCGGAACATACTTGCCCCACGGAAAGTTCGCGACATACACCTCGACCGGCGATCGCAGCGGATTCACCCCGATCTCTCCGTACCCACGAAACGCCACCGGCCGGATGTAGCACGGTGCCACCCCATTCGCCTCCACCACATCCACCACCGCCGAGCACAGCTGCTCGAGCGTGTACGGAATCGGCATCCGATAGATCTTCGCCGAATCAATGAATCGCGCCATATGCTCTTCCAGCCGGAAGACGCCGTTCCCCCCAGGCTGCGCATAACAGCGGATCCCCTCGAAGACCGACGAGCCATAGTGCACAACGTGGCTCATCACATGAATCTGGGCCTTTTCCCACGGAATAAGTTCACCGTTGTGCCAGATGTTCTGCGTCGTTTGTAAAGGCATGGGTGTACTCCCTGAGTTCGCAGCGGCGATGACGCGATTCTACTGTATGCACTCGTGGGGACCGGGGCGTGACCGGCCGAAACCCTCCCTAGATCCCTTCGATCGGGAGACTCGCAGAGATCGGCGGCGGCGCATGCCGAAACCGGCTGCGAACAGCTTGCAGCGGCAGCTCAACAGTGTGGCGGATAACCACCGCGTAAAGCAGCGTGACGGCAAAGCAGACCGGAGCGACAATCCAGTCCTTCTCCGGAAGGTGCGCACCCAGAATGTGCAGAAGCACGACATGGATCAGATACATGGAGTAGGACACCCAGCCGAGATATCGAAGCGCCGGGTTCTCCAGCCAGCGCACGCTCCAATGCGTACTGGAGGAGATGGCAAAAAAGAAGATGAAGTAAAGAAAGATTCCCTGCAGGCTGTAGCGCAGCGTGTCGCGATACAGGAGTGAGCCACTGAACATGGTCGCAATCGTAGCGACGAAGGCCGTGCCGGCAAAAAGCCCGCTGTACCGCTTCAGCACGGGCAGCGGCCGCTCAAACCGGGGGTTGTTCCACAGCGCGAGCAGCGAGCCCCATAGGATCGAATCAAAGCGGCAGTCCGTTGCGTAGTAGGTCCAGCTGGCAGGAAAGTTGTGCAGCTCGACGAAGGTGCGCCAGCAGAGACCGGCAACGCACAGAGCGAGAAGAAGGCCAACCTTGGTGCGGGCCGACGCGCGGTAGCGGGCAAGCGCAAGAAACAGCAGGGGAAAGAGAATATAAAAATGCTCTTCGACGCTGAGCGACCAGATCACATCCATGCCGGCCGGAACAGTCGCTTCGGGCGCCAGCATGCGGACATAATTGAAGCAGTAAAGAAGCGCGGCGAGCAGACCCTCGCCCGTCCCTGCTGGCTGCTGAAAGAGCTTCGCCAGAACAAAAGCGACCAGGTACGCCACGTACATGGGGACGAAAATGCGAAGCGCGCGGCGGATATAGAAGTCCCGCAGCGAGACCGTGCCCGTCTTCTCAAGCTCTCCCCGCAGAAGGGTGGTAATCAGGTATCCGCTCAGAAAGAAGAAGATCGTGACGCCGAAGGTGGCGGGAACGAAGCGGCTGATGGTATGCGCCGTTGCATGGGCGCCAAACACGCAGAGAAAGGCAATGGCGCGGAGTCCATCGAGGGCTGGAATGTAAGAGGAAGACGTGCCGCCCGGACCCTTTTGCCTTTGTGGAAAGAGCGTCGGCATCACCGGAAGTTTAGCACGCAGAAACTTGCACCCCGGAAACTGTCCCTGGCTGCCGAAGCGTCACGCCTCCCTCCCAAGCGCGTTCCAACCAAGGCACCAAAAGACGGCCAGCGCCGGCGTCTGCTGCGCTCAGTGTCCACCTGCCACAGACGCGAGGGTCGCCGGGCAAAGACTCCCATGGGAGAATGACGGAGGTGGCCTTCGACCTCTATTCCGTGAACCTCGCCGGCATCAGCAACTCCGTCTATGTCCGGTTCTCGTTGCTCGCGCTCAGCTCCATCTTCTTTCTGGTGGACCCCTTCGCCGCGCTTCCCACCTTCCTCGCCGTCACCGCCGGCGTCGATGGCGTCCGCCGCAAGGCCATCGCCCGCAAAGCCACGCTCACCGCCTGGATCGTCCTCACGGTCTTCTCCGTCGCGGGCAAATATCTCTTCCAGCTCTTTGGCATCTCCATCGCCGCCTTTGAGATCGCCGGCGGCATCATCCTTCTGCTCATCGGCCTCGACATGCTCGAAGCCAAGCGCTCCCCCACCCAGGAGTCCAGCGAAGAGGCCCAGGAAGCCGCCAGCAAGGCCGACGCCGGCATCGTCCCCCTCGGCGTCCCCATGCTCGCCGGTCCCGGCTCCATCACCAGCGTCATGGTCCTCGTCGGCCAGGTGCAGGTCTGGTGGCAGATGGCCGCCATTCTCGGCTCCATCCTCATCACCGCCGTTATCTGCTATCTCGTCCTCGGCAACTCCGACCGCGTCGCCAGGGGCCTCGGCGAAACCGGCATCCGCATCCTCGTCCGCGTCATGGGCCTGCTTCTTGTCGCCCTCGCCGTCCAGTACTTCGTCAACGGCATGGCCGACCTCGGCGTCATCGCAAAGCCCGCCGGCTGATCCGGCGGCCACCCCGCATGCGGCAACCAGAACCCAACCACGCCCCCTCACAGGAACCAGCCATGAAGCGATTGTCCTTTCTCTCCATGCCCTCGCTCGCCGCTCTTCTCGCCCTTGTTCTCACCCTCGCCGCCAGCCGCCCCGCCTTCGCCCGCTTTGAGCCCGTCTCCTGCCGCAACTCCTTCACCGAAGACGCTGAGATCGCCGAAGGCAACAAGGTCGCCCTGCAGATCTATCAGCAGATGCCCGTCCTCCCCGAAAACGATCCGGTGACGAAATACGTGCAGGCCCTCGGCGCCCGCCTCGTCGCCCACGCGCCCCTCGTGCAGGGCGTCCAGCGTCAGTGGCCCTTCACCTTTCACGTTGTCGCCAGCGAGGAGATCAACGCCTTCGCCCTCCCCGGCGGCTCCATCTTCGTCAATCTCGGCACCATTCAGGCCGCAGAAACCGAGGCCCAGCTCGCCGGCGTCATGGCCCACGAGATCTCGCACGTCGTCATGCGCCACTCCACCTGCAACATGGGCAAGCAGCGCAACAAAAGCATCCTCTACGGTCTCGGCGCCATCGGCTCCGCCGTCCTCCTCGGCAACGGCGCCGCCGGCCAGCTCGCCCAGGCCGGCATCGGCTACGGACAAAACCTCGACTTCCTCCATATGTCCCGCGGTGACGAGCAGCAGGCCGACCTCGAAGGCGTCAACATCCTCTATCAGACCGGCTTCGATCCCCGCGGCCTCCCCCAGTTCTTCGAAACCATCAAGGCGAAATACGGCGCCGGCGGCGCTCAGTTCATGAGCGACCACCCCAACCCCGGCAACCGCACCGAATACGTCAACGCCGAGATCGCCACCCTTCCCCGCCTTGACAAGCCCATCGTCACCAGCCCCGCCTTCACCTCCATGCACGCCCTCGCCATGCAGCGGAAGCCCCTCTCTGCCCAGGACGTCAAAGCCGGCGCCTGGAAGCGCAGCGGTCTCTACGCCGCACAGCCCGGCGGCAACGGCGTCGTCATGGCCAGCTCCCCCCAACCCGCATCCTCAGGCTCCTCTGCAGGCGCGCCCGCATCGCAGACCCCCGCCGTCCAGACCACCGCGCCGCTCCCCCGCGCCGCCCTCGGCCTCGCCGATCACCTCGTCCCCATTCAGGCCTCCCGCTACGCCCTGCAGTCGCCCTCCAGCTGGAAGCGCACCGACGACGCCGATGGCACCATCACCCTCGCCCCGGTCGGCGGCGCCGGCAGCTTCGGCGTCGCCTACGGCTCCGTCTCCGGCATCGCCAAACAGGACGGCAACGGGGTCACCGACGCCGCCTCCCTCGCCACCGCCACCTCGACCCTCATCCAGAGCTTCACGACTCCCGCCTCCGGCCTCTCACAGACCGCCGCCCCCACCCCCCTGCAGGTCTCCGGCCGTCCCGCCCAGGCTGTCCTTCTCCGCGGAACCTCGCCCGTCGCAGAAAATGGCGCCCAGCTTCCCGAGCGCGACTGGCTCATCACCATCAGCCGCCCCGACGGCGACCTCAGCTACATCGTCTTCGTCTCCCCCGAACGCGACTTCGCCACCCTCAAGCCCCTCTTCGA
>CAXTCB010000129.1:0-6528 GCA_964242875.1 uncultured Acidobacteriaceae bacterium
GCAAGCCCATGTACGGGTTTGGCTATGGCTTGAGCTACACGCACTTCGGGTATTCGAGTGTGACGTTGTCTTCGTCCAGTCTGCGTGCAGGCGAGACGTTGACGGTTGAGGCAGATGTCAAGAACGAGGGCTCGCGCGCTGGAGATGAGGTCGCCGAGTTGTACCTGATGCCGCCTCACACCAAGGTCGCGCCGACATTGGCCCTAGAAGGATTCAAGCGAGTTCATCTGGAAGCAGGCGAAACGAAGCATGTTCGCTTTGAGCTCGACCCACGGCAGCTCTCACAGGTGGATGCCAAAGGAATCCGAGTGATGGCGGCTGGCGAGTACAGCCTGTCGCTGGGCGGATCGCAACCAACGGACGGCAACACGCGGATCGCGAAGTTCACGATCGAGGGCAAGCAGGAGCTTCCGCGATAAGAGCAGGATAGGTGCCGGACTCGTCTTCGCCTGAGACGGGTCCTGCGAGCGATTACTTTGACGCTGCTTCGAGGATTGCTGACGCGGCGTTGAGGGCGGTGGTCAGGGACTGGAGCTGAGACGAAGTGCGGGATACATCTGCGGCCTCTATGCCTTCTGTGACTCCGGGGATGACGACGGCGGCGTATCCGGTGAACTCCCCTGGGGCATAGATGGTGTGCTTGTACCAGGAGCGCTGAGGAAGGCCGGCGGGGTTGAGCAGGGCCGTTTCTGCGGAACGAAGCGCCTGATTAAGAGCGGCATCGTTGCCAGGGGCGGCCAGCGCTTTCCCCTGGCGTGTGTGGATTGCGGTGCCGGCGGCGGAAAAGCGGACAGCGGCAGCCTGAGCGGCGGCGAAGTCGAGCTTCATGCCGCGAGTGTCAGCTTCATGCTTCGCGCCATCGATGTAGGAGAGGATCTCCGCACCGTAGCTGGCGTCGTCGTAGGGCAAAACGTCGGCGTCTGCCATGTGGAGGATTTCAAGGCCAAAGACGCGTGCCTGCTGTTGCTCGTAGACGAAGGTGGGGTCAGCATTCTTGATGAACCAGGCGTAATTGTCGAAAGCTGAGTGGTAGACGCCGTACGGTCCGTCCGAGCCGATGTCAGTCGAGGGAACACCGAGGTGCTGAATGAAGGGTGTGTAGTCGGAGCCGGAGCCGAGATCGCCGACGCGCACGGTGGGGGTGGAATGGGTTGAGTTCGAAGCGGCGTTGAAGGGATTCTCGGCGCGGCGGCGGCGCGGGTTATCTGCCTGGGACTTCTGCCATTGCTCGTAGACGGTGCCACCCCTGGGACTCGGAACATTCACGGTGACGTCGCGAACGAACTGTTTGAGCGAAGGAACGGCAGACGCATTGAAGTCAGGACCGGAGACGGCGACATCGGTGTTGAAGTAGGCGACGGCGTGAGCCAGCTGATCGGCATGTTGCTCGGCCCATTCGGTCGAGCCGATCAGGCCTTCTTCTTCGGCGTCCCAGGAGGCAAGGACGATGCGGCGCTTTGGCTTCCAGCCTTGCTTGAGTAACTCGCCGAGACCATGCGCGGTCTCAAGCATGGCGGCGGTGCCGGAGTTTGGATCGACAGCGCCGAAGACCCAGGCGTCGCGGTGATTGCCGGCGACGACCCAGTTCTCCTTCTCGCTGGGATCAGTCCCGGCAATCGTGCCGGTGACGTCCCAGATGGTGCGAAGCTGGGTGTCCTGCACGAGTGCCATGTGAGCGGTAACGCCTGTGCCGCCTAGATGATAGGTAAAGGCAAGGCCGCCCTGCCACTCATGCGGAACGGCGCCGCCGGAGAGAGCGCGAAGGATAGGAGCAGCGTCTTTATAGGAGAGCGGGTTGGCGGGGATGGAGGGCTGGTCGCCGCCGGGAAGCTGGCGAGTCTGCGCCTCGGTGAGGCGCTTGGAATCGGGAAGATCAAGGGTAGAAGCAACGCCTGGAGTTTCAGGATCGCCAGGGTAGATGGGCAGGAACTGTGTGGAGCCGCGCTGGACGGCGGATTCCGGCCGCATAGGGCCAGCGGGGTACATGTCACCGCGGGCGTACCCGTCATCGGCCGGGTCGGAGTAGATAAGCACGCCAATGGCACCGCGCTGCTGCGCGATATAGACCTTTACACCGCGGAAGTTGCCGCCGTAACGAACGAGGACGATCTTGCCCTTGACGGAGACGCCGAGCTTGGCAAGTTCGTCGAAGTCTTCTCGCGTGCCGTAGTTGGCATAGACGACCTCAGCGGTGACATCTCCGGAGGGACTGGAGCCGTTGAAGGCGGGAAGAATGTTTGGGTTGTTCTGGAAGGGATCGCCGCCATGGTCGGATGGGTCGACGTGCTCCGCGGTCGGGCCGGACATGAGCTGGTGATGCTGGGAGTCAAACGCCTCGATCTTGATGCTGACGGGTTTATTCAAGAGGACTTTGTAGGGGGTGATGGTCGTTTCAAGGCCGGCAGCTTTGAACTTTGCAGCAACGTACTCTGCGGTCTTGTAGTCCTCTGGAGAGCTTGCCCAGTGCGGCTCGGCGGTGAGCACCTTCAAATGTTGACCGGCAAGCTGCGCTTCGGGAACTTTGAGAAAAGCCGCATCCCACGTGAGCTGCGCTGCCGGGGAACGAAAGCCAAAGATGGTGCCGGGTGTGGTCGCCTGCGCGAAGAGTGCTACGGGTGAAGCGATGGCAAGAAAAGAAGCTGTAGCAGCTAGGCGAAAGGTCGACAAGGCGCGGGATCTCCGGAGGATTGCGGAAGAGCTGAAAGGTGGGAAGGCGCCCGCGTTGGGCGCCTTCGCAAGACCGTCATAGAGGCCACTTAGACTGGCTGCGTGCAGAACTTGCAGCGGCTGGCGGCGAGAGGGACCTCCGAGAGGCACTGCGGGCAGGGCTTGGTGGTAACGGCAACAGGTCCACTGATGCGCGCGAGGAGCTTCTGCACGGGAAGAACGATGAAGAAGTAGACAACAAAAGCGATAAGCAGGAAGGAGATAACGGAGTTCAGGAAGTCGCCGTACTTGATAACGCCGCCATGCACGGTCAGCGTCAGGGCGGAAAAATCCGGTTTGCCAACGATCGCGGCGATCAGCGGATTAAAGATGTTGGTTACAAGCGAGTTCGTAATAGCTGAGAACGCAGCTCCGATGATGACTGCGACGGCAAGATCAACCACGTTGCCGCGCAGGATGAAGTCACGAAAACCTTTAAACATGGTTGCCCCTGGGAATGAAGTTTACTTAGGTGGGGGAAGTCTACCACTGCACCTCCGCCAGGCAGAAGATTGCAGCGGGTTGACTAGTGCGTGCCGGAGAGCCATGCGGCGTACGGATAGAGCCAGAAAAAGGCAATCATACTCAGGACCATGAGGTCGGTGTAAAGGCAGAGGACAACGCCCCCGTGATACCAGCTCCACCGGCGTCGCATGTTGCGGGCAGTATCTACCGTTCCAAGGCCGGCCAAAAGAAAAGGCAGGATCAGAAAGGGATTGGCTCGGTTGGCTGGGAAGTCAGCAAGAAACAGCGAAAGCGCAAAGCTGAGCGCAACGACGAGGCATCCTCGAAGGAGGGACGGGCGGCGCGGGTTGAGGACGTCTACGATCACCTTGCACCAAGGATAGGCCTGAGCTGATGGGACGGTACATGGCTCCTAAAGGAGGGTGCGGGGCATCAAGAGGATGCCCTTTGATTTTAATGAAGGGAGCAGGCAATGCAGTTGTCATCCAGGGGTGGAGCCAGATGAGGTCGTCTGACACAGAGGCATGAGGGCGAGACTGCCTCCAGAGGCAAATCTCTTAGACGGGGGCCAGTTCGGGAGCGGCTTGCCGAGCCATCGCGACAATGGATTCGGCGAAGGGAGCCGTGAGAACGCCTCGTTCGGTGATGATGCCTGAGATGTACTTTGCCGGCGTAACGTCAAACGCGGGGTTCTCGATGGAGACACCGTCCGGGGTCATCTGCTTGCCATTGGAGTGGGTGACCTCACGGGCATCCCGCTGCTCGATAGGGATGAGATCACCATGCGCAGTGGCGAGATCGAGCGTCGCCCAGGGTGCGGCAACGTAAAACGGAATGTTGTGCTCGCGCGCGAGGATAGCGACGCCATAGGTGCCGATCTTGTTGGCTGTGTCGCCATTGGCGGCGATGCGGTCGGCGCCGACGATGACGGCCTGGATGCGGCCTTTGCTCATGAGGTGAGCGGACATGTTGTCACAAAGGACGGTAGTTGGGATGTTGTCTTTCATCAGTTCCCACGCGGTGAGCCGCGCGCCCTGCAGATAAGGGCGGGTCTCGTCGGCGAAGACATCAAGCTCATATCCACGCTCAACCGCGGCACGGATAACGCCGAGGGCAGAGCCATAGCCGCAGGCGGCGAGCGCGCCGGCGTTGCAATGCGTCAGGATAGTCCCCTTCCGCGGGAGTAGATCGGCGCCGAAGGCACCAAGTTGTTTGCAGGCGGCGATGTCCTCGTCGTACATGCGACGGGAGAGGGCGACGACCTGCTGCTTGATCTCAGCGATGGAGGTGTTGGCTGCGGCGAGCTGATTGTAAAGATCTCGAACCTTACCAATACCCCAGAAAAGATTGACGGCGGTGGGGCGGGTGCTGGCGAGGGTGTCGCAGATGATCGCGACCTCGGCGGAGAGGTCGGCGAGGTTGGTGGCGGCCGAACGATCGATTCCAAGAGCCACACCCATCGCTCCGGAGACGCCAATGGCCATGGCTCCGCGAACGATCATGTCACGAATGACGGCAGCAACCTGTTTGTAATCGGTCGCGAGGACGTAGGTTTCCTCGAGAGGAAGCTTGGTTTGGTCGAGAAAGTTAACGCCAGCAGGAAGCCATTCGAGGGTGGGGATCATGTCTCACCCAGTTTATCGAAGATGGCAGCTGTGCGCGGCGGAGGGAATTGCCAAAGAGGAGCGGCGGCGAGGGCATGACCCGCGCCGCGCGCTGTGAGAGAAAAGCAGAAGAAGAACCCGAAGAGTAGCTCTGCGGGTAGGTTTAGTGACTAGAAACGCTACAAGGGACGACAGAGAAGCAGGACAGCAATGGTGCAGGAGCCTCTGTTGCATGGGCTCTCACTGAGCAGAGTAGGGCCTGCAAAAGATTGCGAGTATCCCTCCTCTGTGGGAGTAGAAGGAGAGAAGGTCTTGCGTTTTCAACGGTTTAGTGAAGACTAATGTGGAAAGTTCGGATATCGCTGGCGGTGAAGAGGCTGAAGAACGGAGCACCGTCTGCAGCCTGTTCGATGGCGGCGCGGCCGCCCTGTTCACGATCGACGAGGCAGAGCACGCCGACGACGACCATGCCGGCTTCGCGGGCGGCTTCGATGGCGGTGATGGTGGAGGCGCCGGTGGTGCAGACGTCATCGACGATGACGACGGGGGCGCCGGGTTCGAGGAAGCCTTCGATGCGGCGGCCAGTGCCGTGGGTCTTTTCGGCTTTGCGGACGAGGAAACCGTTGATGAGATTGGGTTTAGCTTCTGAGGGTTCGCGGAGAGCGTCGGCTTCATCAAGGTCGAGCTGCTCGGCGAGCTCGAGGATCTCGGCGAAGTCGGCGGCGGCCCAGGCGCTGGCGGAGGCGATGTTCGAGACCAGGGGATCGGCTCCCATGGTGAGGCCTCCGACGGCTAAGACGTCTGGAATGTTCTCTTTGAGGAGATCGTAGAGAAGCAGGCCGGCGAGGCGGCCGCCCTCGGCGTGGAGGGTGGTGGTGCGGCAGTCGATGTAGTAGTCGGACTTCCCGCCGGAGGCGAGGGTGAAGTCGCCGAGGCGGAAGGAGAGAGTGGCGAGCAGGTTGAGCAGGGTCTGGCGGTGGTCAAGCTGTGAGGGCATTTGGTCAGTTTAGCGGGTTTCATGTGTGGTTTTCGCCGAGGTTAAGCGCGGTTTGGCGGAGGTTAAGCGAGGTTTTGCCGAGGTCTGCTGAGCGGCCGGAAAGCTTTGGGGTAGAGAAGCAGATCCCTACGGGATGACAACAAAAAGGAGTGCGTTTATGGCGCAACCGGCGTCGTTAGACGAGACGCAGATCCCTACGGGATGACAACAAAAGAGAGTGCGTTTATGGCGCAACCGGCGCCGTGGACGAGAAGAAGATCCTCACGGGATGACAACAAAAAGCGTCGACCGTGGCGCGATGATCAGCTGCGGGAGAGAAGCAGATCCCTACGGGATGACAACAAAGAGGCGGGGCAAGTGGCGCAAAGATCGGCCGTGGCGAGAAGCTGGTCCTTCCACTACGCTGCGCTCCGGTCGGGATGACAGGAGTGGAGCGAGGTCGTCGCAGGTTCGGGGGCGCAGGTTCTTAGAGCGGGTCGGCGTCGTCCAGTTTGGCGTGGAGGTCGGCCACCCATTGCGGGACCTGGGGTTTGGTCTGGGTCAGGTCGATGCGGCCACGGGTGACGGCCCAGTGGTCGAGCCAGGTGGCGCCGACATCGGAGACGTAGGTGTCGGGTTGGGCGTAGGCCGGGTCGGCGAGGGCATCGGAGAGGGCGATGAAGGTGTAGCCGTGTTTGCGGAGGAGGGCGATGAGGTCGGGAAGGTGATCGGCCTCGAGCCAGGTGGCGTGGAGGAGGAGGATCTGCTTGGGCTCGT
>CAXTCB010000130.1:0-6465 GCA_964242875.1 uncultured Acidobacteriaceae bacterium
ATCGCCCACCCCGGCTTCCGCCTGTTGTGCTGGATGTAGAGACCCAATCTCCAGCCCTCCTCATACAGGCTTGTCACACTCCTGCGAAATGTTCCTGGCTGATGTGTCACTTGTCAGCTTTGTGCTCACACACACTTCCAAGAGAGGCTCCCCTATCTATGCGCATTGCATCCGTCGCCACCGCGTATCCACCGTATCGCTATCCTCAGGCGCTCATTACTGAAGCCCTGCAAAGCCGTCGTCTCGACAATCCCGGAGAGTGCCGCCTGCGGGACCGGTTGCACTCCAACTGTGGTGTGGAGTACCGACACCTTATGTTTCCGATCGACAATGTCGGGATGTTCTCGGGCTTTGGCGAGAGCAATGATGCATGGATTGAAGGCGCCATGACCCTGGGTGAAGAGGCCATCACGAAGGCGCTTGATCGGGCCGGGCTAACGGTAAACGATATCTCAGCGATCTTTTTTGCTTCGACCACGGGCATTGCGACACCGAGCATCGACGCCCGCCTAGTAAATTCCATGAACTTTCCCAGCAACATCAAGCGCACGCCGATCTTTGGGCTGGGCTGCGTTGCGGGAGCGGCCGGGATTTCACGGACGGCGGATTATGTTCGCGCGTACCCGAAGCAGTATGCGCTGCTGCTGTCAGTGGAGCTGTGCTCGCTGACGTGGCAGGAGGGCGACGAGTCGCTAGGAAATCTGGTGGCGACGGGCCTGTTTGGTGATGGAGCGGCGGCGGTGATTCTTGCCGGTGATGAGACACCACATGCCCAGCGGCCGCGAAGCCTGGATGAGCCATGCCCGCGTGTGTGCGATACGCGATCGACGCTGTATCCGGATACGGAGCACCTGGTGGGATGGAAGTTCAAGGACAACGGATTCAACGTGGTGCTGTCGGCTGAGATCCCGGAGCTTGTGAACAAATATCTGCGGGCCAACGTGGATGAGTTCCTGGGCGATAACGATCTTTCGGTGCAGGAGATCTGCAGCTTCATCTTCCACAGCGGCGGCCCAAAGGTGCTGGAGGCGATGGAGAGCAGTCTCGATCTGCCGAAGGACGCGCTGGCTGCCTCATGGGAGAACCTGCGGGAGATGGGGAATATGTCGTCTGTCTCCGTTCTGTCGGTGATGGAGGATTACCTGCTTAATAAGCCGGGAGATCCTGGATCGCACAGCATGCTGGCGGCGATGGGGCCGGCATTCTGTTCGGAGCTCGTTCTGCTGCAATGGTAGAGTCCGGCCAGTGGCTCTAACCAAATCTTAGGAGACGGCGCCGTCGTCTTCCCGAACTTCAGATCACCCAGGAGTGATCGAAGAGGGAGGATGACGGCGCCAACTTTTGCCCCGGGTGTTTAGGAGCGACGGACGCGGCGCAGAAGCGCGCCGGCGCTGCCGACGAGACCGGTGCCAAGGAGCATGAGCGAGCTGGGCTCAGGCGTGACGGACGAGGTGCCGTAGAAGTCCAGGCCGGTGGCGTTGGAGTTTGCCTGGTGGACTTCGAAATCGAGAAGCTGTTCCCCAGAGAAGGTAGAGAAGGTAAAGGTGTAGGGCGTGACGCAGTTGGGCTGGTTGACGGCGCACTTGGGATAGGGGCCGGCACCCTCGGGAAGGATCTGGGTCAGATCGTTGAGGTAGATGGAGACGGTGTCGTCGGCGAGGACGGTGAGGGTGATGACGCCGCCATCGGCAACGAAGTTGAGCTTGTAGTCGTAGTAGCCGTTGGGTGCGGTGAAGGAGCCGCCCGGGGCAGTTTTGGGATTGTAGGAGATCCAGCTGGAGCCGGCGACGGGGTTGGTCCAGACACCGCCGGTGCCGATGTTGTAGGTGGCACTGGTTGCTCCATCGGGCGGAAGCGCGGGCGCGGTGGCGCTGTAGCCGGCGTAAAGGGTCGAGGTGGAGTTGCTGGCGATGACGGTTGCGGAGGCGACGGTCGGCAGAGCGGCGGAGCCGACAGCAAGAGCGGCAAGGAAGGCGAAGCGAGACGCAGGACGCATGGATCTCCAGTACGACGGGTGAGATAGCAACAAGAATGGTTGCGGGGGCCCGACAGAGACCTGGATCGCCGCTATGTGTGCTGACGAGGAGCAATCCAAATAGCTGTTTGCCACGTGAGAAGCACGTCAGCTGCCAAACCGGAGAGGCGGATTCGTGAGGACTAACAGTGAGGCACCGCAGGGGATCGCATGAATTTGCAGGTGGGGAGAAGCGCTTTTCCGAACAACGTGTGCAAAGCCTTCAGCTTTGTCGCTATTAGCAATCACTAACCTCAGCCAGATGAGTAAATGCTAATGAGAGTGGAAGTGCAATAGTTCGTTCTGGGCTCCTCTAAAATCTAAGTATCACTCTTAAGGAGCACCTCATGCGTTCTGGCCTTGCTGGACCGTGCCTACTCTCTATGCCGTCTCTCGCGTTCGCGGATGCCCGTGCTGATCAACACCAACGCCTCTCAACTTGCAAGCACAGTGTCCGCAGGCAACACGGGAATCACCGTGACAAGCTCAAACCCTGCAGGGGCAGAAGTCGGGTTCCGCAGCCTCCACCGGGACTTGCAGCAACATCTATGGCCTAAAGCAGGGTGTCGTTCTCAGTACCGGGACTGCTGCGGCGTATGGCTCGGGACCAAACACCTCACCGAACACGACAACCAACTATGGAACGACGGGTACCGCCGCCGAGAATGCCCTATTGGATCCGATCACCGGCGGCAATCTGAGCCACAACGACGTGACGGAGCTGACACTGAAGCTTACGACCGACGCGAACGTCAACAAGGTGTTCTCAATGTGGCGTTCGGCTCGGAAGAGTATCCGGAGTATGTGGGATCTCAGTACGTGGATGCGTTCGGGCTGTACCTGAACGGGGTGAACATCGCTTCGGTGAACGGGATGCCGGTGAACATCGATAATCCGTGCTTTCAAGCTCTCTCCGGGACGGAGCTGGACGGAGTTCTGGCGTGTGGCGGAAATCCGATCAACACGTTCAGCGGGGCGACGCTTAGCGGCGTGAACACGCTCACGTTCATCATCTCCGATACGAGTGATGGAGCTTACGACACGACGGCGTACATCGGGGCTCTCGGCGCCGTGAACCCGACACCACCCGCGGTGACTCCGGAGCCGGCGTCTCTTCTGCTGCTGGGAACGGGTGCGATTGCGGCGGCGGGCGCGCTGAGGCGGCGTCTCTTCTAACGTTAGCCGATTCGGAAGACGGCCCAGCGGGGGACCTTCGGGTCCTCTGCTTTGTTTTCTGGGCGATCTGCGGAAGGAGGAGTGGAGCACCGAATGGGATTTGAACCCATGAATACTGGTTTTGCAGACCAGCGCGTTAGCCACTTCGCCATCGGTGCTTGTTGCCCGCCACGCGAGGGGTGCGTGGCGGGAGGAGACTGGATGCTAGGACTGGACGGCGTCCTTGGGTTGTGCCGTGGTGCGGAGGTAGGGCTTCAAAGTTTTGTAACCGGGAAAGATTTTATCGGCTTCCTCGTTGGAGACGGCGCCGGTGATGATGACATCGTCACCCTGCTGCCAATCGGCCGGAGTGGCGACCTTGTGCTTTGCGGTGAGCTGCATGGAGTCGAGGACGCGGAGGACTTCGTTGAAGTTGCGGCCGGTGGTCATGGGGTAGGCGAGGTGGAGCTTGATCTTCTTATCCGGGCCGATGACGAAGACGGTGCGGACGGGGGCGTTGTTGGCTGGAGTGCGGCCTTCGGAGGTCTCGCCAGCATCGGCGGGAAGCATGTCGTAGAGCTTGGCGATCTTGAGCTCGGGGTCGCCGATCATGGGGTAGTTGACCTTGGCGCCGCCGACGTCTTCGATGTCCTGGGCCCACTTGCTGTGGCTGCTGACGGGGTCGACGGAGAGGCCGATGACCTTGGCGCCGCGCTGGGCGAACTGCGACTCGAGGTTGGCGACGGCGCCGAGCTCGGTGGTGCAGACGGGGGTGAAGTCCTTGGGGTGCGAGAAGAGGACGGCCCAGCTGTCGCCGATCCACTCGTGAAAGTGGATGGTGCCCTGGGTGGTCTCGGCGGTGAAGTCGGGGGCGGTGTCGTTGATGCGGAGGGACATGGTGGAATCAGCCTCAATGGTAGATAGGACTTGGGAGTTAGATGATCGATGATCAGGGGTGATGCGAGGCGCAAGAGAAAACCCACCTGGCTTGGGCCTTGGTGGGTTGACTGATGCTGCGGACGATGCGGACGGCTTCGACCAGCTCAGGCACCCAACCGGGGGAGACAGCGACAGCAGGTCGGGATGGAGGTGGCGATCATCATGGCTGAAATGTGCCGCTGCCAGCGGTGCTGGCTGGAACCCGTTTGGCCCATTGCGGTCTAAGAAGGACGATACGACTGACGGCGATAGGTGTCAAACCGATTGCCGGTAGAGAAGTACGTGAGAATCAAGGGACGAAGGAGATCGAGGCGATGGCGGAGATGGAGTACACGGTGCTGGATGTGTTTGCGGAGCGGGTGTTTGAGGGCAATCAGCTGGCGGTGTTTGCGGATGGCACGGGATTGACGGACGCGCAGATGCAGGTGATTGCGCGAGAGATGAACCTGTCGGAGACGGTGTTTGTGCTGCCGCGAGCGATGGAGGTGGAGCGGGAGCACGGGGTGCGGGTGCGGATCTTTACGACGGAGGAGGAGCTGCCGTTTGCCGGGCATCCGACGCTGGGTGCGGCGACGTGGGTGCGGCTGAACCGTCCAGAGTTCAAGGGGGATGAGACGATCGCGCTTGAGTGCAATGTGGGGCGAATTCCGGTGCGATTTGCGGCGGCGGACGGAAGGCCGGGGATGTTTGGAACGATGCGGCAGAATGATCCGGTGTTTGGTCGCACCGACGGCGATAGGTGGCCGACGCGGGCGGAGTTTGCGGAGGCGCTGGGATGTGCCGAGGGGGAGATTGGGCTAGCGGGGGCGGAGGATGCGCCGGTGCAGGTGGTGTCGACGGGGAGCGCGTTTTGCGTGGTGCCGGTGCGATCGATGGAGGTGATCGGTCGGCTGGCGATTCCGCAGGCGAAGGCGAGGCCGCTGCTCGAGCGGGTGGGGGCGCGGTTCTTTTACTGCGTGACACGGGCGCAGAGCGGTTCAGCGGCTGATGCTGAAGGCGCTATCGGCGCGGCGTGGCATGGGCGCATGCAGTTCTATAACGGCGAGGATCCGGCGACAGGGTCGGCGGCCGGATGCGTGGCGGCGTGGCTGGTGCAGTATGGGTTGCTGGAGAGCGAGACGGAGGTCGTGCTGGAGCAAGGCGTGGAGATTCTGCGGCCGAGCCGGCTGACACTACGGGCGATGAAGACGGAGGGCGGTGTGACGGACGTGTTTGTCGGCGGGCGCACCATTCCCGTTGCAAACGGACGTCTTTTCCTGCCGTGATGCACCGGCTTTTTCACAGGACGAACACATGCAAACGTTGATGGGCCGGACAGTTGCGAGGGAAGGGAGGTTACGCAAGATCGAATTGCGATTGATTTCGCCTAAACTTCGCTGTTGCGTGAGGATGTGGGGGTTCGTAGGCTGAGGTTCGAGTTGCTGATGACCGGCGCAACGCCGGCTGTTGGAGACCCTAGTACTTTCGCCTGATTTACCACAATTTGAGCTGAGAGAGACCGCACTCAAGTAGCAGATGGCGGGTCGCTCATGGACTCCGGACCGAGGCTGCATCTCGACGGGCGGGACCCTCCTGTTTTTGGAGGGGCCAAACGGCCTGATCGTATTCGCAGATAACGACCGCGCTCGTCCGTGAGGGCTGCCTGGCAACCTGTTTTTGCGGACGGGATCTCTCGCACCCACGGTCCGGCCGCTTTGGCCGGGAGGTGGACCTGTCTTCGCTGGCGGGCCTGAGGAGAGCTGTGTGCTTCTCCGAAACAGCCCTCACGGAGCAGTCGCCCCCGCTCGGCTGCACGAGCGACACGGACCGTGGCCAAAGGCTCGTCACGTACTCCCCTTGGCTCGTCGCTGACCCGCGACAGGCGGTGGGGAGACCATCGCCCACGGCCGCTGCAACGGCTGCCGCGGGAGAAGCGAGAACGCATGCGCCCGAAGAAGACGATTCTGTGTGTTGATGACAACGAACAGGTACTTTCCGTACGAACTTTCTTGCTGGAGACGAGGGGATATCGAGTGATCGCGGCGCGGTCGGCACAGGAGGCGATGGAGACGCTCGAGGGCACGCTGCCGGGGACGATCGATCTGCTGCTGTGCGATCTGCTGATGCCGGGCATGGATGGGAACGAGCTGGTGCGGCGGGCGAAGGGGATGCATCCGGGGTTGCCAGCGATGATTGTGTCGGGGACGGTGAACTCGTTTGACCGGGCCGGGTATGCGGATGTGTTTCTGCCGAAGGGCGCATGCTCGCCGGCGGAGATGATTGAGCGGATCCGGGTGCTGGTGGCGCGGAAGCGCGGGCCGAAGAAGCAGGGGACGCTGGGGGCGGTCGGTGGGATGCGGGTGGCGGTGGCGGGGTGA
>CAXTCB010000131.1:0-6461 GCA_964242875.1 uncultured Acidobacteriaceae bacterium
CGCTTGTGCATCCAGCCGTCGTCGTCGGCGGGGTTCTGCGGGCCGTCGTAGACGATGACGCCGCGGCCGAAGACTTTTACGTCACTGACGCCCCACACGTTAAGGGCGCCGAAGACGACGGCGCCGGGCGCGAGGTAAATGGAGCCGCCGCTGACGGCGTCGATGTTCCCGCGGTGCACGCCGGGGCCAAAGTACTGCAGGGTGGAGGAGGGCTGGGAGGGGGCATCTTTCTCGGGCGCGTTGGCGAAGAGGTAGAGCATCTCGGCTTCGCCGAGAAAGTCTCCGGGCCGCGAGAGGGAGAGCTTGGTTGGACCGTCGATGGTGAAGGAGAGGGTTCGGCCCTCGCGGTGCGGCCGGATGCCGAGGCGCCAGGGTTGTACTTCGACGCCGCGGGCCCAGAAGTCGTCGCGATCGGCGGTGACCGTGATGGTGGTGCGATGCTTCGGCTTCACGTCGAAGTTGAGGAAGTAGAGGTTTTCCGCGGCGTGGAGGACGGGTGTGCTTTGGCCGTCGATGGCGACCTCGAAGTGGTGGGAGGCGATCTCGGCGGGCACGGCTGGGAGCGATGTGCGGGCGTGCAGAGGAGAGCCGCGCAGGACGAGAAGGGCGAGGAGCGCGCAGCAGACGAACGTTGGGACCCGCACAAAGACCTCCGAGCGCAGTCGAGCACGGGAGGCGCTCGCGATGGTGGTGCCTGATCACGCTACCATTTCGATCGGCGAGACGACCAGGAGCTCGGGCCTCGGCGGAGGCAGCGGCTGGACCGGACGGCGAAGGCGTACTCTCGAGACATGCGCTCGCGCGAATCGATCGTCCTTCAGGGCAAGGTGGCGGCGATTGCACGGGGAGGTATGTGGCGTGCCGAATGTGACCAAGGAAAACCGGGCGTTTGAGATGCCGCGCCTGCTGGGGACGCGGCGGACCTGCCCGCTGTGTACGGGTGGGACGTTTCGCAAGGCGGAAGGCGGGCTGATGGATGGGCCGATGCGGCTGCTGGGCATGGAAGCGGTGCGATGCGTGAACTGCTGGCGGCGGTACTACTGCCGGGGCGGTGTTGCGGTGGGCGAATAGCGTGAACGACGATGCGATGAACTACGTGACGCTGCGGCAAGGGGCGGAGGCGGTGCGGGACCCGGAGAATGCACCGGCGGTAAGCATGGGCGTTTACCTGGTGGGGATCGGCGAAGAAGAGCGCTTTCGGCGGATCAGCATCTACCAGGAGCGCGGGACGACGCGGGAGGATGTGCGGCTGCTGTATATGAATGGGGAGGCGCTGGCGGTGTGGCGTGCGATGGGGCGACCGGGCGAGCAGATCGGCGAACGACACAGGCCGCCGCGAACGGCGCTGCTGAGCTTCGGGGTGCCGTTCAGCGAGTAGCAGGCAGGGAAATGACCAAGGGCGAGCGGCGCGGGCGAAGAGAGCCAGTTGCTGTGCGTGTTTGGCTCGAGCGGCAGGCTCTTTGATCCCATCAGGCGCGCGTCGATGAGAGGAAAGGGTGTTGCGCGAGGGGCGTTTCCGGGCGGCAGGACGGCATCTGACGCTGAGGGTGGCGCACAACAGGCCACCGGGACCCTGAAGGAGATGTGTGATGGCGAATCAGCTGGCAGTGGTGACGGGCGCGTCGATGGGAATTGGCTACAACCTGGCGAAGGTGTTTGCGGAGAATGGATTCGATCTGGTGATCGGGTCGGAGCCGGAGGGTCTAGCGAAGGCGGAGACGGACTTCCGGGCGCTCGGGGTGCAGGTCAAGGCGGTTTCGGTCGACTTATCGAAGTATGACGAGGTGAAGCGGTTCTGGAGCGAGGTCGAGGCGACCAGCCGGCCGGTGGATGCGATTGCGATCAACGCCGGGATCGGCGTGGGTGGCTTGTTCGCCGAGACGCCGCTCGACGAGGAGATCCGGTTGGTGCGCACGAACGTCGAAAGCACGGTGCACCTGGCGAAGTACGCGGTGCAGCACATGGTGGCCAAAGGATCGGGCAAGATTCTGATTACGGCATCGATTGTGAGCGAGATGGTGGCACCTCGGGAGGCGGTCTATGGAGCGTCGAAGTCCTTCGATCTGGCGTTTGCGAAGAGTCTGCGCGCGGAGCTGAAGGACACAGGCGTGACGGTGACGGCACTGCAGCCGGGGCCGACGGACACGCACTTCTTCGATCGATCCGGGCTGCACGACACCAAGATCGGGCAGGAGGGCAAGAAGGACTCGGAGCCGTACGATGTGGCGAAGCAGGGCTTCAAGGCGCTGATGGATGGTGACGATCATGTGTATGCCGCGAGCTTGATGACGAAGGTAGAAGGCGCGCTGATGGACCTGGTGCCGGAGCCGGTGCAGGCGATGATGCATGACAAGCAGGCGAAGCCGGTTGAGAAATAAGTGGCGGCTGCGGATCGAGCACACGCGAAGAGGCGCCCTGACGGGCGCCTCTTCTGCGTAGGTGGGGTGAGGTTGTGGCTAGAAGATGACCTTGACGGCGCCCTGGATCTGACGGGCTCCGGTTGTGGTGTCGTTCTGGCCGACCTGCGAGGTGGAGACGCCGAAGGTAGAGGAGCTGATGCTCAGCGAACCGGCGGTGGGTGTGCTGAAGTTGGGGTGGTTTAGCACGTTGTAGCTTTCCGCACGAACGACCAGCTTGACGCCTTCGTGGAGAGTCTGCGTTTTCTGGAATACCGCGTCGGTGTTGACGTAGCCGGGACCGTAGAAGGCATTGCGATGGATGGAGACGGCCTGGCCGAAGGGTGCGTTGGCGAAGGCCGCTTGTGCCGGACCGGTGATCTTGCCGGCGGCGACGATGGTTCCGCGGTTTGACGGATAGGGCGCGCCGACAAGCTGCGGACGGTTGTTGAGGCTGGTGAAGAGGTTGTCACGCGTACCACGGAGATCGAAGGGGAGACCGGTCTGGACCTGCTGGATGCCGGAGATCTGGATGCCTTCGACGATGTGGCCGACGAAGCCATGGTTGAGGAAGTGTTGGCCCAGACCGATGGGGAGATCGTAGCTGGCAGCGACGGTGCCGCGGTGGCGGACGTCGAAGTCAGAGCTGCCGTACTCGGGGGCGAGGTCGAACGGATTGCGGGGGAGACCGGAGCCGCCGGCGCCGGGGGCGAGCGGATCGGCACCATTATCGAGCGAGTGCGAGTAGGTGTAGCTGCCGGTGACGGTGACGCCGCCGATCTGGCCCTGAACCTTGCCCTGAAGGCCGTTGTAGTTGGCACTGACGACAGAGGTCTGGAAGAGGTTGTGGAAGAAGGCAGTGTTGTTGACGGCCGGCGCAAAGACTGGTCCGGCATCCGGATCCTTGTTGCCGAGATAGAGTGCATTTCTCTGGAGAGCTGACGCCGGGATACCGGAAGCCAGTCTTGCGGCAACGAGGGCGGGCTGGATCGGAGCATGATCGAGCTCACGCAGGCCGTGGGTGCTGTGGCTGCCGACGTAGTTGACTTCCAGGATGAGACGGCTGGAGAGCTGATGCTGGATGCCGATGTTGTAGGTCTGGTTGGTCGGCATCTTCAGGTTGGGATCAATGGTGACGGGCTCGAAGTAGGCGCCGTCCGTGATGGTGGCCGAGGGAACCAGCGAGCCGGGGAAGGCAGTGTTGGTCAGCGTGGCGGTGGAATCATCGCCGAAGGGGAAGCTGTTCTGCTGGGCCTGGAAGGGCGGGTTGGAGCGGGCGTTGCCGAAGAGGTTGTCAAAGAGGCGATCGTGGAAGATGCCGTAGCCGCCGCGAATGGCGGTCTTGCCGTCGCCGTTGAGATCGTAAGCGAAGCCGACGCGGGGCTCGATGAGGGTGTAGCTATCGTTGTAGAGCTGACGACCGGTGCCGGGGCCGACGTTGGTGAAGGTGAAGCCAGCGGCGGGAGTGGCGGCGGAGGAATCGCCGTAGAAGTTCGAGAAGTTCCCGTCTTTTTCGTATGGGACGCCGTTGAAGGCGTAGCGGATTCCGAGGATGGCGGTCAGGCGAGCGTTCACCTTCCAGGTGTCCTGGGCAAAGGCGGCCCACTCATGCTGGCGGAAGCGGGTGAGATCGTTGCCGCGGCGGGCGCCATCCCGCGTGAAGAACTGATTTTCCGAGATGTTGGCTGCGGATCCCTGTGCGCCGTAGACAAGATCCTGGAAGGTAAGGAGGCTGGGCGACTCAGGGTCGCCGGCGAACTGGTATGCGTTCGTGGCGAAGTTGGTCGAGGTATTAAGCGAGTAGAGGGCGCGGGAGGAGAAGTTGTCGAAGGAGCTGTCTTTGACGCTGCGGAACTCGCCGCCGAACTTGAGGGAGTGCGCTCCCTTGACGAGGGTGTAGGTATCGGCAAACAGGAGGGTGGAGCTGAGGCGGGCCTGGGCGTTGGAGTCGCCGAGGTCGTAGCAGCCAAAGGCGTTGCCGTTGAAGAAGCCGGGTACGAGGACGTCGCGGCCGTTGCCAAAGCTGTCGACACCGGAGACGGCGTCAAAGCCGGCGTGATTGCAGAAGAAGCCGGTGTTGGACTGGTTATAGCCGGCGCGGAAGAGGTTGGTGGTGTTGGCCGAGAGCGTGGAGGCAATGGAGACGACGCCATTGTGCGCGGTGCTTACGTTGCTTGTGTTGCCCAGACCAGGAAGAGACTCGTCGTGGAAAGGGTTGCCGTCCGCGCTATGGCCGTAGACATAGCGGACGGTGAGCTGGTGCTTGTCGGTCAGCTTCTGATCGAGACGGCCGGTGAGATTGTAGGAGTTGAGCGGATCGGGTGAGGCGAAGGAGTACGTGGTGGTGGCGCCGTCACCGTTATCGGCCTGACCGACGGGAGCGAGGGCAAGGATCTTGGCGACGGTGGGGTCCTGACCAAGGCCGGAGAGATTATTGGGGTTCACGGCCGGGTTGGTGAGGTCGACGGGCGTTTGACTGCCGTCGGTGGGATCGATGTAGGTGAAGCGGCCGGTGCGGAAGGCGGCAGTGGGGGTGGTGGTGGTTTCAGTGCGGGTGGTGCGGAAGCGCTGGACCTCGCCATTGAGGAAGAAGAAGGTGTGGTCCTTCCAGAGCGGGCCGCCGACGGAGGCGCCGAAGTCGTTGCGGACGTAGGGATCCTGCGGGCCGTTCTCTTTCTTGTTGAAGAAGTCGCGGGCGCCAAGGGCGTTGTAACGGCCGAACTCGTAGGCGTCGCCGTGGAAGGTGTTGGTGCCGCCACGGGTGATGACGTCGATGATGGCGCCGGTGTTTCGGCCGAACTCAGCGTCGAAGTTGTTGGTGAT
Organism: uncultured Acidobacteriaceae bacterium; assembly: GCA_964242875.1. Taxonomy (GTDB): domain Bacteria; phylum Acidobacteriota; class Terriglobia; order Terriglobales; family Acidobacteriaceae; genus Edaphobacter. Next base: position 5,220 of record CAXTCB010000131.1, read on the forward strand.
GATGCGGAACTCCTGGGTGGAGTCCGGATTGGCGGAGGAGATACCGCCGGCGATGCCGGGGACGGAGGTGTCGTTGTTGTCCGCGCCGTCGAGCATGAAGTTGTTGTTGCGATCGCGCTGACCGTTTACGGAGAAGCCGCCGATGTTGTTGGAGGCGGTGACGACGCCGGGAGAGAGCAGGGTGAGCTGGTAGGGATCGCGCAGGATAAGGGGAAGATCGGTGATCTGCTTGGCGTCGATGACGGTGGAGACCTGGAAGCTGTTTGTCTCGATGGGGGCGACGGGCACATCGGAGACGTCGACGGAGGTGTTGCTGCCGGCGATGCTGAGCTTGAAGTTGAGCGGCAGGGTGGCGGCGACGTTGAGCACAACGCCGCGGCGGGTCACATCCTGGAAGCCCTCTGCCGAGATGGCGACGGTGTAGACCGCGGGGGGAAGGGAGGCAAAGTTATAGACGCCTGCGGAGGTGGTGGTGACGGAGGTGGTGAAGCCGGTGGACTCGGAGGTGGCGGTGATCCTGGCGTTCTCGACGGCGGCAGCGCCTGGATCAAGGACCTGACCGGTGATACTGCCGGTTTGCGCGCTGGCGGTGTAACCAGCCCCTGCAAAAAGGACGGCGGCGGGGAGAAAGAGACGGGTACGTCTGGACATGGATAGGACCTCGGGAGGGGAGTGGGAGGGATGCGGTGGCCAAGAAGCCTACGCTCGTGGGATCGCGCTGGTTCCATGCGCGCCGTAAGTGTTGGTGGGCAGGGAGCTAGGTTTTCCGGGGGCTGAGGCTGAGTTTACGCGAACTGGGAAGAATTCTGCCGCCGGATGGCAAAGAGGGTTGCTTTTTGCGAAATTATGTTCGATAAACGGCTCTTGCGCGATCTAAGACCGGACTCGTCGTATATTGTTTGCAGCGGAGAAAAGAACATCCGGTTCGCAACGAAGCGGATGGGCAAACAAACAGGCCCTCGCGGATTGATCTCTGGGCAGAGACCGCGAGGACCTGATGTTGGCGGTCGAGTGACTCACCACGTGTAGTGTACGACCCCGAGGCGGGGGCGTTACGGAGTGGGTGGACTCTCTCTCGATTGCATGAAGTGAAACGGTCGGCGCCATCTGCGAAGGCGGACAGCGACCGACATGGTTGCCGAAGGTGGACCTTCGGCGACACAGCCGGAGTGTGCCTGCAAGGCCAGGCTCCGCGAACGAGGATCGAGGGAAAGATCATGTCACGAGCAGAGCGCAGGGCGG
>CAXTCB010000132.1:0-6431 GCA_964242875.1 uncultured Acidobacteriaceae bacterium
GAAGCAACATTCCATCCCTCGGCAAAGCCGCCCATCAACATCCACCACCCCCGCACCAATCCGCCAGTGTTACGCTAAGCCGCGTACCCACAAAGCCGCCGCGTTACGCCGAAATTAATCTGTAACTACCAAAGGAGCATTTCCATGGCATCCCAGGTCCTGACTTGGCTCGTCGCCATCCCTCTGCTCGGCGTCGCCACCGGTGCCCGCGCCATGACACCCATCTGTGTCCTCTGCTGGTTCGCCTATCTCCGCCTGCTCCCCGTTCAGCACACCTGGGCCTTCTGGACCGCCAGCATCGTCTCCGTCATTGTCTTCACCGTGCTCGCCCTCGGGGAGTTCGTCGGCGACAAGCTCCCGAAGACCCCGTCCCGCCTCTCCCCCGGCGCTCTTATCCCCCGCCTCCTCTTCGGCGGCCTGGTCGGGGCCATCGTTGCCACCAGCCTCCAGGGCTCCCTCCTCGTCGGCATCGCTCTTGGCATCATCGGCGCCGTCATCGGTGCCTTCGGCGGCTACAACGTGCGCCACTATCTCGTCGGCAAAAAACAGTGCCGCGATTGGCCCGTCGCCGTCCTCGAAGACTTCTGCGTCATCCTCATTACCGTCTTTGCCCTGCGTCTCGCCACCACCTGAATCGCAACCTCGGCGAAACCGGGGCTCACCCGCGCAAAACGGTACAATTGCGAGGGCACACCTGCACGAAATCAACCCCCTATGACCTGGTTTAAACGCGAAGATCATCAGATCGTCACCGACGAACAAAAAACAGTCCGAACTGAAGGCCTCTGGATCCGCTGCGAAAGCTGTCGGCAGCCCATCTTCAAAGCCGATCTTCTTCATAATCAATACGTTTGCCCCAAGTGCGATCACCACTTCCGCATCGACGCCCGCACCCGCATCGACTATCTCCTCGACAGCGGCTACCAGCTCGTCGACCTCGATCTAAAATCGACCGATCCCCTTGAGTTTGTTGATCTTAAGCCCTACAAACGACGCCTTCAGGAAGCCCAGCGCAAGACCGGCCTCAACGACGCCATCATCAATGCCACCGGCACCTTGGATGGCCAACCCGTCGTCCTCAGCGCCATGGAGTACGGCTTTATCGGCGGCTCCATGGGCGCCGTGGTTGGCGAAACCATCGCAAGAGCTGTAGATAGAGCACTTAGCACCCGCACTCCGCTCATCATCGTCTCCGCCTCCGGCGGCGCCCGCATGATGGAAGGCATCGCCTCCCTCATGCAACTCGCTAAAATCTCCGCCGCCCTCGGCCGCCTCGACGACGCCAAAATCCCCTATATCTCCCTCATGACCGACCCCACAACCGGTGGCGTTACGGCCAGCTTCGCCATGTTGGGCGATCTCAATATTGCTGAGCCCAAAGCACTTATCGGCTTCGCCGGACCCCGCGTCATCGAGCAGACCATCCGCCAGAAGCTCCCCGAAGGCTTTCAGCGCTCTGAATTCCTCCTTGAACACGGCTTCCTTGACGCCATCGTCGCCCGAAAAGATCTGAAATCGTATCTCGCGAAAACCCTCGGCTGGATGCAGGCGAAATAGGCCCTCACCCATGCAGGAGTCGCGACCCTCGCGCACCGCCCTCCGCGTAGCTCTGCGGCGAGCCGCCCATCAGCTCTACGACGCGAAACCACTCATTCTAAACGACCCGTTCGCCGTTCCTCTTCTTGGCAGTGTCTACCACGACGAGCTCAAGCGCACTCCCCAGCGACCCGACCGGCCCCACTCCATCGCTCTCCGCGCCTGGATCGTCGCGCGCAGCCGCTTCGCCGAAGACACCCTCGCCAGCTCCGTTCCCTCCGGCGTCACCCAGTACGTTCTCCTCGGTGCCGGCCTGGACACCTTCTCCCTCCGCAATCCCCATCCCGACGTACAGGTCTTCGAAGTAGACCACCCGGCAACCCAGGCCTGGAAACGCCAACTCCTTGCAGCAGCGCAGCTTACGTTACCGCCGAACGCCCATCTGGTGCCCGTGAACTTCGAACGCGACCGCCTTGCAGAAGCCTTGGCCAGCGCAGGCTTTGACTGCAATGCAAAGACGCTCTTCGCCTGGCTGGGTGTCGTTCCCTACCTGACTCTCGGAGCCTTCCGATCAACGCTGGCCTTCATCGCAGGATCCGTGAAAGGAAGCGGCGTGGTGCTGGACTACGGCCAGCCACGCGCTGTCCTGCCGCTGCGTGAACAGCTCGCACACGACTCTCTGGCCGCGCGAGTGCGGCTCGCAGGTGAACCCTTTCAGCTCTTCTTCACGTCTGGCGAAATGGCCGCGGAACTAGCCGGCTTCAGTTTTGTAGAGGATCTAGGGACCGAGGACTTGAACGAGCGTCTCTTCAACCTGCGCAGTGACGCCCTGCGCTTGCTTGGCAGCGCCGGCCGACTCGTTTCCGCAAGGCTATGACGCCAGACGGGGCGCCGCATCGATTCCACGGCACCCGCCCAGTTATGTCCAGCCGCAGCAGAACTACTTCGCCCCGGGCTTCCCATCGTCCGGAGACGGAACAGCATTGGGATAAACGTCCGGGATCGGCGCAGTAAGGCGCTTCTCATCCTCCGGATGCGGGAAGGGCTTGCGCGGCATCATGGCCTCGCGTTCCGAGGTGTTGTAGAGAAAGATTGCCTCGACCACAGCTGCCTGCTCCAGATCCTCCGCATGAAGGCGGTCAAACGTATCCATGTCAGAGTGGTGGGTGCGCGTCTCATAGTCCATCGGATCCTGGATGAACTGAAATCCGGGCAGACCCACCGCGTCGAAGGAAAGGTGGTCCGTGCCTCCGGTATCGCGGTTCGTAATCGTTGAGACACCCAGGTCATGCAGCGGCGCAATCCATTGCGCAAAGATCGGCGCGATCGCGAAGTTGCCTTGCGTGTAAACGCCACGCACCTTGCCCGTGCCGTTATCCAGGTTGTAGTAGGCGTCCAGCGTCTCCCACTCCTTGGTCGTCGTCAGCGGGCCCTTGTGCGTCAGGAACTCCGGCAGTCCCGGCGGGTCAACAATGGGTGACTTGCCGAAGGTCCCAAAGTGCTGTTTGACGTAGCCAAGCGAACCAAACAGACCCTGTTCCTCTCCGGACCAGAGAGCAATCCGAATCGTTCGCCGCGGCTTAACTCCGAGCGACTTGAGAATACGAACCGCCTCCATCGCCACAATAGACCCGGCTCCGTTATCCGTCGCGCCAGTCCCGGAGATCCAGCTATCCAGATGGCCTCCGACCATGACAACCTCGTTCCTAAGCTTCGGATCAGTACCCGGAATCTCGGCGACCGTATCGAATCCATGCTCATGATCGCCGCTGAACTTCGTCTCGATGTTCAGCTCCAGCTGTACTGGAACATGGTTCTCCAGTAAACGAGCGAGCCGGTTATAGTGCTCGATCATCATGACGGCATTGGGTATGGTGATAGCGTTCGCCTTCAGCTGCGCGTCGTACCCCAGGTTCGCCCCATTGTCGTCAAAGATGATGCCGGTTCCGCCGCCGCCTTCGCTGTCGCGAGAGGGTGTAAGAATCGCCAGCACCCCTTCGCTGGACATCATGCTGAGAGCGGCTTTGCGCAGGGCCACTCGTTGCGCTCGCAGGGCAAGCCGTTGCTTCATGGTCAGTGCCGGGGTGCCATGAGCGGGAGTCGCTTCGGATTCAACACTCTCCATCTCTTTCAGCTCGTCCGCCGTGTAGCGATGGAAGAGAGGCTCCGTGATGTCGGGCGTGGCGCGCGTGGAGCCAAACAGAACGATCTTGCCCGCAAGCTTGCCCTTGTACTTCGCAAGTTCATCCACCGTCGTGGCATCCACCAGCACCACATCCCCGGTCACAGCGCCCTTGGTTGCTGGAGACCATGGCGCGGCCTGCGCCCACAGTGGCTCAGGATCGGGCGAAACCATCCGGACCCAGGTGTTGATCTGCTGCCAGCCCATCCCGAACTCGCCCCAGTCCTCGAGATGTGCGTTCTCAAGACCAATCGCAGAGAGCGTGTTGCGGGTCCACGCATTCGCTTTTGCCATATTCGGAGATCCGGTCAGCCGCGGGCCGATCCCGTCGTTCAGCGCGCCCGCAAACTCCATCACATGCGAGTGCTTCAGGCCTTCGTCCCGAATGCGCGCATACATCGTCAGATCCAGGCTCTCCGAGGCAGGCTGGGGTCCATAGAAGGAGGGATCCGTAGCTTTCTTGTCCGCTGCGAAGAGCGGACGTGCGTGCGGAACGCAGAGCGATGTGACGATGGCAAGGGAACTGAGACGCAGAGAGCCGCGTGAGACAGGCATGTACGGGAAACCTCCAGGAGGGAACAAAATGTGGAATCAGGTAGGTGAAGGCAGGATCACGGTTCCGTCGCACCCTCAGGCAGCCTGTTCCAGCAAGGGTATAGCAGGCGCCCTAGCGACGGGTGATCTGCCGGCGCGTCCAGGAGGTGATCAGATAGGCAAGCGAGACGCCTCCGACCAACAGGCCGGCGGGAAGCCCAAAGCGGCGGTAGGTCAGGTTGTAATTGAGATGGTGGCCGGCAGAGTTCAGAATGAGAAACGTGAAGATCGCTAGAAAGGTCACGGCGAAGAAGGCCGCGAACCCTGCGGCGGTACCCATCAGCAGACAGGTGAACCAGCCAAGCTCACCAATCGGCACTCCCAGAAATCGGTCGCCGTTGACATTCGGAAGGTGGCGATCAGGGCGATTCTGGGGTAATTGACTCATAAGAAGTAGAATACTGCCTTATGGCTGAAAGCGTTCCAACAAGCCTTGTGCTGCCCGACCAGGTCGCACGTGAGGCGATGCCCCGACGATCGCCGAACGGGCTTGCGTTCGCATCGTTCGGTGACACCCGCATCGAAACGCACGATCTGGAGCGGCTGGTCCAGGCAGTCCCCGACGCGATCGCGAAGGCCCTCAATCGCTCCGCGTACTTCTTCGTGCCTCTCGCCATCAGCCGTGCGCGTGCGGGTGCGACAGGGGCAAAGCCGGAAGACGATGAGACGCTGGTAGCCTCCATCTACACCTCCGAGTTGAGTGAGCAGGCAACCTGCCACCGCAATGTCCTCCTCGGCGAGACAGATGCCGTCTTCATCTCGGCCCGCTTGCTCTCCGACCGGTTTGCGCTCTCCTTTGAATTCTTCATCAACGTCGGTCATGGCTTTGTGGATGCTACCGGGGTTCCAGTCGTCTTTTCCGACTTGGTCTGGAAGCAGGCAAAGGCCGACGTTCGCGGCGAGACCAGCCAGGATGCGTGGGAGAACCGTGGTCGCGCCAGCCAGACAGCGAACGAAGGCCAGCCGGACGAAAAGGCTCGGACCGCCTTCTTCGAGGCCGCCTTTGCCGATGCGATTGCAATCTACCTGCTGTCGCTTGCCGTTGACTTCGACTACGCAGAGCTGCGCGAGCGCGAGTACCCGCTGCTGGCTCCGCAGGCCCTGGCCGAACGTTTGCGCACAGTGGCCGGGCTCTTCCCACCGAACACAGGTTATGAGTTTTCAGTACGGTACCGGCGACGGGCATAGATCGAGGTCCTTCCGATTCCGTATGAGGCGGTTCTAATGCCCGCAATGGTATGGATGGCCAGCCAGGATACTGAGGGCCCGGTAGATCTGTTCGGCGACCACAACCTGCGCCAGCGCATGTGGCAACGTCATAGGACCTAGCGACAGCAGCAGGTCGGCCTTTGACTTCGCACGGTCTGTCCAGCCGTCTGCCGGTCCCACAGCCGCAATGACCTGCTGTTGTCCGCCGTCGCGCGCTGCCCCGAGATATGTCGCGAACTGCCGCGAGCTCAACAACTTTCCCGTGCCATCCAGAACGACCAGCAACGACCGTGCTCGCCCTGCTCCCCGGCCCGCCGCGGCGAGCAGGTCGTCCTCAGAGGCAAACGCGGAGAACGAACAGGGCTCATAGTGACTCGCCCGGCTGAGGTACTCCTCAACCAGACGAAAGGGTGTCTCCGCTCGTAGACGCCGTTCCGCCAAAGTCACGCATGCGAGTTGGATCCTCAGCAGGACAACCTCAATATGACATTTAGCATCGCCCCGCAAACCGCCTTCCAATTTCCGTAGATTTCCGCCGCCTCAGAACTTCGCCATCGGAGAACGCCCTTATCGGCAGACGTTTATTGCAAGTGTTACTGCAGGAAGATCGGCCGCTCAATCTTGCGTGAAGCCTGTTTTCAGCAAGTTGACGAGGAAGATCGGCTCAGCCCGGGTGGAAGCAGCTTTTTCGAGAAACCATACCACTTACGTCGCAGTTTGGCCTCTGATGTGCACTGCTTCAGGCAAGACTCAAAAACTAACTCATGGCAGGAGACCCGTCTCCTCCTACCCGTCTCGCACCCTGCTCGCAGGCGTGACTGTATACGTTCCTTCGGAGATCGATTGATGAAGAAGTTGCTCGGACTATCCTTAGCCTTTCCTCTCAGTGTAATGAGCTTCGGTCAGGCTA
>CAXTCB010000133.1:0-6417 GCA_964242875.1 uncultured Acidobacteriaceae bacterium
TCCCAGGTCGATCGGGTGTCCACCCTCCGGCATCATCTCTCCCGCTTCTTCGCGGCGCGGCGGTCGCACCTTGCTCTTGATCCCTTTTTTCGTCATAAACGTATTTCTCAGTATATCGCCCAGAAGGAGCCGGTTTCGGTTCCTCGCCGCCTGCGCTATCCTGTGGCAGAGTCGCTATGCTTCTTGTTATCTCGTCGTTTCTCCCACCGGTTTTGCGCTCTCCGCGTACCCTCGCGATCGTTGGCCTCGGCGTCGCAACCGTTGCCAGCATCTCCTGGTATCGCATGAATCGCGAGGAGCCGGACGAAGAAGAGCTTGAGCGCGAGCGCCGTGAATACCTCGCCGCAACCGGCCGCATCGTGGATGGCAGCATCACTGAAACCCGCTGGGCCAACGACGCCGCAGATGCCACCCCAAACACACTCATCTACCGCTACCGCATCGCTGGCGTCACCTACGAATGCGCCCAGGACGTCCGCCCGCTCTCTGAACACGTTCGCCACGTCCGCATCGATCTTCCCGTGCAGGTCCGTTTCGACCCACGCAACCCAGGCGACTCCATCGTCGTCGCTGAAACCTGGTCCGGCTTGCGCATCGATCACGAGCACGCCCCTGGTCCACCCCCTCGCCCCACCCCTAGAACCGTGGGATGAACAGGCTGCGCCGTCACGCTTGACCTCTCCGTCCCTCCCTCTCACCTCTGATTGAAGTCAGTCAAACGCGGGCATACACTTAGATCCATGCATATGGCGGCTACGCCAAATCGCAGCGTCCGCCGCGTTCTCCAGATCTCCATGGTGGCGACGCTCGCCTACGTCCTCACCACACTGCTGGTCGGCCTGCATATCCATTCCCTCGCGCTCGTCTCTGAGGCCGGTCATAACACCTCCGATCTGCTCGCCATCGGCCTCTCGTTCCTTGCCCTTTACTTCCAGACCAGGCCTGCCACTGACGAAAAGACCTTCGGGTACCAGCGGGCAGGTGTCCTCGCCGCCTTTGTCAATGCCCTCACGCTGATCGCGCTCTCCGTCTGGATAGCGATCGCCGCGCTCCATCGGTTTGCTGTGCCGCTCGCTGTCCAGCCTCGCCCCATGATGCTTGTGGCGACCGCTGGAGTCATCATGAATGGCTTGATCGCTACCCTGCTGTGGCGCTTCTCGGACGAGGTCAACATCCGTTCCGTCTTCATCCATATGCTCGGTGACACGCTGTCAACGGCCGCAGTCATCATTGGCGGTTTCGGGATCCTCTATACCCACCTCAACTGGATTGATCCGCTGCTGTCGCTCATCATCGCCGCGCTGATCCTCTGGAGTTCCATCGGTATTGTGCGCGAGACCCTCAACATCCTTCTCGAAGGCACACCCCGCGGTGTCGAACTCGCGGAGGTTCGTACTGCGATGGAAGAAATCGACGGCGTCGTCGATGTACACGACCTCCATGTCTGGAGTCTCGGTCCGAAGACGCTTGCCCTTGCCAGCCACGTCACTGTCGTAGAAATGCCGGTGTCTGCTTGCACCGCCATGGTCGATAGCATCAACCTGAAGCTGCGCCAGCAGTTCCGCATCCGGCACACCACCCTCCAGTTTGAGGCAAGTGACTGCGGTCAAACCCACGACTGCAGCGCGGAACTGCTCGCCGCAGCCGCCATGGACGATGGCCACGATCACCACGATCATAGCCACATCGGCCACAGCCACTAGGTTCAGGCAGATAGACCCGGCTAGACATTGGAAGAGGAACTCAGCGCCCGGGCTCCGGGCCTTCCTCCACCGGTTCGACGCTCAGCTCATCCTCCGTGTAGCTCGCCGGCGCCTCCGGGTACCACGGCTCTGCAGGCGGGGGTACGTGCGCACCGTTCGCCGACGCTGGGGTCGCACCCGCCTCCTGCCGCACCGAGGCGGATGAGCCTTGAGACACACGACCGACCTGTCCTACCGAAGACTCCGGCTGGCTCCCCTGATCGGTCTTCATCACCGGTGCTCCCGCATACTTTGCCGGCGCCACCGGGTAGGCCGGATGAGAGCTTCCACTATCGTGCGCACTCGCCTTTGGCCTGGGTGGAATGCCTCCGCTGTCCGTCGTTGCGTTTGGCCTGAATGGCTTCAGGTCCGGACTCTCCGGAGCAACCCGCGGTTCTGAAGAAGAACGAAGCGGCTTGATCGCCTCGCTATGACGGGAGCCGCGCCGGCGGAACAGCAGATAAAAAATCCCGGCAAGCACCACCACCAGAACTACAAACATAGAACCTGTCATCGAACGGCACCTCCGAACTCAATAGGCGAAATGAAGTTAACCGATATCGCAAACTCTAGCTGCAAACAGGTCGCGCGTCGCTATAAAACCATCTCTGGTTCAGTCGAGGGTGCGAGACGGTGTCTCCTGGCAATGACCGTGTCAGCATAAGGTCACTGAGCGATCTCTTAATTTTCAGGATGGTCGTACGCCGCACCGTAGCAAGCACCATGTTCAAGCCCCGATCCTAGACCAGCTGCGCATCCAGCGAGATCTCCGCAGCCTTCAGCAGTCGCGAAATCGGGCAGCCTTCCTTCGCCTTCTTCGCAAGTTCGTCAAACTTCTCTTTTTCCGCCCCCGGCACCCTGGCTCGTGTCGTCAGATGGATCTTTGTGACCGTCGGTCCATCGTCTGTCTTCTCGAGCGTGACCACTGCCGTCGTCTCCAGAGTCTCCGGAGAGATCCCGGCGTCAGTCAGCTGCGCGCTCAGCGCCATCGTGAAGCAGCCGGCATGTGCCGCCGCAATCAACTCCTCCGGATTCGTGCCGACGCCTGTCTCGAAACGGCTCCCGAAGCTGTACTGCGTCTCCTTCAGAGTTCCGCTTTGCGTGCTGATCGTTCCTTTTCCGTCCTTCAGCCCACCATGCCACACTGCACTCGCGCTACGATCCATTGTCTCTCCTTCCCCGCGCCTGGAAGCGCGGAGCCGGTCATTGGATGCAGCCGGCACGCCTTCGCGTCAGCCTGCGTAAACGAGACGTCGATTAAAAGAAAACGGCAGGACCCGAGTCCCGCCGTATCGCACTACGCTTTGCTTAGAACGTCGTACTGACCGACAGCCGGAAGGTCTTTCTCGGCTCTCGCAAGGTGTAGTTTGCGTCGTAATACTGCAGAGCCTGGGCGTAGCTGAAGTCGCCCGCACTCGTCGCCGGAAAGAACTGCCGGAAGCAGGCTGTCGAAGACTGTGTGCACCCCACAGGCGTTCCCAGCGCCGGCGGCAGATCGTGATAAAGCCGCAGCGGGTTGTACGCGTAGAAGATCCGGAATGGCGCATTGACGATCGGCAGAATGACCTGCAGCTCCGCACCGTTTGACATGCGCGGAACAAAGTTCGTGTTCGGCGCCGTCTTCAGGAAGTACGGAAACGTAACCGGCTGGCCGCCGTTGCACGCGCCATTGATCACCGTCGCACATCCATAGAGCGGGCTCGTCAACTGCGACTGGCCGGACGCATTCTGCCGCAACTGGCTGGCCTGCGCATTGAACGTCAGCCCAAAGTCGGTGAAGAAGGCAAAGGTAACCTGGTTCACGATCGGAATGCGGTATTCCACATTCGAGGTCAACTGCGTGTCGCCGCCAATCGTCACCAGTCGATAGATCGGCAACGGAATCTGCACATTCCCAAGACTCGCGTTCGTAGGATCGCGCGGAACAACGCTTCCATCCGGATTGGTCAGGTTGAACAGCAGCTTCTGCGGAATAAAGGTGTACGGTGACGCCGACCGAATATCAAAGCCACGTACATCGGACTCACCGCCGCCGTACAACCGATTCTGCGGCGGTGCAACCTCCCCGCCGAAGCCCGCCACATGCGCCAGCTGCAGACGGTATCCAAGAACATTATGGCCTTCGCGATTTACCCGCAGGCCCTTCATTGGAAAGAACTGCCGATAGCTGACAGCAGGCTGGTAGTACTTCACATTGCCGCCCGCGCCGGCAATCGCGATCGTCGCATTGAAGTCCTTGCCGCTATGCGGCCCGGTCGCCCGATCCAGGCTCGAGAAGGTAAAGCTGGGCGAGAAGATCGATGTAATGATCCCGTTCAGCTGGTTCTGCCCGGCAACCCCTGATCGGAACGCCAGTGATTGAAAAACATTCCGCGTATTGTCGTTGAACGTCGTCACTGACGATCGTGTCAGCGAGTAAGACACACCAACGCGGGTCACACCTGATCGTGCGAAGACGTGGCGCAGCGGCTCCTGCAGCGACAGGGTCAAGCCCGTCGAGGACTGGTTGTAGTTCGTCAGCAGCGAGTTCTGCGCTGTGGACAGGTTTGCGCTCGCTCCACTCGTGGAGTAGCTCTTCGCAGGGTTGAAGTCGAACTTGCTGGTGAAGACCTGCACACCGAGTGAGATCGGCTTATTGCGCAGATACGGCTCCGTAAACCCGAAACTGAGGTTGCGGGAAAGATCGCCGATGTTCGCCACCAGGCTCAGCGTCTCGCCCAGCCCCAGGAAGTTGTTGGTCTCATAGTTGAGACCGACAAACGTTCCAGAGAGACCGCTGATTCCGCCGTTCAGGCCGATCGAGTTCTTACCCTTCTCCTTCAACTTCAGCAGCAGATCAACCGTCGAATCATCCGCATTCTGACGGCTCTCGGAATCCTGCTCAGCCTTCAGCGGCTCGAAGTAATTCAACTGATTGAGTCGCAGAATCGACAGATCCCACAGGCGGCTGTTGTACACCTGGCCTTCTTCAAGCAGCAGCTCGCGCCGGATCACCTTGTCGCGCGTGATCGTATTTCCCGTGAACTCGACCCGCGAAACATAGAACGGCTTGCCTTCATCAATGTCGAGATCAAGGAAGATCAGCTTCTTTGCTTCATCAATCCGCGGCGTCGGCACCACGGCAAAATTGATGTAGCCGCCTTCGCCGTACGCCTTGCGCAGCTGCTCAATGCCTTTGCCGAACATGGTGGCGTTGAAGTACTCGCCGTCCTTCTGTGCAAACTGTGCGCGCAGCGCCTTGGTGTTCGGATAGTGAATATTGCCCTTGAAGGTGATGCCACCCAGCTTGTAGCGCTCCCCTTCTTCTACCGGCATCAGGATGTCGACCCGCTTGCCCGTGGATGGCCGCAGCGTCAGCGGATTGATCCCGCCGGCATCACGGGTGTGCGTTGTCGGATCGCTGGTCAGCGCCTTGAAGTAGCCACGATCGCGATAGGCCGCACGCACCCGCTCCGTGTCTTCATCCAGCTTGCTGGCGTCAAAGGTTCGCGCAAACAGATTCTCCAAAATGACTGAGTGCGGAACGCCAATCGGCTTCAGATTCTTCATCGCGGCAATCAGCGTGCGATCCGGAACCGTATCGTTGCCCTGGAAAGCGATCTTGCCGACCTTCACCGTCGGGCCTTCCTTGATATTAAAGGTCAAGGACACACCTGCCGGCGGGATCGTCTTGATCTCCGTTCGGACAGTCGCAAACTGATGCCCATGCTCGCCGAGCAGCTCCTTCAACACCACTTCAGCTCGCTTGATCTTGGTTGGGTCGTATTGGCTCTCGACCGAGACCGCCACCTTGGCCTTCTTGAATCGTTCCAGAACGTCTGACTGCGAGACCGCGTTCAGGCCCTTGTACAAAACCTCTTTAATCGTCGGCTTCTCGCGGACATACACCACCAGTTGCACGCACTTTGGCGTATCCGCCCGCTCAATCCGCACGTCCTCGAAGTAGCCCGTATTCCAAAGCGAGTTGAAGTCCCGCTCGACCACGGCCGGGTCATACAGATCGCCCTGGTGCGAGAATAACCGCGCCAGCACGCTCTCCTTGGGGATGCGCCGGTTGCCCACCACCTGTGGCTGGCACAACGTCTGCACGCCCTGTGCGCCGCCCGTACTGAAGATGTCCTGCGTTGGCGTCGCCGCTGGTGTCTGGCCCTGCGAGGTTGATCCCCCAACAGACAGAACCGCAGCCAGAGACACCGAGGAAACGAGGCCGCCCATTGAAAAGCGTCGGCCAACACCATGCTTGCTGCGTCTCAGGGAGCCTCGGCTCTCTCGGTCCACGGTAAAAATAACTACACCCTCACTGCTCTCGTAATCACACCCCGAGCACGCGTCCTGGGGGGAGAGCCTTGATTATAGGCGAGCGGAGAACGCTTAGCGAACCGCCCCGGCCACTGCACCACTTCTGCAGCACCCCCTCCGCTCAACTCTCGAGCTCCGCTGTAATCGAAAACTCCGCCGCGCTCGCATCCCATCGCACCGTCAGAACATTCGGCTGGCAGCAAACCTGGCAGTCCTCCACATACTGCTGCCGCGATCCGCCAGACTCATCCACCGTCGTCTCCACCCACTCAAAACATCCCGCACATTGAAAGTTTGCTGCGTACATCTCGTCCCTGCCTTCCCTCTGCCCAACAGATCGCCCCCACCGTGACTAATCCGCCGCCACGTCCATCAC
>CAXTCB010000134.1:0-5186 GCA_964242875.1 uncultured Acidobacteriaceae bacterium
TTGTCCGCGAGCTGTGCAAAAGTGTGGGTGCGATAGAGCCGACGTAATGTCGATCAGACAGACGTTGGATGGCTGCCGCAAAACCTTCTATCCCAGGATCTCCTCCGCCTTGGACGGTACCTTCGCCAGCTCCTCCGCGGACAATCTCGTGTGCGCCATCGCCACCTGCACCGGCATGGCCCGCAGCCACTGGTTCAGCGACACTTGCAGAAACTCTGGCTGGGCAAACATCTCCAGAAAGACCAAGTCTTCCTCCCCGGTGTTCTCAATGTAATGCCCAGCCATGGATGGCACATAGCCCACGTCATTGGCGTGAAAGTCCATGGTGCGCGCATCTTCCTTGGCGTTGAAGACAGTCATGCGGCCCTGGCCCTTCAGCCAGAACTGCCACTCGCTGCCATTGGGATGCCAGTGCATCTCGCGCATGCCGCCAGGCTTCACCGTTACAATCCCCGCGCAGAGGTTCGGCGAGGCAGGGAAGTTGCGCACGTCAACGATCTTCAAGTTCCCATGCGCGGTCGTGTACGTGGGCTGCATGGCGCTGGCCTTGAAGGTATAGCTCTTCTTGGGCTTGGCGGCATGCTTGCTCACCTCGGCCTGATCCTGCGCTAGGCTCTGCGTCGGCACGTCGCTGGGGAAGATGTACAGCGGATCGCCCTTCGGCAGTTTGGCGATCGCCCCGGCACCCAGGCCAAAGTTCTTTTCGAGCACATCGGGCGGCGTATGCATCAGCCAGTCCGACAAAAGAAAGGTGCTCTCCTCCGAGAACGAGCCCTGGTTAAACACGAGCAGAAACTCACAGCCGTCATCGCCAATGCCCTGAATGGAATGCGGCGAGCCCGCCGGAAACAACCACAGGTCCCCTTCATTCACATCATCGACAAACATCGATCCATCCGGACTGAACAGCGTGACGCGCGCCTTGCCCTTGAGCATGATGGCCCACTCGTCGGCAAGGTGCCAGTGCAGCTCGCGAAAGGCCCCGCGCGTCAGGCGCATGTTCACGCCGGCTATCTCTTTCGACGACGGCAATTCACGCTCTGTGACCTGGTGCGTCCAGCCGCCACCCTGCACGCGCCGGTGTGTCAGGTCAAAGGAGTACCAGGTCGGCGGCACTGTGCCGTGATCGGTCGCTGGCGGCATGTTGCTGTTCGGGTTCAGCTTCACGAGGCCAACGTTCTGCTGGCCCGGATCGGTCATGGTCGGGTCAGCCTTTGCCGTGTTTTCCGGCGTCTGGCCGAGGGCTGTCGTGATGCTTGCTGCCATGGCGGTGCCTGCTCCGATGAACTCTCTGCGTGAACTCAACTTCACTCTTGGGATCCCCTTCGCTCGTTGGCGATTGGATGCTCATGACTGCCCAACGACATGCGGGAGCGGTACCATGCTTCCATGACGCAGGACGAAGCGAAGCTGCTGGCGGCGAAACGCGCCGTGGAGTTCATCTCCGACGGCATGAACGTGGGACTTGGCACCGGAACCACAGCCACGCTGTTTATTCGCGAGCTGGGCAAGGCCGTGGCGGACGGCCTGCGCATCCAGGCCATCGCAACCAGCGACGCAAGCGCGGCTCTGGCGCAGCAGCTGGGTATTCCGCTCACCACTTTCGAGGACACGCCGGTGCTGGACATCAACATCGACGGAGCCGATGAGGTCGCACCGGGACTGGCCCTGATCAAGGGTGGTGGCGGCGCGCAGCTGCGCGAGAAGATCGTCGCCTCCGCAGCCAAACGCTTCATCGTGGTGGCCGATGAAACCAAGGTCGTCGAACACCTGGGCAAATTTCCGCTCCCGGTAGAGGTCATCCAGCTGGCGCTGCCCCTGGTGCAGCGCCGCCTGAAGGCGCTTGAGCTCAACCCCGTCCTGCGCCCCGCCCGCAACGGCACCGGGCCCTGGATTACCGACGAGGGCAACGTCATCCTGGACTGTCATTGTGGCGTGATCTTGGATCCCAGGGAGACAGCGGCCGAGATCCGGAGCATCATCGGCGTGGTGGAGCATGGCCTCTTCCTCGGCATGGCGACGATGGCGCTGGTGGCCGGCGAAAACGGCGTGCGGGAACTGCGACCGTAAACGAACAGCAGGTAGCCCATGCGGTGAAGGAGAAGGGTCTGGCGGGCGGCTTAGCGGGACTCGGCTGCCTTCGGGTAGTCCGCCCACAGATACTCCAGCGCCTCCGGCAACGTCTGCTCCCGCACCGCCCGATCCACATGACCGGCGTTGCGCGCAAACACAAACTGGTACGGATAGCCTTTGGCGGCCAGCGCCTTTGCCATATCTTCATTGGCGACAACCCAGTCGTGCATGCCATCGCGCATCACGTTGGGGTTGAACAGATCGCGGTCGCCGACCTCCATCCACAGTCGCAGCGGCTTGCGCGGGGCAGCCGGAATCAGCGTCTCCGCAAAACCCCAGGCACCGTGTGGCGTCGCCGGGTTATGCGGCCACTGTTGGTTGATCCACGTGCCGGAGTACGCCAGCACGCGGCTGTACCACTCCGGGTGATACCAGGCCATGATGAGCGCGGCCGACCCGCCGGAGCTGCCCCCGGTGGTCGCGCGGCCTCGCGGGTCGTGGGTTAGCCGCACGTGGGCCTCGCGTTCCACACGGGGCAGCACCTCCGTCTCTACGAACTCGGCATAGCGGCCGGACATCGTGTCGTACTCCAGCCCGCGCTCGCTGCCCTGGGCGTCGCCGCCGCCGTTGCCGATGGAAATCGCGACCATCGCGGGCACCTTCCCTGCGGCAATCAGGTTGTCGAGCACCCGGAATAACAGGCGGTCAGGGCCATCCGCGCCAACCATAAAGGGCGCCGCTTTGCCGGCGACATACCCCGCCGGCACATACACCGCCACGTGCCGGGTATACGGTGCCGGATGGCTGGTCGTCACCAGCAGGCTCGCCGGGTCCTTGGGATCCGGCGTGCCGAAGCTGCCGGGATCGCGGGCGATGCCGGGATACAGCTTGCTCTCGGCCGAGTTCATCGTGAACTCATACACTTTTCCGTGCGGCAGCCCGGGCTGTTCCGTGCACTCAGGCGCCGGTGTATGGGTGGCGCCGAGCAGGAAGTTGCCATCCTTGTCGGCAGGCGCATTGCCGCCATCCGGCACCTCGGTGGCCTGCACGTAGCCCGCGGTGTGCGGGTCGCGGACAGGCGGCGTGCTTTGGGCAGGAAGCAGGGCAGTTGTTGCCGTCAGGGTGAGCACAAGGGCGAAGCACGGACGCAGCAAGGGGATCTCCGGGTGAGCATGGGCCGGGATAGCCCGCTCGAGTGGCATCTTACCGCCCTCCAGCGACTTCCCGCGTGAGAGCCTTAGCATCGCCCCGCGCGGAATCGCCATCCCATAGCGGATGAGCAATACGGCAGGCACTTCACAGCAGGGCAAAACATGGTTCATCACTGGCGCATCCAGTGGCTTCGGGCGCTTGATGGCGATCTACCTTCACGGCCAGGGGGCAACCGTCGTGGCTACCGCGCGCAACGTGGATGACATGCGGGACCTCACCACGAGCTACCCGGGCATTCTGCTCATGCCGCTGGACGTGACCAGTGTGGATTCCATCGCGCATGCAGCGGCGGACGCCATTGCCAAGACCGGTGGCGTGGACGTGCTTGTGAACAACGCCGGCTACGGCGTGTGCGGCGCCGTGGAAGAGGTGCAGACCGACGAGTACATGCCCATGTTCAACACCAATGTCTTCGGGCTCATCAACATGACCAAGGCCTTTCTGCCGCACTTCCGCGAGAAGCGTTCGGGCGCCATCGTGAACGTCAGCTCCATCGGTGGCCTGATCGGCTCGCCCGGCTGGGGCTTCTATAACGCCACCAAGTTCGCGGTGGAGGGTCTCACGGAGGCGCTCTACGGAGAACTGGCTCCCTTCGGCATCAAGGTCATGGCGGTTGAGCCCGGGCCATTCCGGACAGACTTCCTGGGGCGCTCCGGCAAGGAAGCCAAGATGCGCATCGGCGACTACGAGAGCACGGTGGGCAAGACGCGCGACTACTTCAAGACGCAGGCCGGCAAGCAGCCCGGCGACCCCCAGCGCGCAATCGAGGCCATCGTGGAGGCCATCAGCGCGCCGCAATCGCCCAAACATCTTCTGCTCGGGAAGCTCGCCTTGCAGCGGTTCCGCAAGCATCTGGGAGAGTGGACGCAGGAGCTGGATCAATGGGCGGAGATGACCGACGGGGCCGATTTTCCTGACAGTGAAAACTCCCTCACCACACCGGCTTATGCGGAAAGCAAGAAGTAAGCGGGTAGTCTGGCGCGCCTGCACTGGGTCGCGCCAGGCATCTCACGTCGGGATGCGTAACAGCAGGTAGAGAACTTCGCGGTAAGCTCATAGAGTTGATTTTGTACGAGGTGAATGATGGAACTGGGAATGATCGGGCTCGGCAAGATGGGCGGAAACATGGCCGAAAGGCTTCGCCGTGCCGGGCACAAGGTCGTCGGCTTTGATTTTTCGGCTGACGCAGTGAAGAAGCTCAGCGACGCCGGCTCGGTTGGCGCCAACACGCTCGAGGACATGGTCAAGAACCTGACCGAGTCGCCGCGCGCCATCTGGATCATGGTGCCCGCGGGCGATCCCGTTGACCAGACCATTGAAAAGCTGAAGCCCTTGATGAACAAGGGCGACATCTTCATCGATGGCGGCAACTCGAACTACAAGGACTCCATCCGCCGTCACGATGAGCTGAAAAAAGAAGGCTATGAGTTCGTTGACGTGGGCACTTCAGGCGGCATCTGGGGCATCACCGAGGGCTACTCGATGATGGTTGGCGGCGATGAAGACATCGTGGACCACCTGAAGCCCATCTTCGAGACACTCGCGCCGGCGGCCGACAAGGGCTGGGGCCGCACGGGTCCGGCCGGTGCAGGGCACTTCGTCAAGATGGTCCACAACGGCATCGAGTACGGCATGATGCAGGCCTATGCCGAGGGCTTCTCGATCATGGACGCCAAGAAGGACCTGAACCTGAACATTGCGCAGATCTCCGAGATCTGGCGCTATGGTTCCGTGGTGCGCAGCTGGCTGCTCGACCTCACCGCGGACGCATTGCAGAAGAACCCCGAACTCAACGGCATTGCGCCGTTCGTACCGGACTCCGGCGAAGGTCGCTGGACCGTCTTCGAGGCCATCGACCTCAACGTCTCGGCACCCATCATCACCGAGTCGCTGATCCGCCG
>CAXTCB010000134.1:5286-6388 GCA_964242875.1 uncultured Acidobacteriaceae bacterium
CGCGATCTTTCGGCGACCTTCGCCAATGACATGCAGGACGGCATTATCAAAGGCGGCGGCGTTGACGCTGGCGACTCCAAGCTGAAGCCGTTTATGGATCGCGTGCGCTACTTCGCCACCAACTTCGACGATGATGCCGGCTTCGAAAAACTGAAGGGCTATCTCGCCGATCTCGACAAGGAGCTTGGCACCAAGGGCAATCGCCTGTTCTACCTTGCCGTAGCGCCGGAGTTTTTTGCCGACATCGCACAGCGCCTCAGCAAACACGGCATGACGCAGGCCCCCGAGGGATCGTGGGTCCACGTCATCATCGAGAAGCCCTTCGGCGTGGATCTCGAAAGTGCCAAGACGCTGAACACGGAGATCAACAAGGTCCTCGGCGAGGACCAGATCTTCCGCATCGACCACTACCTCGGCAAAGAGACCGTGCAGAACATCCTGGTCTTCCGATTCGGCAACGGCATCTTTGAGCCGGTGTGGAATCGCAACTACGTGGACCACGTGGAGATCACGGCCGCCGAGTCGATCGGCATCGAAGGCCGCGGACCCTTCTACGAGACCGCCGGTGCCCTGCGTGACGTGCTGCAGAACCACGTCATGGAAGTGTTGAGCTTCGTCGCGATGGAGCCACCGGATAACTTCGAGTCCGCCGCCGTGCGCACCGAAAAGCTGAAGGTGTGGAAGGCCATCGAGCCCATTCCGCTCGAAGACACCGCGCGCGGCCAGTACGGCGAAGGCACGGTCGACGGCCAGAAGGTCATCGGTTACCGCCAGGAAGATCGCGTCAATCCGGAGTCCTCTACCGAAACGTTTGCGGCCATGAAACTCTCGATCGAGAACTGGCGCTGGGCCGGCGTCCCGTTCTACATCCGCGCAGGCAAGCGTCTTGCGAAGCGTGTCACGGAGGTCACCGTCACCTTCAAGCAGCCGCCGCTTCACCTCTTCAAAGGCAACGATCCTGCTTCGGGCGTGCTCCCCAACGTGCTGAAGCTGCGCATCCAGCCCGATGAGGGCATCACGCTGCAGTTCGGCGCCAAGATCCCCGGGCCCACCACCAACGTGAAGCCGGTGGAGATGCACTTCAGCTACGCCGATGCCTTTG
>CAXTCB010000135.1:0-6383 GCA_964242875.1 uncultured Acidobacteriaceae bacterium
TGTATCGGCCGCTGGTGGTGACGAGTGTGTTTCTGGGGGCGCCGACGGACGGGCATGGGCAGCACCAGGTGAGCGGCGAGATTGCGCAGGAGGTCTTCAACGCGGCGGCGGATCCAACGGTGTTTCCGGAGATGGGTCTGCCGGCGTGGGCGCCGGCGAAGGTGTATGGACGGATGCCGTTCTCGCAGGTGAACTCCGGCGGGATGTTTGACTATGCGACTGGGAAGACGGTGCCGGTGCGGTTTGAGAACTATGTAACCGGCAAGGTTTCAAACACCGGTCCGCAGGCCACGGTAATGGTGCCTGAGGGCGAGGCGAGTTCCCTGCTTGGGATGAGTTATGTGCAGTTTGCGCGGCAGGGGCTGGCGCTGCAGAAGACGCAGATTGGGAGCGGGGTGCGGCTTGCGCCGGCGGGGCGATTTGATGTGGGGTATACGCGGTATGGGTCGCGGGTGGGCGGCAGGGAGAAGGAGGACGGCTTCTTTGCGGGGGTAGATGTGTCGCTGATGGGAATTGCGGGGCTGGCGCCGTCGATCTCTCAGGACCAGCGAGACGGACTGCTGGGAGCGCTGCGGCAGATCGATGGATTGGTGAAGAAGGCGACGGCGGAGTTTGACCCAGCGCACCCCGAGACGACCGCGCCGACGCTGCGACAGGGCCTGGAGGTGCTGGATCGGTTGATTGCGCAGGCGGAGAGCGCGGACGATGTGAACGAGCGCGAGCGGTACGATGTGCTGCACGAATTACGAGTGAAGCGGGTGCAGTTTAATGAGGCGCTGGTGCAGGCGTTGGGGTTGGAGATGACCGCCAGGGTGATCGCCGACGGAAATGCGCGAGAGACTGCGACGCCGCAGGAAATGCGTTTCGCGGGAGTGAAGTCACACCTCACGGCGGCAGTGAAGGCCGCAGTGCCGGGGCAGCGGTTGACCGTTCAGATCTCGGTGAAGACCAGCAGCGGCGAGCCGATGCGGGTTCATGACGAGAGCGGCAAGTTCGCGCGTGGGATCACGGTGGGCCACTGGATTGGCAATACCTCAGAGACTGAGGCGATGAAGCATGGCGTGCATGGAGAGGAGGTATTTCCGCACCTTGCGGACGATGCGCCATACAGTCGGCCGTACTTCGTGCGTAGGAGTTTAGAGCAGCCGTTCTATGACGTGCTCGATCCGGCATTGCGGAATGCATCCTTGAGTCCGCCCACACTGACAGCCTGGGAGCGGATCGAATGGCAGGGTGTCGCGCTCGAGCTCGGCGCAGTGGTAATGGTTCCTGTACGAAGCGAAGGTGAGGGTGAGGAGCGATGGAGGCAGCCATTACGGACCGTGCCTCCCGTGAGTGTGTCGCTGCGTCCGCGCGTGGAGGCCGTGCCTTTCGGTAAGCGACAGATTGAATTGCAGGCCGAGACGCGGTCAGAGAAGTACGGAACGGTTCAGGGTACGGTTCGACTGCAGGGCGTGACAGGATGGACGGCCACGCCGGCGGAGAGCCGGTTTCAGCTTTCGTTTGGGGGAGGTGAGTCGGAGAGCCTGCCGATCGTGGTGACGGCCAAAGACGCCGGAAATCCTGAGAGTACCGTGGCAGCAACGGCGACCCTGGAAGGAAAGGAGTACCGGGAGGGCTATCACGCGGTTGGATACCCAGGTATTGTTCACGACGATCTCTATGAAGCCGCAACGACGCGGGTGAGGTTTGTGGATCTGAAGCTACCGAATGGTTTGAAGATGGCGTACCTGCCGGGGACCGGAGATGCGGTCGAGGACTCGTTTTCGCAGATGGGAGTGAAGGTGACGCGGGTGTCGGTGGCTGATATTGGGGCCGGTCGACTGGCGGGCTATGACGCGCTGGTGCTGGGGGTGCGGGCGTATGCGGCGCACAAAGATCTGTCGGGGGTGACGGCGCAGGTGACGGCGTTTGCACAGGCGGGCGGCGCGGTGGTGGTGCAGTACAACACCGCCGAGTACGGCGGGGCGGAGGCGCCGTATTCGCTGTCGCTGGGAGCTGCGGAGAAGGTGGTGGAAGAGAACGCTGCGGTGCGGCTGCTCGATCCGAAGAGCCAGGTGCTGCGCTGGCCGAATCGTATTACGGAGCACGACTTCGATGGGTGGGTGGAGGAGCGCGGGCACGGCTTTATGGGCGAGTGGGACCCCCGCTATGCGGCCGTGACGGAGGTGCATGATGCAGGGCAGGATCCGCAGCGGGGCGGGCTGCTGGTGGCTCCGGTGGGCAAGGGGGTGTATGTGTACTGCGCGTATGCGCTCTATCGGCAGCTGCCGGAGGGGGTGCCGGGGGCGTTCCGGCTGCTCGCGAACCTGGTGAGCCTGGGGCGGCGGCCGTAAGCGAGCAGCACCCGTGAGGAGGGGAATGCATCCAACCCGATGATGCCTGCGGACACGCGGCTGACGCAGTATGGGAGGCGACGGATGCAAGAGGTTGGGAGCAGGGCGGTGGATCAGAAGGTGTCGCCGGCTCGGCGCGCCGGGTTAACGGATGCGGCGAATCTGCTGGCAGACGCGCGACGGACGAAGAAGGCGATCGTGGAGTTGCCGGTAGGCTTGCGGCCGACGACTGCGACAGAGGCATCGCTCGTTCAGGACGAACTGGCGCTGGCGTGGGGAGAGGTAGGGGGATGGAAGGTGGGTGCGCCGAACGCGGAGGCATCGCCGACGTTTGCGCCGATGCCGAAGGTGTGGATCGCGCCCAGTGGCAGCGTGGTACGGGGACTGCGGTATCGCGGGCTCGAGGCGGAGGTGGCGTTCTATCTAGGGAAAGACCTGCCGCATCGAGAGACGGCGTACACGCGCGAAGAGATAGGCGCGGCGATTGCGAGTTGCCATCCGGCGATTGAGGTGCTGGAGAGTGCGTTCGAAGATCCTGCGAAGGCGGACCGTCTGAGCATGATTGCGGATCTGCAGATGCATGGGGGGTTTGTGTATGGGCCCGCGTGTGATGGCTGGGAGTCGATCGACTTTGCGCGCGAAGGTGTGATGCTGGCGGTGGATGGCGTCGTGCGGGTGGAGAAGACGGGCGGTAACACGGCAGGCGATCTGCTGCGGCTGCTGCCCTGGCTGGCGAGTGAGGGTGCGGCACGGACGGGCGGGCTGAAGGCCGGGCAGTGGATCACGACGGGGAGCTGGACCGGGAATACGCCGGCCGAGAAGTACTCCGCGGTAGATGTGCAGTTTTCGACGCTGGGCCGGGTCGAGGTTCGGTTTGAGCCGGAGCAGGATCTGGAGAAGGGACTGCCGGGGACGACGCGGACGTTTGCGTAGACTCTTGTAAGAAGTTCTTTTTTGGGGGGGGTCGCGGCGGATCGCGACCCCTTTGCCGTAGGGTGGAGCACGGACGGAACGGAGAGAGAATGCCGATGTTTGGACCAGGGGTGGAGCTTCGAGGGGCGTGGAACGACCGGTACGGAGCGGTTTTGACGACGGAGTCGGTGGCGTTTGCGGTGGGGTTGGAGCGACGCTTCGGAGCACGGCGGAGGGAGTTGCTGGCGAGACGAGCGGCTCGGCAGACGCGGCTCGATCACGGAGAACGGCCTGACTTTCTGCCGACGACGCGACAAGTGCGCGAGGTGGCGTGGAAGGTGGCGCCGCTGCCGGCGGATCTGCTGGATCGGCGCGTGGAGATCACGGGGCCGGTGGAGCGGAAGATGGTGATCAATGCGCTGAACTCCGGGGCGAAGGTGTTCATGGCGGACTTTGAGGATTCGACGACGCCGACGTGGGCGAACCTGATGGAGGGGCAGATTCACTTGCGGGATGCGGTGCGGCGGACCATCACGTATGAGGATGCCACGACCGGAAAGAGTTACAAACTTAACGACAAGCCGGCAGTCTTGTTTGTGCGGGTGCGGGGATGGCACCTGGACGAGGCGCATGTGCTGGTCGATGGTGAGCCGATGAGCGGCGCCATCTTTGATTTTGCGCTGTATGCGTTCCACAACGCGAAGGAGCTGCTGGCGCGTGGGTCCGGGCCGTACTTCTATCTGCCGAAGCTGGAGAGCCACCTGGAGGCCCGGTTATGGAATGAGATCTTTGTGGCGACAGAGGCGGAGCTTGGGATGCGGGCAGGGGTGATCAAGGCAACGGTGCTGATCGAGACGATTCCGGCGGCGTTTGAGATGGACGAGATCTTGTATGAGCTGCGGGACCACTCGGCGGGGCTCAACTGCGGCCGGTGGGACTACATCTTTTCGTATATCAAGAAGCTGGCTGGAGATAAGTCGGTTGTGCTGCCGGACCGTGCGCAGGTGACGATGACGACGCACTTCCTGCGGAGCTACTCGAAGCTGGCGATCAAGACGTGCCATCGCCGGGGCGTGCATGCGATGGGCGGCATGAGTGCGCTGATCCCGATCAAGAACGACTCGACGGCGAACGAGGTCGCGCTCGCGCAGGTGCGAGCGGACAAAGAACGCGAGGCGGCAGACGGGCATGACGGGACGTGGGTGGCGCATCCGGGACTGGTCGCGACGGCGATGGAGGTATTTGACCGGGTGATGCCGGGCGCGAATCAAATTGAGAAGCAGCTGAAGGGCTTCGAGGTAATTGCCGAGGATCTGCTGCGGGTGCCGGATGGAACGATCACGGAGGCGGGACTGCGGCAGAATGTGGCGGTTGGGCTGGGGTATGTGGAGGCGTGGCTGCGAGGGATCGGGTGTGTGCCGCTCTTCAACCTGATGGAGGATGCGGCGACCGCCGAGATCAGCCGCGCACAGCTGTGGCAGTGGGTGCACCATCGAGCGCGGCTGGTAGATGGGCGCTCGGTGACGGTGGAGATGTGCGATGCGGAGATCGATGCGGAGCTGGAGCGGGTTCGGACAGAGGGACGGGTGATGCGGAGCTTCGAGCATGCGGCGTTTCTGCTGCGGGAGTTAATACGGGCGCCGCGGTTTACGGAGTTCCTGACGGTTCCGGCGTACGCGCGGGTGGTGGCCGCGGAGAACACAGCGGGCGGCTAAGAGATGCACCGGGATTGGTGCAGACCGCATGTGGCCGCAGCATTTAGCGGGCATCTTGGCTGAATTTGATGGAATCCAAAGATTTTCGCGAATATATTTGCGACCGAGGTATCTCCTAATGGCGCGTCCCTACTGGTCTGGTCAGATCCAGATATCGCTGGTGTCGTTCGGCGTGAAGTTTTTTGTCGCGACCGAGGCGAAGAACGAGATTCGGTTTCACCAGATCAGCCGCAAGACGGGCGAACGGGTGAAGTATCAGAAGGTCTCGGCGAGCGCGGCGGAGCAGCAGGCGGAGACTGGGGCGGATACGAAGGCCGCAGACCGGGTAGAGAAGGACGAGATCGTGAAGGGGTATGAGTTCCGCAAGGGGCAGTACGTCATGATTGAACCGGAAGAGATTGCGCACCTGCGGGTTCCATCGAAGCATACGGTCGCGATTGAGCAGTTTGTCGGGCTCGAGGAGCTGCCGCCGGAGTACTTGGAGAAGCCGTATTTTGTGGTGCCCGAGAACGATACGCAGACGGAGGCGTTTGCGACGGTGCGGGAAGGACTGCGGAAGTCGAAGAAGGCGGCACTGGGAAAGATTGCGTTTGGCGGCCGGGAGCATGTGCTGGCGCTGACGGCGGATGAGGACGATGACCTGCGCGGCATGATGGCGTACACGATGCGCTACGCGCAGGAGCTGCGGGATCCGAAGGAGTACTTCAACGACATCAAGAAGGTCACGGTGGCGGAGGATTCGCTGGATCTGGCGATGGAGTTGATCAAGCGGAAGACGGCGAAGTTTGACGCAACCAAGTTTGTGGATGGGTATGAGGTCGCGTTGAAGGAGCTGGTGGATGCGAAGGTGAATAACCAGCCAGTGCCGCAGGATGAGCCGGTGGCCGCGCCTCGAGGCAAGGTAGTTAACCTGATGGACGCGCTGCGGAAGAGTGTGGGCAGCGTGGGTGCGGATGGAGAGACCAAGAGCGCACCTGTCGCAACTCCGGCGGCGGCGAAGAAGCGATCGACAAAGGCGCCGGCGGCCGAGGAGAAGCAAGGAATCACGCTGGTGCATGCCGCTCCGGCTAAGAGCGGTAAGGGAACGAAGGCGGCGAGTAAGAAGAAGTCTGCGTAGGAGCTGTGATGGCGGGAACGAAGGGTGGAGGCACGGCTCGAAAGGCGGGGGCAGGCAAAAGCAAGGGTGGCGGGAAGACAGCAGAGGCCGCGGACGTTGTCGACGAGCAGCTGGCGAAGTACCGGTCGATGCGGGACTTCCATATAACGGAGGAGCCGGCGGGGGCCGGGAAGGACGGAACGGCGGCGGCGCTTCCCTTCTGTATCCAGAAGCATGCGGCGAGTCATCTGCACTATGACTTTCGTCTTGGGTGGAACGGGGTGTTGAAGAGCTGGGCTGTGGCGAAGGGGCCGAGTTACTTCA
>CAXTCB010000136.1:0-6326 GCA_964242875.1 uncultured Acidobacteriaceae bacterium
TCGGGTTCGATGTAGCGGCCCTGGTCGTCGAAGCGGACTTCGCGGTTCTGCTTGCGCATGTAGACTTCAAACTTTTTGGCGGCGCGTCGACGGCGCATGCGGGTGTAGTCGTTCTGCAGGGCAAACCAGCGCTCGGTCATGCCGCCGGCGAGGCCGCGGCGCGGGGCGAAGCGGACGTAGAGGAAGCCGGAGAGCGCGCCCATGAGCTCAAGCAGGGCGTTGAAGGCGTTGCCGGCCTTGAGCAGGGTGGCGAGGGCGAGCAGGAGGTAGATGGCCACCATGTACTTGGCCTTGAGGCGAAGGACGAACCAGAGGGTGAACTCCTGGTCGCCGAAGCGCATGGCGATGGCCATAAGGAGGCCGAAGATGCCGGCCCAGGCGCCAGTGCCGACGAGATCCGGGCGCAGCGTGAGGACGTGGGTGAAGGCGATGAGCGAGGCGAGCAGCGCGCCGCCGATGACCGAGGTGGCGTAGAGCTCGAAGATCCAGCGGGAGCCGAAGGTGGTTTCAAGCAGGGAGCCGGCGAACCAGAGCGTAAGCATGCCGAAGAGGATGCCGAGCAGGCTGTTCTCGACGACCGAGTAGGTGGCGAGCTGCCAGATCTCGCCGCGGGCGACGGCGGCGGGCACAAGGACGAGATGTCCGAGCAGGAAGGCGAGGGCACCGGGGACGAACCACTGGAGCAGCGCAATGGCGAGGAAGGCGACGACGTTAAGCAGAACGAGCTGGCGAGTGGCGCCGCCGAAGGGTGGTAGAGCGAGTGTGCTGGCGGACGTGCGAGGCATAGGAGGATGCAGGCCGGGAGAGCGCTTGCCCCTCTATTTGACCACGCCCCGGGGGTGCCGTGGACGGTCACGGACGGCCGCAGCCGGTGGAGGCTGAGAGGATTTGCGGCCGGAGGTGACGAGAAGGCAAGAAGATGCATCACAGTGAAACGTCGGCATCATGGAGACAGCGCGGGCGGTCTGCCTGCCTGCTCCGAAAACCTGCCGCCCTGGAGACTAACTATGCTGATCCTTCTGATTGTTCTGTTACTGGTGTTTGGCTTTGGCGGCTTTCGGCTGGGTCCTGGGCTCGGCTACTACGGTGGTGGCGGGATCAGCCTGTTGCTGCTCATTCTGATCATCCTGCTGGTCACGCACGTGATCTAGGGTGGCTCTGCCCGCACCGGTCGCCGGGCAAGGCGGCCGGTCAGGCGATGGAGAAGGGCGGCTCATTCTGCCGCACCAGAAAAACTCGATGCGTCTCTCCGTCCGATTTGCTTGACGGGGCAGATTGCTCTCGATAGAAAGAACAGACGGGCGCGGCCGAGAAGCGGGTTTTCTGGCGTCCCGGGCGTTACGTGGAGATGCAAATTATGGCTGTGGTTTGCCCGGAGTGCGACAACCCGCTGCATGTGGATGCAGACGAGGTGGAGGAAGGTGACACGCTGCAATGCGACGAATGCGGCGTTGATCTGGAGGTAGTAGGAACGGATCCACTGGAGATTGCGCCGGTTGATACCAGCGGGTATGACGATGAAGATGAGCCGGTCGTTGCGGATGAGGACGAGGAGTAGACGCGTATACTCCGAAACATTATGGCTCGATTTTCGGTATTTAGATCCTCCCCTGCGCGACATGTTCTGACTGTCTCTGCCTCTCTTTTGACCGTTCTGCTGCCGTTCAGCCTGCCGCTCGCAGCGCAGACGGTGCAGCGCATTGTTACCGGCAAGGTGATCACCAAGGACAGCCAACCGGTAAAGAACGCGGTGGTGTACCTGAAGGACGATCACACGCTTTCGGTGAAGAGCTTTATCTCGGATGACAATGGTGGTTTCCGTTTCGGGCAGCTCTCGCAGGCGACCGACTACGAGCTTTGGGCGGAGGCGGACGGCAAGAAGAGCGGCGTGAAGACGATCAGTTCGTTCGAGACCAAGAACGCGCTCACCATCAACCTGAAGATGGATAAGTAAGAGTCCGCGGGGAGTGGTTGCGGCGGACCCTCCTACCCGCATGATCGGTCAGTCGACGTTCATGTCGGCGTCTGCGTCAAGGATGAGGGCTTGCTTCTCGACGAGCAGCGAGTGCAGTTTGAGGCGCTCGAGCGAGAGGGCGTAGCCGGTGGAGGGACCGGAGCCGGCAAGCAGTTTGCGCATGAGCTCTGCGGCGTTGACCTTGAGCTGCTGGGGGAGCTTGCCGGAGAGAAACGGCGCGAGCACGAAGTTGAGCTCGCGATTGTCGCTCATGCGCTCGAGCCGCGCGTCACGAAAGCCGATGGACTCGCCTTCGGCCTCGGGCACAAGCGAGACCTCAGCGTCGGTGGTGAGAGAGACACCGAGGCAGGCATTGTGCAGCGACGTTCCGAGCCGGGCGCGGGTGTGGACGCGGACGACGATGCGATCGTCACGAAAGCTGACCTGGGGGTGTTCGGCGTAGATCGAGCAGGGGGACCGGGCGTCGCCGCGCATGTAATAGCGGCCGTCAGGGCCGTTGAAGAGCTGGGCTCGCGCCGTGCGCTCCAGTGCTTTGGCGGAGACCTTCACTTCAATGGCGTGGGCGGGTTGGGTAAGGGCGCAGAGCAGAAGAAGTGAGGCAGCGGGAAAGAAGCGGGACGCGGGCACCATGCAGGTTCAGCATACGACGACGCGGTGCTGCGGGTTCCGAGTCATCGACGCGACGTACACTGGTCGGCGACAGGAAGCAGCGACAGGGAAAGCGACACTATGGAAAAGCCTTCGCAGACGATAGAGAGTCTTAGCAACGAGTTTGGTATGCCGGGTGTGCTGGAGTTCACGCGGCGCGGCGACCTGGTGTGTCTCGAGGTGACAACGCCCGCGGTCACGGCGGCGGTGACGCTGCATGGGGCGCATCTGCTGCAGTGGCAGCCGGCGGGGGAGCAGCCGGTACTGTTCCTGAGTGATCGCTCGGAGTTTGCTGAGGGCAAGGCGATCCGGGGCGGGGTACCGGTGATCTGGCCGTGGTTTGGCCCGCGCTCGGCGGTGGTGAAGCCTGTGCCGGAGGGGGCGCCGAAGAGTCCGTCGCATGGCTTCGCGAGGACGGCGGAGTGGCGGCTGCAGTTTGCCGCGGTGACGGCGGAGCAGGTGCACCTGACGTTCACGCTCGGGCCAACGGAGGAGAGTCGCGCGTATGGCTTCGACGCGTTCCGGCTGGTGTACGAGATGACCCTGGGGAGAGAGCTGCTGCTGCGGCTGACGGTGGCGAACGAAGGCGCGGAGGAGCTGCGGTTTGAAGAGGCACTGCACAGCTATTTCGCGATCGGCGAGATCGAGCGCGTCGCGTTGCTGGGGACGGAGGTGACGGAGTACCTGGACAAGCCGGACGGCATGAAGCGCAAGCGTCAGGCAGACGCACCGTTGCGATTCAGTGAGGAGACCGACCGTGTGTATCTGGCGACGACGGAGACGTGCCGGGTAGAGGATCAGGCGCAAGGACGCGTGATCGAGGTGGCGAAGCAGCACTCGCGAAACACCGTGGTGTGGAATCCGTGGGCGAAGCTGACGGCGGGACTTGCGGATATGGAGCCGAACGGCTGGCACGGGATGCTGTGCGTGGAGACGGCGAATGTGGGCGAGGCGGTGATTGCGCTGGCGCCGGGCCGGACGCACATGATGCAGGCGCGGGTGAGTGTTTCGCGAAACGCCGAGGGCGATGGGAGCATCCCAGCGTAGATGCTCGTGCTCGCCTCCGCTTCGCCTCGCCGCCGGGATCTGCTGACGCAGGCCGGTGTTCTCTTCCTGGCTGATTCCGCAGATGTGCCGGAGGTGCCGGCGGAGGGGGAAGATGCCGCGACGTATGTGCTGCGGCTGGCGGAGGCCAAGGCGCAGGCGGTGTGGGCGCGACAGCCGACAGCAGCGACTGAGGCAAAGGATGATCCGCTGGTGGTGCTGGGCGCGGATACCTGCGTGCTGTGCCAGGGAGAGATTCTGGGCAAGCCCGTGGATGTAGCGGACGCGCGGCGCATGCTGGAGCTGCTGATGGGGCGCACGCACCAGGTGCTAACGGGCCTGTGCGCGTTGACGGCCGGGGAGAGCTTTGCCGATGTGGAGATCACGCAGGTGACCTTCAACGTGATCGAAGAGGCGGAGATGGTGCGGTACCTGAGCTCGCCTGAGCCGATGGACAAGGCCGGCGCGTACGGGATCCAGGGCTTTGCGGCGCGGTGGATCCCGCGAATCGAGGGTGACTACTTCAATGTAGTCGGGCTGCCGATTGCGCGAACGGTGGCGCTGATCGCCGAGGCGTACGCGGGGGCGGCCAAGCTGCGGAACGACGCTACGGCGTAGACGCGAGCATGGCCGCGAGCAGCGCGGTGCGCGGGACGAGGTGCTCGATCAGGATGGACTCATGCGCGGCGTGCGCGCCTTCCCCGACGGCGCCCATTCCGTCGAGCGTGGGGACGCCGAGCGCGGCGGTAAAGTTGCCATCGGAGCCGCCGCCGGTCGAGGCCTCGTCGAGTTGGAAGCCGAGCTGCTTTGCCAGGGCGCGGGCCTGCTTGAAGAGGGCGACCGTGCCGGGTTTCCGTTCCATGGGCGGGCGATTGATGCCGCCCGAGACCGTGAGTTTACAGGCCGGGTCGCGGGGCTTGAGGCGCTGGAACTGGCGCTCGATCCGTGCGGCATCGGCGGCACGGGCGATGCGCACATCGATCTCCGCGCGGGCCGACGCAGCGACGATGTTCGAGCGGGTGCCGCCGGAGATGACGCCGGCGTTGACGGTGAGGCCTCGGGCGGGGTCGGTGAAGGCGGCGGTGGTCTCGATCTGGTGGGCGAGCTCGCGGATGGCGGAGTGGCCGCGCTCGAAGTCGACGCCGCTGTGCGCGCCGACGCCGGTGATCTGTAACTCAAAGTGACCGACACCCTTGCGGGCGGTCTTGAAGGCGAGACCCTGGGCGGGCTCGAGCACAAAGACGGCAGAGCAGACCTGCGCGAGGCGCTCGGTGATGGGGCGCGAGATGGGGCTACCGACCTCTTCGTCGCTGTTGAGCAGAAGAGTGACGGGGCGAGTGAGTTTGAGCTGGCGGAGGAGGCGCAGGGCGGCAAGCGCCATGATGACGCCGGCCTTCATGTCGAGGACGCCGGGACCAAAGAGGCGGCCAGCGTCGGATCGCCAGGGCATGCGCGCGAGGGTTCCAGTTGGCCAGACGGTGTCGAGATGGCCGAGCAGAAGGATGGGCTGGCGCGGGTCGCGCGGGCTGCCGAAGCGAAGCTCGAGCACATCACCGAAGGCCTTCTGGCGATGCAGGCGAGGCCGGCCGCCGCACTCTGCCTGCGCCCACGCGGCGACCAGGGAGGCTGCCGCGTTGACCGCGCTCCGATCTTCGGTGGGCGACTCCTGCGTGACAAGGGCTTCGAGATGAAGGAGGATCCAGGGCAGGCTTTGACCCGCGGCGGCACCAATTGCGTCAATCATCTCAATACGTTACAGCAGCTTTGGACGCATCTGCCGCGACACGGGGTGTGGCTGAATAGCCACGCTCCCGGGCGATCCACGCGATATAGGGTTTTTCATGTGCCCGTGCAACGCTGTGGCACGGAGGGGCTCTTCTGACGATGCCGGCGTTGCACGAGCAGACGATTGGCGCAGAGATCGCATTTGCCGGCGTGGGTCTGCATAGTGGTGCGCAGGTGGCGATGCGGCTGATTCCGGCGCCGGCAGGCTCGGGCATTGTGTTTCGCCGGACTGACCTTGAGAACTTCGAGATTCCGGCGACTGGACGCAACGTGGCCAAGGTGAGTTATGCGACGAGCCTGATGCGGGGCAGCGTGTTGATCTCGACGACCGAGCACCTGCTCTCGGCGCTGATCGGGTACGGGATCGACAATGTGATCATCGAGGTCGACAATCTGGAGCTGCCGATCCTGGATGGCAGTGCCCTGCCCTATGTGCAGGCGTTTGAGGCTGTGGGGGTGCGGCGGCAGCGGCGCCGGCGTGAGGTGCTGCGGATCCTGCGCGAGGTGGAGGTGCGCGACGGATCGAAGTTTATCGGCGTGTATCCCGGGCATGGCTACGGCATTCATTACAGCATCGACTTTCCGCAGCCGATCGGCTCGGCGACGTTTGTGGGGGACCTGGAAGAGGGCGACTATGCGCGGCTGATCGCGCCGGCGCGAACGTTCGGTTTTAAGGAAGATGAGCCGATGCTGCGCAACATGGGCTTGATTCGCGGGGTGTCGGACGCGTGCGCGATCATTGTGGGCGCGAATGGCGTGCAGAATGGGCCGCTGCGCTTTCCGGATGAGTTTGTGCGGCACAAGGTGCTGGACCTGATTGGTGATCTGGCGCTAGCCGGGCGGCGGATCCAGGGGCGCGTGGTGGCAGAACGGG
>CAXTCB010000137.1:0-6170 GCA_964242875.1 uncultured Acidobacteriaceae bacterium
ACGTGATCATCATCTGCTCGATCGAGAACTTCGACCCGATGGGCGTGCACACGGGCGACTCAATCACGGTGGCGCCGGCGCAGACCCTTACAGATCGCGAGTACCAGGCGATGCGGGATGCGGCCATCGCGGTGATCCGCGAGATCGGGGTGGAGACCGGTGGCAGCAATGTGCAGTTTGCGGTGAACCCGCAGAACGGCCGTATGACGGTGATCGAGATGAATCCACGGGTGAGCCGATCGTCGGCATTGGCGTCGAAGGCTACAGGATTTCCAATCGCAAAGATCGCGGCGCGGCTCGCGGTCGGCTACACGCTCGATGAGTTACAGAACGATATTACGAAGGCAACGCCGGCTTGCTTTGAGCCGACGATTGATTACGTCGTTGTGAAGATTCCGAAGTGGCAGTTTGAGAAGTTTCCGGGGGCGGATGAGATTCTGGGGCCGCAGATGAAGTCTGTCGGTGAGGTGATGGCGATTGGACGAACCTTCAAGGAAGCGTTGATGAAGGCCGTGCGATCGCTCGAGACAGGGAAGAAGGCGACTGCGGACGACATTGAACCGAGGCGGCTGACACAGCGGCTGGTGACGCCGCATCCGGAGCGGCTTTCGTATGTGCGGTATGCGTTTGAGCGGGGAATGACGGTTCGCGAGATTTCGCGGCTGACCGGGATGGATCCCTGGTTTCTGCACCAGATCAAGCAGATCACGGATGAGATCCAGACGATGAGCGAGACGAACGCGGACGCCGTGACGGAGGACGGGCTGCGCACGGCGAAGCGGATGGGGATCTCCGACGAGCGCCTGGCTGCGGCCTGGGGGCTAACTGGTGCAGAAGGCACAGCGACCGTGCGAGCGGTGCGAAAGCAAAAGGGAGTGCTGCCGGTCTACAAGCTGGTCGACACGTGCGCGGCGGAGTTTGAGAGCTTCACGCCCTACCTCTACAGCTGCTATGACGAGGAAGATGAGGCGGCACCAACGACGCGCAAGAAGGTGATGATTCTGGGATCCGGGCCGAATCGGATCGGGCAGGGAATCGAGTTTGACTACTGCTGCTGCCACGCGGCGTTTGCGCTGCGTGAAGATGGTTTCGAGACCATCATGATCAACTGCAATCCGGAGACCGTCTCAACCGACTACGACACGAGCGATCGGCTTTATTTCGAACCCCTGACGCTTGAGGACGTGCTGGCGGTGTATGAGCACGAGGCGTCCGGCGGCGCGGAGATCGGAATGATTGTGCAGTTTGGCGGCCAGACGCCGCTGAACCTGTCGCTGCCGCTCAAGCAGGCTGGCGTGCCGATTATTGGGACTTCGCCGGAGTCGATCGATCTGGCTGAAGATCGGAAGCGCTTTGGAAGGCTGATCACGGAGCTGGGCATTCCGCAGCCGGAAGGGGCCATGGCGACCAGCGTATCCGAAGCAACGGAGGGTGCGGAGCGGGTCGGCTATCCGGTGCTACTGCGGCCGAGCTATGTGCTGGGCGGCCGGGCGATGGTGATTGCGTATGACAAGCCGGCGATCGTGCAGTACATGAGCACAGCGATCGAGTACTCGCAGGAGCGGCCGGTGCTGATCGACCACTTTCTGGAA
The DNA here is from genome assembly GCA_964242875.1 of uncultured Acidobacteriaceae bacterium. Taxonomy (GTDB): domain Bacteria; phylum Acidobacteriota; class Terriglobia; order Terriglobales; family Acidobacteriaceae; genus Edaphobacter. The sequence continues at coordinate 1,593 of CAXTCB010000137.1, forward strand.
GAGGCAACCGAGGTCGATGTTGACGCGCTATGCGACGGCAAGGACGTGCTGATCGCGGGCATCATGCAGCATATTGAAGAGGCCGGGATCCACTCGGGGGATTCGTCGTGCGTGCTGCCGTCGGTAGATCTCAGTGCGGAGGTGCTGGCGACGATCCGGGAGTACACGCGCAAGCTGGCGTTGGCGCTGGCTGTACGCGGACTGGTGAATCTGCAGTTCGCGATTCAGCGGGGCAAGGTGTATGTGATCGAGGTGAATCCGCGAGCGTCACGGACTGTGCCGTATGTCTCGAAGGCTACGGGGATTCCGCTGGCGAAGATTGCTTCCCGGCTGATGACGGGGAAGACGCTCCGTGACTTGTTGCCCGAGCAGATGGCCGGCGGGAAGGATCTGGAGACGGGCTCACGCTATTTCGTGAAGTCACCGGTGTTTCCGTGGGGCAAGTTTCCGGGAGTGGATCCGGTGCTTGGGCCGGAGATGCGGTCGACCGGAGAGGTGATGGGCGTTGCAGAGACCTTCGGGGAGGCGTTTGCGAAGGCGCAGATTGCCGCAGGCCAGATGCTTCCGGTACGCGGCACGGTATTTTTGAGCGTGAACGATCACGATAAGGCGAGCGTGATTGGACTGGCCAAGCAGTTTATGGAGATGGGCTTTCACCTGGTTGCAACTCATGGGACGGCGGAGGTGCTGGAGCAGGCGGGACTGCGATCGGAGCGCGTCTACAAGGTGAAAGAGGGACGGCCAAACGTGGTTGATCTGATTAAAGGCGAGCGGATCCAGTTGATCATCAACACGCCTCGCGGGCAGGACACGTTTTTCGATGAAAAGGCGATTCGCCGGGCGGCGGTGCTGGCAAGGATTCCAACGATCACAACCATTGCGGCGGCGCGTGCTGCAGCGGAAGGGATAGCCGCATTGCAGGAAGGCCGGATGGATGTGATCTCGTTGCAAGAGCTGCATGCGAAACACGCGGTGACGGTTTAAACCAGGGAAGAATCCTGACGCGGAGGGCGGAGAAGCCGTTTTGTGCGTAAGGCGGAGGTTATTCTTCTAGGCCGTAGTGCGAGCCGATGGCATAGCCGATCATGGAAAGTGGCAGCCAGGTTCCGATGATCAGGCCGTCACCACCCATGAGACCGCTGCCATTGCTGATGGAGAAAAAGGTTCGCCAGAGGCGTTCCATGACATGCCCGGCGCAGTCCTCGCAGAGGCCGTTTCCCGTGGGAAGATCGATCACCCAGACGCAGATGACGGAGAAGAGCAGGAGCCCGGAGATCCAGACGTAACGCGCTATCTCGTTGTGGTGAATGCGCGAGAGAAGAAAACCACCGACCATCGGGACGAAGAGCGAGAGCATGGTCGCGAGAAGCTTTGGTGACGTTGCGTCGGGATCAGGGTGCGCCAGCGACATGCCACCGATGACAAGGGTAAGAACGACCACTGCCAGCAAGGTGTGCGTGAGGAACCAGAAGGCCTCGCGACCGAGTTCACCAACGGATTTGTCCTTCGAGATGTCGCGCCGATGCATCGATCTTGAGGGTACCGGAGATCTTTGCGACCGGATCGTGTTTCCTATGCATCTTTCGTGGGACGGTTCCGACTTGGTCAAGCAGGCGTGTGAGGTTACGGAGATCGATCGCGGCTCGGTAAGATGGAGTGATGTTGCTCGAGGGGCTTTTTCTTCCGCTGACCACGCCGTTCTATGGGGACGGTCGCTTATACCTGCGCAAGCTGGAGCATAACGCCGAGCGATACTCCAGAACGCTTGCAGCTGGTCTAGCGGTACTGACGCCGGCCGGTGAACCTGATCGACTCAACGACGAAGAGCAACTGTCCGCGTTGAAGACAGTTGCGGAGGCGACGGCAAGGGAGACGCTGCTGCTGGCGGATGTCTCCCGCGGCGGTGTTCGCGGGGTGCTGGAGCGAGCTGAGGCAGCGGCTTCGCTCGGGTATGATGTGGCGCTTCTTCGCTTGCCAACTCTCTCCGGCGGAGCGTCTCTGCTGGAGCAGAGGACCCTGGCGACGGCGGTTGCGGACCGGTCGCCGCTGCCGCTTGTTCTGCTGGAGGAGAGAGGTGAGTCGCTGACGGTGGAGATGGTCAGCGCGCTGGCACAGCATCCGCAGATCATTGGTTGGGTGCCGGTTGCTTCAGAGGTGACAGCGATGCGTGAGGTCCTGCTGCGGACAGCGAGCGTGAGCCGCCAGGTGACGGTGACCCCTGTCTTTGCGGCCGTGACCGGGAGAATGCTGCAGCAGCGCCCTTCGACCGCGGCGGGAAACTATATTTCCTCGGAGAGCCTGATGCAGGTTGGTGCGACGGCCGTTGCTTCTCCGGCGCTTGAACCTATGATCAGGACGCGGTCACGGACGGTGGGTTTTCAGGTTCTTGCAGGGCGAAGTGCGGGCTCGCTCGCGATGCTGCAACAGGGAGCCAGAGGAACCATGCTGCCCTTTGGGATCTGTGCGCCACAAGCATGCCATGAGGTGTTCTCGGCATGGAAGGACGACGACCAACCACTCGCTCAAGAGAAATATGAACGAGTTGCCAATGCGGCCGCCAGCATCGAGGAGCAGATGGGGGTTGCTGGATTGAAAAGCGCGTGCGACCTAAACGGGTATTTTGGCGGAGCGCCCCGTCTGCCCGGTCTGCCTCTTCTGCGGAGTCAGCAGGATGAGGTGCAGCAACTCATGCGCGGGATGCGGAACTGAGGTCTACTCGTTTGCTCGCGGTTTGACAGGGATGCCGAGACCACTCAGTTTGCTGCGAGCCTGCAGGGCTTCAGGCGAGTTTGGAAAGCGCTGGATCAGAGAGCGAAGTTCGCGGACGCCGGCGTCTGTCTGCTTGAGTTGGATCAGTGCCTGGCCCTTATGCAAGTGGGCGGCGGGCACCTTGTTGCTCTCAGGGTATTGTTCGAGAACGCGGTCATAGTCCTGTATGGCGGCGCCGTAGCGAGCTCCCCGATAGTCCATCTCGCCCTGGTAGTAGAAGGCGTTACCGGAGAGTGGATTATCAGGGTACGCGCGGGTGAGGTCAGAAAACTCGGATTGCGCAAGGCCGTATTTCGCTGCCATGTAGTCGCCGAGCGCCGTTTTATAGAGCTGGTCCGGGGGTGGGTTCGAGCCGGATGCAGCGGCCGGGGCGGGATTGGTATTGAGGCTGCTGTCAGGGAGAACCGCGGCCGACGGCTTACTCCCTCGCCGGGTAGAAGCGGCATCGGATGGAGCGCTTGAGGTCAGGCCGGAGGCGGGCAATGAACCTGTATCCGCCGGCGCCGGAGCACCGGTCGGCGGTGCTGCGCTCGTGGACGGTCCGGTGCCCAACGATTGCTGTTGGCTCTGAACATTCTGGATGAGCTTTTCCAGCCGCCCCAGACGCGTCTTGATCTCGTCGAGGGAGTCGTTGAGCGATTGAACCTGGCCGGAGACTTGCTCGATCTTGCCTCCTCCAGCCTCCTGCTGCGTCTGCATCTGCCGCTGCAGGGAGTCGACTGTACCGGCGACTTTATTGGTCTGATCGGCGCTTTGCTGGACCAGATCCTTGAGCACGCCCATGCGCTCGTCGTTGGATTGCTGGAGCCGAGCGACAGCATCCTGCAGCTGCTGAATCTGCGTCTGCAGCTGGATCATATCCTTGCTTACAGCAAAGGCGGATGACGGTGTAAGGAGAGAGACGGCCAGTACGATCGGAGTGAGGCAAGAGAGCTTTCGGAGCATACGTTCGACCTTCAGGAAACCAGGGGTTAGGAACAGGAAAGGCAGCCGCGCATAGAGAGACACGGCTGCCCACATGTGACCTGCGAGTTAGCGATCGAGCGAGAACTGGGCCCGGCGATTCTGCTGCCAGCAGCTTTCGGTCGACTCTGAGCAGAACTGCTTTTCTTTTCCGTAGGAGACCACCCGAAGACGGGAGGGTGCGATCCCGGCCGAGACGAGCGCCTGACGAGCAGCATTGGCGCGGTTCTCGCCGAGTGCAAGGTTGTACTCCGCCGAGCCGCGCTCGTCCGAGTAGCCGCCAATTACAACACGAATGGAGGGATGGCTCGCGAGGTACGCTGACGCGGAGGAAGCGGCCTGCTGTGCATCAGGGCGCAGCTCGTAGCTGTCGTAGTCGAAGAAGGCGTCCGGAACGGCCTGATGGAAGGCTGCATCCGAGCCCATATCTCCGGCGGCATCGGCCGTGGGCGCCGTAGGCGCGGCGGCGACGCGGACCGTTACCCGAACATTGGCTTCGGTCGTAGCACCGCTGTCGTTCTTCGCGACGAGGTGGAAGTTGGTCGAGTTTGAGGGCGAGACCGTCTGGGTTCCGTTCACGGGAACCTGGCCAATGCCGTCGATGGTGACGCCCGAGGCACCTGTCGTTCGCCAGTTGAGCACGATGGACTGACCGAGATCGATGGAAAGGGGGTCCGCGCTGATGGTGGCAGTGGGCGCCGACGAGGTGGTGTCAGTGGTCGGGCCCAAGGTGGCCGGGTTCACCCCACTGGCTTTTTTGTGGCAGCCGGAGAGCGCAGCCATGGCGGTCACGGCAACGGCCGTGGTGAGAACGTTTCTCCATCCAGCAAACTTCAACATCATCGA
>CAXTCB010000138.1:0-6163 GCA_964242875.1 uncultured Acidobacteriaceae bacterium
GCTGGATCTGATCGATCGCGAGATGAAGAGCGAGTTCAATGTGGTGCTGAACTCGCGGGAGATCGATGCCGGCTTCACAGTGAAGACGCTGAGCACACAGGCGGGCGATATTCCGCTGATTCCTGAGTGGACGCTGGGCTACACGGGCACACCTGGGTCGGGCTCGGCGGTGCTGCCAGCGTACATCGATGGTTGCGGTGGACGTGGACTACTCGGGACAGACGGGATTTGTTGGGAGTGGGGCGAGTGGCGGGTATGTGGCTTCGAGTGCGGCGATCGGGGCCGATGTGGATTACGTTCGGCGGGTGACGCTGAATGTAGGACTGGTCGCGGCGGTTGCGGGCGGAGTGTTGACGCTGGCTTCGCCGCTGGTTGCGGGCGCGCCGACGGCGACGATGAAGGTGAGCCAGGTGGTTGGGTTTGTGGATCGCGAGGGCGGTGGGTTCTTCCAGGAGTGGACGGGGTTGTTCTGCATGGAGGGCGAGCAGGGAGACCGGGTGTGGTTTTTCTATCCGCGACTGCAAGCGATGGCGGGCGCTGCCGAGCAGGCCGAGGTTCTGGCGGGACCGCTGGCGCAGATACGGCTGACGGGAAGATTTCGCGCGCTGGCGACGAAGGACAGCAATGATGGAACGCAGGTGTTGTGTTACCGGAGCTACGTGCCGGCGGCGATGCGGATGGTTTGAGATGGATGTGCAGCGAGGGACAGCTGTGTGCGTGGCAGACGAGGACGTTCGAGAAGCAGGTCTCGGCGGGATGACGGCAAGACAGCAGCCGCGGGACGAAGGGGAGTGACGGGATGAGGATGCGAGTGAGGGGTTTGCTGCTGGCGCTGCTGCTGGGTTCGATGACGGCGCTAGGGCAGGTAGTGACGACGACGCTGACGGACACGATCTACCATGCGGACGGCACAACAGCGGCCGGGCTGGTAATTGTAAGCTGGCCGGCGTTTACGACGGCGGCCGGGCAGGCGGTTCCGGGTGGGAGCACGTCGGCGACGATCGGGGCCAATGGGGTACTGACAGTGCAGCTGGCGCCGAACCAGGGAGCAACGCCTGCCGGAACGTTCTACACGGCGGTGTACCACCTGGATGACGGAACGGTGAGTCGCGAGTTCTGGACGCTGCCGGTGAGCTCAAGCGCGGTGACGCTGAGTGCGGTCCGGAGCACGGTGCTGCCGGCGGCAGTGGCGGTGCAGACGGCGACGAAGAGCTATGTGGACGATGCCGTGGTGGCGGCGCTGGCCGGGCATCCTGCAACCGGGAACGTTACGTTTCTGAATCGGACGGGTGATGCGATGGAGGGGCCGCTGGTGCTGGCTGGCGATCCGACGACTGGGGCGCAGGCGGCGAACAAACACTACGTGGATACAGCAGTTGCGGGTGTGGGAACGGCGGTGACGCAGAAGGTAGGTATCGCGCCGACGGCGACACAGACGATCGCACAGCCAGCGGGAACGGAGCTGCAGGCAAACCGGCTGAACAGCGTGGAGTTTGCGAGTCAATATGTAACTGGGCGTGGTGGCAACGGGCTCGGGAATGCGCTGGCATCAGCAGACTGTGCGAGCGGATGCCAGGTGACGATCGAGAACGAGTACGGCGCGAATGAGGCGGTGACGCCGACGCAGTGGAACAGCAGCGCGCTGAACGGGACGCATGTGGAGGATCTGCGCGGGGGTGGACGGCACGACAGCTACTTCAACCCGGTGAACCAGAGCTTGCCTGGGCTGGATGCCGGGCAGACGCTGGATGTGACGTCTACCCGAAGCGCCTCCACGGTGCACCAGGTGACGGGATCGCAGCAGCCGAACTCGCTGGGGCTCTCGATTACGCACGAAGGGTTGACGGGTGGATCGAACCAGCTGCCGGCAGGGATCGCAGGAAGCAACGGACCGTTCTTCAAGAGCAACTACAACGCGATGTCCATCTCAGGCACATACAACACGCCGGGACAGCACGTTCTGGACTCGCATGACATCAATTGCTATGGGGTAGGAGACTGCCTGATGGGATCGCAGTACCTGCTCGCTTCGGGCGGCTTCCGCGATGAGGCCGATGAAGGCGCGCACCCGATGGATCTGCAGATTCACGAAGACACAAAGGTCTTTGCGGGCACGTGCGGGACAGGGTGCACGGCGGGCTCGACGACGGTGGGTGTGGCGGTGACGGCGGCGGCAGGAACACAGGGCGAGGGACGATATCTGCTGGATGTGAATCCGGCAAAGGCGATCACGGCGGGTGTATTGACGGGTGGAGCACGGACGGCCAATAACCTGATCGGGCCGACGGCTACGTTTTCAGGGACGACGTTTTCGACGAGCGTGTTTTTGATGACGACGCAGGTGGCACCGGGCTCAGCGAATTCGATGGCCCCGGGAGAGGTGACGCTGGGGATCGCAGCGACCGGGGTGGCGAGTCCCTTCAGCACATCGACGGCAGCGCTGCCGCAGGCGAGTGGGGTGGCGTGCGTGACGGATCCTCCGTCTCCGTTCAGTCCGACGAACTACGAGATGGCGAACTACGCCGTGGTGGATGCAACGCACCTGACGCTCACCCTGAACAAGGTGCATGCGGCGGGATCGACGGTTGCGGTCGGCGGGTTGTGCGGCTACGGCCTAGAGCAGACGGTGGATACGTTGATTGGGATCCGGCAAGTCTTTCCGGTGATCGGGTCGCCATCGGCGACGACGTTGTTCTACGCGGGGAATCTAACTCCCATCGTGGGCGTGACGGGATCCACGAGTGCTTACGTGAATGTGAGCCTCCCGATTGCGTCGATCACGCGAACAGGACAGACGACGACGGTGACGACGGCGAGCGCGTTGCCGGTGGATGTGAGCGGGCTGACGATGACGATTGCCGGTGTTGCGGATACGAGCTTCAATGGGAGCTTTCCGGTGACGACGACGGGGCCAACGACCTTGACGTATGCCAACCAGGGCGCGAATGCAACGAGCCAGGGTGGATCGGTGGCGGTGCTAACGGGCCAGTATGGTCTCTACCCGATGGCTGAAGTACTGGGGGTCTACAACCAGGCGACGAAGAAGGTCGATGGGCAGATGACCCTGGCGGCGAACACGGTGCCATGGGCCACGGGTGATGCGGTTGAGGAGCCGCACTACTTCCAAGAGGGGGTCGCGGCAGACACGATGTATGTAGGCCAAACGGTACCACGATCGGTGCTGCCACTGCGGGCAGGGATTCAGTACGAGAACACGGTGGGAACGGGTCTGCGGGGATGGAGTATTCGCAACGCGGCACCGGCGAGCAACTACTTTGGCAACGGCGGGAGCCATGTCGCGCCGGACGATGCCTTTGAGGTGCAGGGCGTGTGGAACCAGGTGCTGGAGACGCAGGCGGGCGAGACCGGCGTGATCCAGGTGCACTGCAACTCGCATGGCTGCGGCAAGTGGAACTCCGGCTACAACTTGTTCGAGATGGATAGCAGCGCCAGCTATGACAGTGTGAGCTTCCAGCCGCAGACGAGCACGATGAGCTTCAATCTGCGGGGAGCGACGTTCGGGTTTTCGCCGCAGGGATTCACGGCGGTCACGGTGACGGCAGGGGCGCTGCATGGAGCGTTGAGTGCGACGGATGTGGCGAGTGGAACCTTGAGCGCGGCGCGGCTGCCGGTGTTTGGTGCATCCGGCGCGGCGCATGCGACGGGGGCGGTTCCGGACCCAGGAGCGACGGCGGGGACGGGACGATTTCTTCGGGAGGACGGCGTGTGGGCGCAGGCCGGCACGAGTGATGGGGGCGGTGGAATGAGTGGCACGGCCTCGATCACGGGAGGGTCGATCGACAATACGGCGATAGGACAGACGACACCCGCGGCAGGACAGTTCAGCCAGCTGAGTGTGACGGGATGCAACTGGTTTCTGGCGGGATCGAACCAGGGTATCGGGACGTGCCAGCCGACGGCATGGAACGCAGTGAGCGGAGTTGGCGGCAGCAATTTACAGATTGCGAACGCGGCAGCAGCCCGGCTGATTGTCTCGTCGTCCGGCGGCTCGGGCTCGATGGCGGAGTTCCACTTCGTGAACATGGCAGCGCCGAGTGGATCGCGTAACTGGAGGATGTCGAACAACACGAGCGGGGTGTACACGCTGGATATGAATTCAGACAGCTACTCCACGCACACGATTGCGATGCAGTGCCAGCCGAACGGAAGCTGCTCGTTTCCGAACGGGATCACGGCTTCAAACTTCAATGGTGTGTTGAGCGGGACGACGGGCGTGATTGGCGGCTCCGCGCTGGCGGCAGGCGCCTGCACGACTGGAACGGTGACGGTGAACGGGGCGGCAGTGGGTACGCCGGTGGTTGTGAGCGCGAGTGACGGCTCACTGCCGAGCGGACTAGTGATGCTGCGCGCGGCGGTGACGGGTGCGAACACGGTGACGGTGCAGGTGTGCGCGGTGGGCGCAGTGACGCCGGCAGCGGAGAGCTACAACGTGCGCGTGGTGCAGTAGCGGGAGGGTAGCGGCGAGGTCCGTGGGGTGTGTGGGCCTCGCTGCGCTCATGAGCAAGACGGGGGTGTGATGGACGGGCTGCGATGGGAGACGGCGGAGTTGCTGGCGCTGGGACGGATGCTGGATGAGCGGCCCGAAGCGCTCCGCGGCGAAAGTGTGGCGATGTGGCTGGCGGCCACGCTGCTGCGGGTGCGGGATCGGCGTGGTGCGGAGGTGCCGTTGCTGGCGAATGGCGTGCAGCGTGCGTTTGAGAGCAGGCGCGGGCAACGGAATGTGGTGTTGAAGGCGCGGCAGATGGGGATGACGACCTGGGTGGCTGGGCGCTTCTTTCTGAAGACGATTACGCAGCCAGGGATACTGACGGTGCAGGTGGCGCAGACACGAGAGGCGGCGGAGGGGATCTTTCGCGTGGTGCAGCGCTTCTGGGAGGCGCTGCCGGCGGAGCTGCGGGAGGGACCGCTGCGGCTGAGCCGGCTGAACGCGGGGCAGATGCGGTTCGAGCGGATCGACAGCGAGTTTCGCGTGTTAAGCGCGGGCGATGAGAATGCCGGGCGTGGGCTGACAATCCAGCAGCTGCACTGCAGCGAAGTGAGCCGCTGGCCAGGAGATGCGGCGATGACGCTGGCGGGGCTGCGAGCCGCGCTGGCCCCACAGGGTGAGATGGTGATGGAGTCCACGGCGAACGGAGCATACGGCTGCTTTTACGATGAGTGGCTGAGCGCGGCGGAGAAGGATGTGACGCGCCACTTCTTTCCCTGGTGGATGGAGCCGGAGTATGTGAGTTCGGCGCCGGCGGAGATGACAGCGGGTGAGATAGCCCTGATGGCGGCGCACGGGCTGAGTGGGGAGCAGATTGGATTTCGACGCGTGCTGGAGCGGGAGTATCGCGGGATGCGGGGCCAGGAGTTCGCGGAGGATGCGCAGAGCTGTTTTCGCGCGACGGGTGACTGCTATTTTGATGTCGACGCGATTGACCGGCGGCTGGGGCAGGTGGCTGCGCCGGCAGAGTTGCGACATGGCGGGACGATCGAGGTGTGGCTGCCTCCGGTGAGTGGACGCGAGTATCTGGTGGCGGTGGATACGGCGGGTGGCGGATCGGACGGGGACTACGCGGTCGTGCAGGTGCTGGAGATGGAGACTGGGCTGCAATGCGCGGAGCTGCGCCGACATGTGGGCGTGCGGGAGCTGGCGCGCGTGGCGGCGGCGCTGGCACGGGAGTACCGCGACGCGCTGCTGGTGGTGGAGCGCAATAATCACGGAGCAGCAGTGCTGGCGCACCTTGAGGGCGATGAGCGTTACTCTCGAGTGTATGAGCAGGGTGGCCTTCCAGGGTGGCTGACGACGGCGGCGAACAAGCCGAAGATGATCAGCCGTCTGGGTGGCTTGCTGGCCGAAGAGCCATGGCTGTTTTCAAGCAGGCGGCTGCTGACGGAGTGCCGAACATTTGTAACTCTTCCTGGCGGCCGCATGGGTGCGGCGGCCGGCGCGCATGACGACTGCGTGATGGCGATGGCGATTGGGCAGGCGGTTCGGACAGAGATGCTGGCGCTGCGTGAGGCACGGATGGCGAAGGCGACGGATCTATCCAGTATTCTCGAAAGGCGAGGTGTGGCCGGTGGCGGTTCTGGCGGTGCAGGCGATTGGGCGGATGCGCGGAGGCGCGCAGAGTCAGCTGATGGTTGGCGCCGATAGCCG
>CAXTCB010000139.1:0-6152 GCA_964242875.1 uncultured Acidobacteriaceae bacterium
AACAGCAGCGGCTACGTCCTCAGCACCGTGCAATCCGCCAACACCACCCAGGCGCCCACCTCGACCCTGACGTATCAACCCACCTTCGGCTCGGTCACGGCAGCCAACGCCAACAACGCCTACCAGGTTCGTCAGATCCAGCTCGCTCTCCGCCTGACCTTCTAGCGCAGGCTAGGTCGTGGCACAGACAGGGTGGTGGCTTCGGCCGCCACCCTGTCTGGGTTAACCGCACCGACACTGATGTTGACCGCGCAGGATCACTGCCGCTTTCGCGTCATTTCAGACCCCACGCTCGCCCGCTAGTCTTGGCCCCATCCGCGGCGTACCGCGATTGGAAGTGACAACGTCCCCATGAGCTGCGCGGGAGATCATCCCAGAGATCACGGAGCAGAACGACGCAGGCTGCTGAATCGCCGCGTTCTTCTCTGCGCCAACACCCTCCTCGCCGTCACGATCGCGGCCTCCGCCCAGGGACCCACCTCCGGCGCCCTGCACGGCCATGTTGAGGACCTCTCCGGCGCCCCCATCGCCAGCCCGCAGATCGACCTCGAAGATCTCGCCACGCATCGTCACTCATCCGTAAACCTCGCACCCGACGGCAGCTTCAACGCTATCGCTCTGTCCCCCGGCACCTACCGCCTGACCGTCTCCGCTCCAGGCATGGCCGCATCCCAGGCTGACCTCCAGATCCAGCTCGGCAGCACGACCGATCTGACCACCCGCCTGCAGCCGCAACAGGTCACCGCCGAGATCACGGTCATCGCCACCTCCGAAGAGACTGCTCCCGCCGCCACCACCAGAATCCTCACCGGACCGGAGATCGCCGCCCTTCCGCTCGATGGCCGCCGCTGGCAGAGCTTCGCGCTGCTGACTCCGCAAGCCAATCCAACCACCGCCGAGTTCGACCTGCTCAGCTTCAGCGGCCTCGCTCCCACCGCCAACAGCACCCGCATCGATGGCGTCGACGACGATCAAAGCTACAGCGGCGTCCCGCGCGGCAGCGGGCAGCAGACCGGCCCCGAAGTGGAAGACGAATCCGAGGGCCGCGGCTCAGCGACGGCCACGCGCGGCTTCACCGCAGGCGACGGCCCCGGCCGCCACCCCGGTATGGCCTACACCTTCTCCGAGGCCGCCGTCCGCGAGTTCCGCGTCACCGGCCAGAACGACTCCGCGCTCTACGGCCACGCCGCCGGCGGCGTCATCACCACCGTCTCGCGCAGTGGCTCCGACGATCGCCACGGCAGCCTGTTCTATCTCGTTCGCTCCAGCGCCTTCGCCGCCACCGATCCCTCCGCCACCGTCACTCACTTCCACGACGGTGTCATCACCGGCGGTGTCGTGCGGCCCGACGATCTGCGCCAGCAGTTCGGGGCCACCCTCGGCGGCGCCGCCATTCCCAAACGCCTCTTCTACTTCTATGCCTTCGACGGCCAGCACCGCAGCTTCCCCGGCATCGCCTCGCCACAGAGCCCCACCTTCTACAACCTCTCACCCATCCAGACCGCACTGCTCGGCAATCGCGGCGTCACCGCGGCAAAAACACAGGCCGCCCTCAACTACCTCGACAGCCTCACCGGCACCCTCGATCGGCACCAGGATCAAACCATCAACTTCGGCAAGCTCGACTGGCAGGCCCATGACCGCGATCGCTTCAGCCTGGAGGGCAACCGCGCTCACTCCTCATCCGTCGGCGGTGGCCGAACCGCCGCCGTCGTCAATCGCGGCCTCGCCAGCTTCGGCAACTCGGAGATCCACGTCGACGCCGTCATCGCCCGCTGGGTTCACACCCTCAACGACCACCTGAGCAACGAGCTCCGCCTGCAGTACGGCCGCGACCTGCACCTCGAGCGCGCCCAGATGCCCCTCCCGCAGGAGCCCGCCATCAGCCCCGGCAGCCTCGCGCCGGAGATTGCCATCGGCCCCGAAGGCCTCATCTTCGGCACACCCGCCTCCATCAGTCAGGGCCCGTCACCCGACGAGCGCCGCTCCCAGGCGGCCGAGGTCCTCACCTGGGTCCATGGTCGCCACCTCCTCCAGTTCGGCGGGGACCTCAGCTTCGTTCAGGATCACGTCCAGTCCCTCTCCAACGCCGCCGGCACCTTCCGCTACGACAGCGGCACCACCGACGGACACGCCGGTGGCCTCGTCGACTGGATCACCGACTTCACCTTCAGCGTCAACAGCTACCCCAACGGAGGCTGCCCCAGCATCAACGCACCCATCCACGAGTTCTGCTTCCGCTCCTTCTCGCAGAGCTTCGGCGCGCAGGATACCCGCTTCAACACGCAGGAGTGGGCTGGCTTCGCGCAGGACGACTGGCGCGTGCGCAAAGGTCTCAATCTCAGCGTCGGTCTTCGCTACGAGTATGAGTTCCTGCCGCTCCCGCAGCATCCCAACAACGCTCTCGACCGTGTCTTCAGCCCCGTCGGCGCGACCAACATCTTTCCGGAAGATCGCAACAACCTCGGCCCGCGCCTCGGCCTGGCTTGGCAGCCCTTCGGCTCGGAGCGCAACACCGTCCGCGCCGGCTACGGCCTCTATCTCGGCCGGCTGCCCGGCGCCACCATCCGCAGCGCCCTCGCGGAAACCGCGCTTCCCTCCACCACCACCCGCGTTCGGATCGTCCCCACCGACGAAACAGCATGCCCGCAGGTCAGCAATCAGGGCTTCGGCTATCCCTGCGCCTTTCTCGGCACACCCCCCTCCGGCATCGTCAGCACCACCTCCGCCGTCCTCTTCGATCGTCGCTTCCGTCTGCCCGTCTCGCAGCAGGCTACGCTCGCGCTCGAGCGCGAGCTCTCCCCCGGAACCACGGTGCGCGCCTCCTACCTGCTCAATCTCACCCGTCAGCTGCCCAACACCACCGACATCAACATCGCGCCCGCCAGCGCCATGCAGAACTTCCAGCTCGTCGGCGGTGTCACCACACCCGGAGTCCGAAACGCGGACACCTTCTCGCTTCCGCTCTACACCCATCGTCTCGACACCGCCTTCGGGCCCGTCACGGACATCCTCTCAAACGTAAACGCCAGTTATCACGCGCTCCTCGTTGAGGCCAGCCGGGCCACCGGCCGCAACCTTCAGCTCCGGGGGAGCTGGACCTGGTCGAAAGCCATCGACTACGGTGAGAACAGCGGCGCCACCCCCGCCACCAACGGCCAGCTCGACCCCTTCGACGTCCGGTATGACAAAGCCGTGTCCAACTTCAACTACCCGCACAAGCTCGTCATCAGCGCTGTTCTCGCTCCGGAGGCAAAGCCCTCACAGGCCTGGCGGCGCGTGGTTGTCTCCGGCTGGTCCATCGCTCCGGTTCTGGTTGAAAGCAGTGGTCGGCCGTACAGCTACAACGTCTTCGGGGGCACCCGCCTCGTCGGCGGACACGAAAGCCTCAACGGCTCCGGCGGCTCCGTCTACCTGCCCACCATCGGCCGCAACGTCTTACGCCTGCCAGAGCAGGTCGACCTCAACCTGCGTCTCAATCGACAGATTCCACTCGGCGAGCGTACCCGTCTTCGCTTCACCGCGGACATCTTCAATCTCCCCAACCATCGCAACGTCACTGCCGTCGTGCAGCGTGCGTTCCTGGCAGGAAACCCGGCCGGCGGTGTCACCCCCCTCGTCTTTCAGGACGCCGCCGCCATCGCCTCCGAGGGGCTCTCGACGCAGCCCTTCGGCAGCTTCAACGGAACCAGCGAGGGACAAGCCCGCGAACGGCAAATACAGCTCGGAGCGAGGCTGGAGTTCTAACCTCCATGCGGTAGCGATCCTTGTATCCGCCCCCAAAAGACGTAGAGCCAAACACTACCCTTAGCGCATCCTAAGTTGACGTGGGTCAACACGTCTCTGGAAGGTTGGGTACGGCGAGCGATGGATCTGGAGCGGTTGATTGCAGGGCACGTCTATCTTCTAACGCTGGTGATCGTCTTCCTCGGCAGCTTGGGCATCCCTACACCTGCTTCCGTCGCTCTCCTGGCGCTCGGCGCGGCCGCTCACTTCGGCCAGTTCAACCTCCTCCTGGTCCTTCCTACCCTTTGGGTGGTCGCCGCAGCCGGTGACACCCTCCTGTACCTTGGAGGCCGCTACTCGGGCTGGTGGCTCCTCTCGCTGCTCTGCCGCCTCACCACCAACCCGGAGCAATGTATCTTCCGGTCCGCAGACTACTTCTACCGGCGCGGCCCCAAGACGCTCCTCTTCGCAAAGTTCGTTCCCGGTCTCGGCGCCATGGCCGCCCCTCTCGCCGGAAGCCTCAACATGCGGCTCCTCCGCTTTCTTAGGCTCGATATCACGGGCGCCGCCATCTACTCCACCGCCTGGGTGCTTACCGGCTATCTCTTCAGCAGCTTCATCCACGCCATTGAAGCCTGGATGGGTCGAGCCGGCCACATCGTTCTCTGGCTGCTTCTCGTCGTCATCGCCGGGTACGCCACCAGCTGGCTGATCTTCACCATCAAGGCCCGTCGCTTCCGCAAGATCGAGCGCGTCGATGCCTCTACCCTCAATCAGCGCCTGCAGGAGATGAGCCCGGACAAGCTCGTCATCATCGCGGACGTCCGCAGCCACGGCTACTACGACCCCGGCATGCAGCGCATTAAGAACTCCATCCGCGTCGAGCCGCATCGCCTTGAAGAAGAGCTGGTCGCCCTCCGTGAGTTCATGGCGCCTGAGTGCGAGATCTATCTCTACTGTTCCTGCATCCGCGAGGCCACCAGTGTTCGCGTCGCCTACATGCTCAATCAGCAGAACTGCCAGACCAGGGTCATCGACGGCGGCCTGCGCGGCTGGGTCAAAGCCGGCGGCGAGCTTGAACCCGTCCCCGAACACGAGATCCACCACCTTCCGCAATTCGACTAAGGGAGGCGCTGCGTCCTGGTGGCAAACAACCGAACACGCTCCGTCACCGGCCAGCTACCCCCCGTTTGCTGCTACTTGGTTGTCATCCCGTAGGGATCTGCTTCTCTACGGGAACGCAAGTCGCGTCATTTGCTCGAGTCTTACCCCGGCACATGCTCCGAGAACGAAAGATTGTTCCCATCCGGGTCCTTGAACCAAAGCACCCTGTCGCCGCTGGGTGCCGTCCACACCCCATCCTCATCCTGCTCCAGAGACGGAAACCGTGACGCCGCAACACCACGTGCAGCTAAGGTCCGCGCCTTCTCCGCAAGCCCCGTCACCTCCCACCCCAGAATCGTGAAGCTCGCCGGCGAGTACTCCCCCACTCGCACCACCCGGAGCATCGTCCCGTCCGCCATGCGAAACACCAGCGCGAACCCAACATCGGCGACAAAGCGCAGCTCGAGCACCTGTTCATAAAATGTTCGTGCCGCCTCCGCATCCCGTGTCGGGATAAAGCCAATCAGCTTCGCCTCATGCAACACCACACACCTCCGCCAGGCAGGACGTTTCCCGCGACTTTACAATAGATCTCGTGGCCTTCATCGAACAATACGACGTGGCAATCGTCGGCGCCGGGCACGCCGGCTGCGAGGCCGCGGTGGCCGCCGCCCGCATGGGCCTGCGCACCGCCCTCTTCACCCTCAACCTCGACCTGATCGCCCAGATGAGCTGCAACCCCGCCATCGGCGGCATTGCCAAGGGGCACCTGGTCCGCGAGGTTGACGCCCTCGGCGGCGTCATGGGTGAGGTCGCCGACGCCACCGGCATCCAGTTCCGCCTGCTCAACACCAGCCGCGGCCCCGCCGTCTGGAGTCCCCGCGCCCAATGCGACAAGGCTCTCTACCGCGTCAAAATGCGCGAGGTCCTCGAGTCCCAGCCCAACCTCTTCATCAAGCAGGCCGAGGTCATCGACCTCGTGCTCGAGCCCAACGCCGACGGCACCCGCACGCTGCGCGGCCTGCTCCTCCGCGACGGCCGAACGGTGCTGGCGATGGCGACCGTCATCACCACCGGCACCTTCCTCAACGGCCTCATCCACTGCGGCGAGCAGCAATACACCGCCGGCCGCTCCGGTGAGCCCGCCAGCGTCCTCCTTGGCGAAAGCCTCAAGCGCCTCGGCCTGCGTGGCTCCCGCCTCAAGACCGGCACGCCACCCCGCCTCGACGGCCGCACTATCGACTGGTCCAGGTTCGAAGAGCAGCCCGGCGATCTCGACCCCACCCCCTTCAGCCTGCGCACCCGCGATCTCCCCCTGCGCC
>CAXTCB010000140.1:0-6090 GCA_964242875.1 uncultured Acidobacteriaceae bacterium
GCGGGCCAGCGGGAGCTGGCGCCGCCATCGAAGTTTTCAAAGGAGGGCGGATTCAGAAGCAGTGTTTTAAGGGGCGGCATTAGACCTTTAGTTTACCATTTCGCAACGTCCGGGGGCTTGATCCGAGCGGTCTGACGGGTGCCTGGCAGGATGCCGGGGTCACGCCGCTCACGGTCGAATTGAGCCAGAGATCGAGGTCGCAGGTACATCCGGTGATCCTGCGATGATGGACTTCAGCCAGCGCTCCAGACCGCCTGTCTGGCGCAGGAGACTGATCTGTGCCTGCTGCAGCTGAAAGCGGGCATCGAGCAGGGTCAGGTATTTCTCGCGCTCCGTGATATGGCCGTTCTGCTCCTCCTTCGGCGTGGCCGGAGCGGCGGAGGGCCGGGTGAGCTGGATGGCGAGAACTTCCAGCTGCTGCTGGGCGTAGAGCTGATCAAGGCGGGCGATTTCGGCTCGGGTGGAAAGCTCGAGAATGGATCGGTCGAGACGGAAGCGGCCTTCGGTGAAGAGATCGCGTTGTGCGTCGGCATCGTGCTCAGCGCGTGAGGCATCGGCGGCGGACTCGCGGGCCTTGGCGCGGTGGCTGTAATCGACGATGGGAACGGTGAGCTGCACGCCGATGCCAAAGGAATCCTGCTGGAAGGGGAGCAGGTTACCGGCGGGGTCACGGCGGCCGAAGTATTCGGTGTAATTGCTGTTCTGGATGGTGCTGTAGCGGCTGTATTGCGCGCCGAAGGTGACCTGTGGACGATAGAGGTAGCGGGCGTCCCCCAAGGCGAGCTGACGCTTGGAGCGGGCGTTGGCGTAAGCGGCGTCGACGCCGGGAGAGGTAGGGGCACCGATGGTCGCGAGGCTTGGGTCAGTCTGGGAGATGGCGGGCATGGCGTCGGGCGCGATGGCGAGGTCCTGCGCGGGAAGGCCGGTAAGCAGCGAGAGACGCTGGGCGTCGACGGCGAGATCATCTTCCACACGAAGGTTGGAGAGCCGAACCTGCGCGGCGGTGAGCTGGGCGCTGGTGAGACCACTCGGAGTGTCCTGGCCGGCGTCGAGCCGATCCTGCACGATGCGAACGAGCCGATCGGCGAAGCCCTGTTCGTCCTGCAGCGCAGCCTTCCTGGCGGCATCGTGCGTAAGGGAGAGGTAGGTAATGGCGACGTCTTCGGCGACGGTCTGACGCGTTTCAAGCAAGGTGAGGCTGGCGGCATCGAAGCCGGCGCGGACGGCGCGGATGTAGTCGTGCTGGGAGTAGTTGAAGACCAGTGACTGCGACTGGACGTTGATGAGGGTTGGAGTACCGGTGGGATAGCCGAAGCCGCGACCATAGCCGGTGCCGCCGACGGTCAGGTTTGGGATGTAAGCGTCGCGCTGCTCCTGGATGGCGGCTTTCGCACGGAGAACGTCAGCCGTGGCGGACAGGACGCGCGGACTGTTACGGAAGGCGAGATCCACGGCTGTGGACAGCGAGACCTGCGCGACGGCGAGGCTTGTCATCAGCGGAAGGGCGCCGGCGACGAAGCGGAGGGGTCGCGGGATCGGACAAAGGAAGGTCATGAGGTCGATGCGTGCACTCATTCGACGGACTTGATCTCGAGACCGTTCGAGAGGTCGCGATTCGTGGTGGCGTTCAGCGCGACGATGTCCTTCTCGGAGAGACCTCCCGTGACTTCGACACGGATGAGATTCTGCGCGCCGACCTGAACGACGGTGCGCTGCAGGTGATGATTGATGACGCGATAGACATAGCTGGTGTTGCCCTCGGTGTGAAGGGCTTCACGCGGCACACTCAGGACGTTGAATCGCTGCTTGGTGGTGACCGTGACCGTGACGTTGGTGTTAGGAAGCAGATCGCCCTGAGCGTCATCGACCGTGATCATGGCCTCACCGACGTTGCGGGTGTTGTACGCGATGATGGTCGTGGGAGCGACCTCGACGTGCCCATGCCAGGTGCGTTCGGGCTTGGCCTCCCAGACGATCTTCACCGGCTGGCCGATGGCGAGTTTGCCGATTTCGGGTTCGTCGAAGTAGGCGGTGATGCGGATCTTGTTGAGATCCGCGAGATCGAGGAGGTCTTCGCCGCCGGGCACAAAGTCGTATGGATTGACGGCGATGGAATAGACGGTGCCGGCGAAGGGCGCGCGAACGACCACTTTGTCATAGGCGGCCTGCGAGGCGGAAAGCGCTGCCCTGGCATCGGCGAGTTGCGCGGCTGAGTGCGAGCGGTCGAAGGAGTCGAAGCGATCAGGACTGTTTCGCAGCTGCGCGGTATGAAGGGCGGCGTTTGCGGATTCGAGACGATCCTGCGCGGCTGTGACCTCACTTGCCGAGGCCGCACCCTTGGCCTGAAGTTGCTTGAGGGTGGCGAGAGCGGCGGTGGACTGCTCCTGCGCCTGCTGCGCCCGGGTAAGCTCGCCGGCATTGATGATGCGCTCATCCTGGGTTCCGCCGCGATTCACGGCTGCGGAGGCAGTCTCAACGGCGCGAAGAACGGTTTTGGAGGCCGCGAGACGGGCTGCCGCGTCAGAGTCGTCCAGCCGCAGGAGCAGGTCGCCAGCCTTCACCTTCTGACCTACCTGAACGTAGATCTCTTCGACGACGCCTGCTGCGGGGGCATGGGCCTGGTACTCGTGAATGGGCTCTACCTTCCCGTTGGTGGGGGTGGTGACGATCAGGTTTTCATGGGTGACGGGGGAGACGCGCACGGAGACGACCTCGCGTGTGGAGGATCGAATGGCGGCGACCACGAGCAGAATCCCGATAAGAGATAAGACTGCGATCAAAGTTGGGGAGAAGCGTCTTGGTCGTTGATCCGGCATGCGTCTAGGCAAGTATATGACGCGGGATTGTTGCAGACGATGCAGAGAGGGGTGTGTTCCTGCGGCTTACGCGAGCCGCAAGCCGAGCAGATCGAGTTCAATACCGGTGAACCATTGACTGGAGCGTGCATGGATGCGGCAGGCCAGGTCGACACGCGTGCCTGGAAGAAGCGGAAGGGATTGTGCAAGCGCAGCCCAGTCTGTTTTGCGACTCCAGCCGAGAGCCTGGAGTGGCGGCAGTCCCGGCGCGGCGTTCAAGGACAGACAGATGTGCCGATCCTTGATCAGGCGGGGCGCGTCCGTAAGTTGTACGCCTGCTACGAGAAAGACGGGTTCAGGATGGGCGTTTCCGAAGGGAGCGCAACGATCGATCCATGCGAGCAGATCCAGGGTGAGGCAAGCCGGGGAGAGCTCTGCGTCGCAGAGCAGCGGCGGCGAGAGGGTTTCCGCGGGAAGAAGCTCGGCGGAGATGCTTTGCATGCGCTGGCGAAGGACGGGCAGGCGATCGGACGGAAGAGACAGTCCGACGGCATGGGCGTGTCCGCCGAAGCGGGTGAGAAGCTCCGGGGTGAGCCCGTCGTCATGCAGATGGGCGGCGGTGACAGCATCAAGCAGATGGAAGCCAGTGATGGAGCGACCGGACCCATGCGCCTCGCCTTCCTGGTGCGTGAGCACCAGCGCCGGCCGGCCGGTGCGGTCGACGACCCGGGAGGCAAGGATGCCGAGGACGCCGCGATGCCAATCGGGGTGATCGAGGATGAGGCATTCGGCGGGGTAGCTGCCCTCGTCATCCAGCAAGGTGAGCAAATGTTCTTCGATGGTGGCGAGCGCGTCACGTTCCGTGGCGCGACGAGCTTCGTTGAGCTCGTTGAGCTTGGTGGCAAGCTCCTGTGCACGCTGCGGAGAGCGCGTGAGGAAGAGCTCGATGACATCGTCGGCGATATCCATGCGGCCAGCGGCGTTGATGCGAGGTCCAAGGCGGAAGCCGACGTCTGACGCGGAGGGCGCCCGATCGAGCGGGAGTGAGGCCACCTGCATGAGGGCGCGGAGGCCAGGCTGAACAGGATTGGCGAGCTCCTGCAGGCCGAGCGCCGCGATGGTGCGATTCTCGCCTATGAGCGGCACCGAATCCGCGATGGTAGCAATGGCAACGAGCTTGAGAAAGGAGGGAAGAAGGCGGGAGTTGAGGAAGTTGAGCGCGCTGTCCGGGTCTGGCTGCGAGGCGGTGTGCGAGAGGAGAAGCGCGTGGGCGAGTTTGAAGGCGACTGCGGCGCCGCACAGATGCTTGAACGGGTAGGAGCAGCCCGGCTGCGCGGGATTGATGACAGCAACGGCTTCGGGCACGCGCGCAGAGTCGTCAGGCAGGTGGTGGTCAGTGACGATGAGATCGAGGCCGAGTGCCTTGGCCTCGTCGGCTGCGGCAAAGGCGCGGATGCCGGTGTCGACGGAGATGACCAGGCGGATGCCGGCCTCAGCGGCTTCCGCAAGGCGACCGGATCGCATCCCGTAGCCCTCACGAATGCGATGGGGCACGTGCCAGGTGACAAGCGATGGCGATCCCGGAGGAGAAAGCCGGTCGATCGCAGTCTTCAGGAGAACGGTGGCAGTGGTTCCGTCGACATCGTAGTCTCCGTAGATCAGGATCGGCTGCGCGGCGAGCACGGCCTGCTGAATGCGCAGGACAGCCTGCGCCATGCCGAGCAGCAGAGTCGGCGGATGGAGATCCTCGAGGCCCGGATGGAAGAAGGACGAGAGATCGGCCACACCATGGCCGCGCGCGACGAGCAGATGGGCAATGGGGCGCGGGCAGAAAAGGGCCTGCTGGAACGCCTCGGTGCGCTCCGCGTCAGCTGCACGAATCTGCCAATCGTCTTTGCTTTTGAGAGGAATGGCCAACGGAGAGCTCTGGGCGTCAAAGTCAGTCTTCGTCGCTGTCATCCACTACGATTCCGCCGAGTTCCGCGACGGTCTCCATGAGGTTCTGGAAGTTGTCATACCACTCGGTGGCCGTCTCGAAAAGGAACATGACTCCCTGATGTGCAAAGCCCAGTTGAAGGTATCCGGTTTTTCCCACGTGACGGACGAGGTATTCGGCATCTTCAAGATCGGGGGTTGCGTCGTCGGGGAAGTTCTGCTCTCTGATTTGATCAAGAAGGATGGCAAGGTCGGACTTTTCGAGAATGACCTCACTCATTGTGACGAAGGCGGCGTTGGTTGCCTTTGCGTGCTCGACGAAGTCTTTCCAGCTGTCGGGCGTTTCCTCCTCGAAGAGAACGCTGGGGACATCTTCAGAGACGTACGCGGGCATGCGACGCATGCCGTGGCCGGCGATAAAAGCAATCATGTCGTCTTTGAGCGAGAGTAGGTTGTCCGTAGCCATCAAGCACCATCTTCGCAGAAAGCGAGCGTCGTTGCCTATGACTTCGTTTCGGGCACTGGCGGCGCTCAGGAGCAGCTTTCCGGGGACCACACGGATGCTGGCTGGCGGCGGCCGCCAGGGGACAGCGGAAGGGCCAGGGGTTTGCGCCTGCATGGTATAGTCAAGCTCTAAACGACCATGATTTTTTCCAAGGATTACGTAGGATATCTTGCGCGGCAGACGGTGAAGCACCTGGTTGCCGCGAAGATGATTGAGACCAGCAAGCCTGCACTTGTCGACCAGCGAGTTGGAACAGCGATGGTCGATGAGTTGTCGCTGGAAGACCGGATCAACGATGAAGTTCGTGTCATCCTGGAGGCAATTCAGGACGACATGAGCAAGGGCGGCGTGAGCTATCCGGAGATGTTCAAAAAAGTAAAGATGAAGCTGGTGAATCAGTACAAGGCGGTCCTGTGAGGATCTCTCGCGATAAGTTGAACAAGCTGGCGCATACGGTCGCCGACACGCTGGCGGAGATTGACGAAGTCGACTTTAAGGAAGACCGAAACACCATTCGGCAAGAGGCCCGCAAGGCTCTTGAAAAGCTCTTGATGGAAGAGACAAAGATTGATGCAGCTGCGCGGCAGAAGATTGCGTCGCAGCGGAAGATCATCACCGAAGGGTCGCAGGAATGGGACATTCTGTACCGGAAGTATTACAACGATGAGGTCAAGAAGCTGGGCTTGTAAGCCGAGGCCGGGAAGACGGTGAAGGTGTACGCCGTCGAGGGACGCTGGTATATTCAATCAAGTCAGGGAAAAGCAGGCGAGTTCAGCCGATTCACTGACGATTCATGGTTGTGGCGTTATGGTGTAACTGGTTAACACGTCGCCCTCTCAAGGCGAAGAGTTCGGG
>CAXTCB010000141.1:0-3854 GCA_964242875.1 uncultured Acidobacteriaceae bacterium
TGGACGCGCAGATGGAGAAGACCAAGGCGGCGCACGGGACGGTGGTGGTGCAGGACCCGCATACCGGAAATATCCTGGCGCTGGCGATAGCGCCGCGCTTCAACCCGAACGACCAGCGGCACATGGATGCGACGGTCTTGCAGAACCTGGCGGTGAGCGATGTGTATGAGCCGGGATCGACATTTAAGCTGGCAACCTATGCGGCGGCCTTGGATGGTGCGGGTGTGCAGCCGACGGATATGGTGGATTGCCAGAACGGTGCGATGACAATGTTTGGCCGGACGCTGCATGATGACCGCTCGGATCATTTTGGTGTGGTGACGGTGCAGTACGCGCTGGAGCACTCAAGCGACGTAGGTGCGGCGAAGATGGCATTGAAGCTGGGGCCGAGCAAGTTTTACGACTATCTCAGGGGTTTTGGGTTCGGAGATCGATCCGGCATTGAGTTGCCGAGCGAGACCCGAGGGCTGCTGCGGGCGCCGAAGAAGTGGGGTGCGACGAGCATTCTATCGATTGCCATCGGGCAGGAGGTTGGCGTGACGCCGGTGCAGCTGGTCACCATGGTGAGCACGATCGCGAATGGCGGCGTGTATATGCCACCGCACGTGCTGCTGGAGAGCGCGGATGCGATGAAGGGCGATCCGCGGCTGAAGCCGATGCCATTCCGGCCGGCCAACCAACTGCCGACGAACCTGCCTGACGGGGCGCACCGCGTGGTTACGGAGATGACGTCGGCAAAGATGCGCAGCATGATGCAGGGCATTGTGGTGACGGGGACGGGGAAGAACGCGGCCCTGAATGGGTATAGTGCGGGTGGCAAGACGGGGACGGCTCAGAAGGTGGATCCGGTGACGCATACGTACTCGCACACCAAGCTGGTGGCGAGCTTTGCGGGATTTGCGCCGGTGAGCAACCCGGCGATCTCGGTGGCAGTGATTATGGATACGCCGCAGGGCACGGATCTGCAGCGGTATGGCGGAGCAGCCAGCGCGCCGGTGTTTGCGCAGGTGGCGCAGCAGGTGCTGGAGTACCTGGGTGTGCCGCACGATCAGCCGCTGAAGACGGTGAAGGAGATGCAGGACGAGAAGAAGGATGTCCCAGAGGAGGGACCCTCCGAGGCGGGACCTGATCTGCAGGCGATGTTTGATGATGTGAACGCGCTGCCGGCCGATGATCCTCTGCGATCGCCGGGTCAGGTGGCGATGAAGGCGGACGCGGACGAGAGATCGATTGCGGCGGCGCCGGTCTCGCGACACATCGACGGCTTGATCAAGCTGCTGCCGGAGAGAGCGCTGGCAGTGTTTCGAGCGAACGGCGGGACGACCAGCGTGATGCCGGATGCGGCGGAGGGCCAGCGCGCAAAGCTGACGCCGACGCCTGTGATGAGGCCTGAGAGGAAGGATGGCGGCGTGCTGGTGGACGCGTCGAAGCAGATGGCCGTGCCGAGCTTTGAAGGGGTGGATCTACGCTCGGCCGTGGAACGGGCGGGGAGTGCTGGTCTGCGGATTCGGCCGATTGGTAGCGGGATTGCGCGGGAGCAGGTGCCGGCGGCGGGAACGATGGTGCCGAGCGGGACTGAGGTTGTGGTGCGCTTTTTGCGGTAGCGCAGACCTTATTTGTTCACAGAATCGTTTGCGGTGGACTCGCGATAGACGGGATCGGTGGCAAACCGCGCCTGCTCGAAGGTGATGCCGACCGTGGCGTCACCGCACATCCTTCCCGCAGTGTCGGTGGTCAGGGTGACAGGCCCGAAGCTGACGCGGAGTTTCGTGGGCTCGATGCATACATTCTTCGGGTAGACAGGGCCCGAGACCCAGCGAAGACCGGCGGTGGCCTCAGCACTTGCCGGGAGGACAAAAGGCAGAACGACTGGACCCGGATGCATGAAGCGGGTGCCTGGAAGAACTCCCCTGGCACCGAGATTCTTTCCATTCCCGTCCGTGAAGGTGATCTGCGCGATGGGAGAGAGCCGACAGGAAGATGGGCCGAGATTGCGGATCACGACGAGGGTTCCGCTGTGAGACATGCCATTGAAGGCGCCCCCCTCGGCATCCGTGGTGAGGTGGAGTCTGGCCTGGGTACAGGCAGGGATCTGACTGGATTGGGCGTGCGCGGCGAGAGGGAAGAGGGTCGCAGCGATGGCCAGGAGCAGGGGCTTCGAAGAGTTCATGGCAGACGACGCCTTTTTGCGGCTGATCACAGAGCGTGTGATGCGGAGCGCTACGGGTGAAGACACGTCTGAGCGCGAGGAGTTGCGACGTAGAATGGCGGGATGCGATGGACGGATGTACTGCGTGAGATGACGACAACGGGTGTCGGCGGAGAGGTGGAGGCTGAGGTCGGTGGGGTGCAATACGATTCGCGGCACGTGAAGGAGGGGGACCTTTTCGTTGCGATGCGAGGTGAGAGTGCGGACGGCAACCGCTATGTCGAGCGGGCGTTGCAGGCTGACGCGAGTGCAATCGTGATGGATTCGCGGGAGACCTTTGATCGGCTGAAGGCGGCGGGTGTTGCCGCGGGTCTGGCGCATGTGGAGCACGGACGGCGCGCTTTGAGCCAGGCGAGTGCGGCGGTTTTTGGGCATCCGGAGCGCGCGCTGAAGCTAAGCGCGGTGACGGGAACGAACGGAAAGACGACAACGGCGTGGCTGCTGGAGCAGATGCTGCGGAGTGTGGGACGGAAGAGTGTCCTGGTGGGAACGATCGAGACCCATGTAGCGGACGAGGTACGGGAGAGTCCGCACACGACGCCGGAGTCGCGCGACCTGCTGCGGACGTTTGCGGACGGAGTGTCGATGGGATGCACGGAGGCGGTGATCGAGGCGAGCAGTCACGCGCTCGCACAGGAGCGGGTGTGGGGGATGCCGGTCGATGTGGCGATATGGACAAACCTCACGCAGGATCATCTGGATTACCACCGAACCATGGAGGCGTACTTCGCGGCGAAGGCGAGGTTATTTCAGGCGGTTGGGACAAGGGCACCGCGGGTGGCGGTGGTGAACGCAGATGACGCGTCCGGGGAGAGAGTAGCGACGTTGGCCGGGGAAGCCGGGAGCGAGGTCTGGCGGTATGGGATGGGTGTTCGAGGCGGGTTTGGGCCGGAGTTTCGGGCGGAGCGGGTGCGGTTGGCGGCGGGCGAGACGACGTTCGAGTTGAAGACGAGCTTCGGGATGGTGCCGCTGCGGTCGTCGCTGACGGGCGCGGTGAACGTGTACAACCTGCTCGCGGCGAGTTGTGCGGCGCTGGCGCGAGGTTTGCGGCTGGAGGAGATTGCGGCGGCTGCCGAGACGCTGACGCAGGTGCCGGGGCGATTTGAGGTTGTGCCCTCATTGGTTACAGATCCGGTGGTGGTGGTTGACTACGCGCATACCGATGATGCTTTGCGGAACCTGATTGTGCTGGCGCGGGAGCTGGTGCAGGCTCGCGCGGGCAGGGTGATCACGGTGTTCGGATGTGGAGGCGATCGGGATCGGACGAAGCGGGCGAAGATGGGGCGGGCGGCGGGTGCGGGAAGTGATCTGGTGGTGGTGACGAGTGATAATCCGCGGACAGAAGATCCTGCGGCGATCATTGATGAAGTGATGGTTGGTGTAAGAGAGACGAGCGCGGACGTGATCGTGGAAGAGGAACGGGCGGGCGCGATCGCGATTGCGATTCGTGCGGCAAGACCTGGCGATATGGTGCTGATTGCGGGGAAGGGACACGAGAAGATGCAGATCTTCGCGGACGGCGCGGTGCCGTTTGATGATGTGCTGGTGGCGAGTGGAGTGTTGCGGGAGATGGGTGACGAATGAAGCTGACGCTGGGGCATGTGGCGGAGCACTGGTCGAGCAGGAGTGGCTCATGAAGCTGACG
>CAXTCB010000141.1:3954-5845 GCA_964242875.1 uncultured Acidobacteriaceae bacterium
TGGGGCAAATTGCGGATTGGATTCATGCCGAGGGTGACTTCACGACGAAGCTCGAGGCGGTGGGTTACTCGATTGATTCGCGGACGATCGGAGCAGGGGAGCTGTTCTTCGCGGTGATGGGCGAGCGCGTGGATGGGCATGCGTATGTGGAGGCAGCGCTCGCGAATGGCGCGGTGGCGGCGGTGGTGAGTCAGCATTGGCTGGTGCCGGATGAGCTGGAGCCGTGCCGGGTTCTGCGGGTTCCGGAGAGTGAGGACTGCGTGCTGCGCGCGATGCAGACGCTGGCGAAGAAGGTGCGGGAGCAATGGGGCACGACGGGCGGCGGACGGCGGGTCATCGGTGTCACCGGGTCTGCAGGGAAGACGACGACGAAGGAGATGGTGGCAACGGTTCTGGCGGCGAGGTTCAAGGTGCTGAAGAGTGAGGGAAATCTGAACAATCACTTCGGGATGCCGCTGCAACTCTTGAAGCTGGAGCCGGAGCATGAGGTCGCGGTGCTCGAGATGGGAATGAACCATGCGGGTGAGCTGCGGGCGCTGGGGGAGATCGCGCGGCCAGACTGGGCGGTGGTGACGAACGTGGCGGCGGTGCATCTGGAGTATTTTCCGGAGGGGATTGCAGGCATTGCGGCGGCGAAGCGGGAGCTGGTGGAGGCGCTGCCGGCGGGCGGAGTGGCGATCTTGAACGGGGATGATGTGCGGGTGCGGGAGTTTGGACGCGGATTGAACGTGCGGCCGGTGCTGTATGGCGTGAGTGAAGGTGCTGCGGTGCGGGCGGACAGTGTTGCAGAGCTGGGGGTAGAGGGGTTGCGGTTTGAGGCGGTGGTGGTGGCTACAGGGGAGCGGGCGGAGGTTCGGCTGCGTCTGCTAGGACGGCAGAATGTGGCCAATGCGCTGGCGGCGATTGCCGTTGGTGTCGAGAGTGGGATGGGTTTGACGGAGTGCGCGCGGGCCCTGGGTGAGATGCGTGCGACGGAGAAGCGGGGGCAGGTGCTGGAGTGGCGCGGGGCGCGGATTGTGAATGACTGCTACAACTCCAATCCCCGGGCTCTGGATGCGATGGTCGATGCGCTGCTGACGATGTCGGCGGAGAGGCGGATCGTGGTGGCAGGGGAGATGCTGGAGCTGGGCCCAGATGGTGGAACGCTGCATGAGGGCTGTGGCGTGCGGATGGCGGAGCTGGGTGTGGATGTGGTGATCGGAGTGCGCGGGCTGGCGCAGCGGATAGTGGATGGAGCTGCTGGCGGAGGGGCGGAGGCGGTCTTCTTTGCGACGCCGGAAGAGGCTGGCGCGTGGATGCTGGAGCATGTCCGGGCGGGGGATGCGTTGCTGGTGAAGGGATCGCGCGGGGTGAAGCTGGAGCGAGCGCTGGATGTGCTAGGGCAGTGAGGGATGCGGTGGACTCTGCTGTGGTTCGGCTGTGGAATGCGCGGTGTAGCGTGCCGCGGTGGCTTGTACCATGGCTATGATCCCGGCGTTCGATCGATCTCTTCAAGGCGGATGATTTGCTCTATTGGCTGCTGTACCAGAAGCTGTTTCCATACTTTCGCCTGTTTCGGATCTTCCGCTACCTGACGTTTCGCACTGTATTCGCCAGCCTGACGGCGCTGCTGATCGGGCTGCTGATTGGCCCGTACGTGATTGAGCGGCTGCGTGAGTTTCAGATCGGGCAATATATTCGCGAGGAAGGGCCGCAGAGCCATCAAAAGAAGAAGGGCACGCCGACGATGGGCGGGGTGCTGATCTGCATTTCGATTCTGGTGCCGACGCTGCTGTGGAGCGATCTGTCGAACCCATTTGTGTGGATCGTGACGCTCTCGACGCTGGCGTTTGGCGGGATCGGCTTTGCGGATGACTACATCAAGGTGGTGCACAAGCAGAACCAGGGGCTG
>CAXTCB010000142.1:0-5841 GCA_964242875.1 uncultured Acidobacteriaceae bacterium
CGAGACCTCTCAGGACAAGGAAGATTTGGACTCTATGACAAGTTCCACGGTGACACAGGCGGCGCAGATTGAAGCGGCCGCAAAGGCAGCGGGTTTGCTGGCGACACAGAATGAGCCGGGTTTGGATTTCTCGGGGCGGCCGACGTCGCGCTACACACTCTCGCTCGCGAACGGCAACGGATTTGGCCAGTTGCTGGAGCTGAGCGCGGAGTTCGACCCGGATGGCAAGCCTGGGCTGGCGGCGCAGGTCGGGATCTACCTGGGCGAGCTGGCGCGGCGGTTGCGGAATCCGCGGCCGGACTGCTACCTGACGCTGGGTGGATTGCCGCTCAGCTTCGGGAAGTTTGCGTGGCCGTTTCATGGGTCGACGAGCGGCGCGGATACGTTCATCGTGCATGGGGAGATCCGGCTCGAGAGTGGCGAAGAGAGTGTGCTGCACGCGAAGTTGTCGGCGGCGATGACGCAGACCTTCAAAGAGGTGGTTGCGGCGATGGAGCAGCCGTTTGCGGAGGGCTTCATCTACAACGCGGTGCGCAAGACGATGGACCAGGGCCAGCTGGAGCTGGTGAAGAGCGGCAACCGCCAGCCGGTGCCGGTGACGACGCGGTACTACAGCGCGAAGCAGGGGCGATTCATCTTCAACGACACGACGGAGACGCAGCGGAGTGAGTTCCTGGCGGCGAAGGCTTTCTGGCTTTCGGGTGTGCTGGGCAAGGGAGCGCCGGTGTGGCTGATCGATCCGCGCGATGCGCAGTATCTGAACACGACGACTGAAGCCTTGACGGAGACGGCGAAGGCGCTGGCGGGAGATGGCCTGATTCATCTGGCGGCGGATGTGGAGTTTGCCACGCCGACGGAGGCGCTGATGGGACATCGGGAGATGTACCAGGCAGAGATGCAGGAGGCGCTGACGTTCATCAAACCGACCTTCAACGAAGAGATGCGTGGCGGCCATACAAATATGTAGCGGCGACGAACACCCTGGCACACGCCGCAACCATCACAAGGATGGTGTGTTTAGGAAGGTGTACGGAGGTACAACGCCATGAAGTTGAATTTGAAGCGATTTGCGGGAGCCGGTGCGCTGGCTCTTGTGTTCAGTGTGGGCGCGGCAACGTTGCAAGCTGCGCCGATGGTTGGAGCGTTCCAGGGCTATGGTCAGGGACCTGGCGGTCCGGGCGGATGGGATCAGCCTCCGGGAAGCTACCAGAACGATGTGATGCGGCAGGGCTACCGTGACGGGATCGAGGGCGCTCGGAAGGACATTGAGAATCACCGTCGGCCGAATGTGAACAATCGTGACGAGTATCGTCATCCGAGCGTACCTGGGCCGGCGCGGCATGACTATCGCCGAGGGTTCCGCGATGGATACCAGTCAGCGATGGCGCACATGGCTGGCGGCGGCGGACCTCGTCCCTACTAAGCAGTGATGCGGTGACCTGTTGAGTCTCCAGATGCTCTGAACAGAATTGGCCTGCGGCGATCGATGCCGCGGGCCATTCTGTTTGGAGGGAGATCACCGGCTTTGAGCAGATACCGCAGCGTCGTGCGTGGGTTGGCGATGGGAGCCATGTGGCTGCTGGCCGGTGCGGGTTCACGCTGCGTGGCGCAAGCGACGACCGGGCAGGGAACGGCGGCTCCCCCGAGCGCGGCTGCGCAGACGCCGCGAGTGGAGGCGCCGATTGATGGTGTGACACGACGCGATGCGGACAGCGTGGTGGTGAGGCTCTCGCGCGGGACGGGAACGAATGCGGGTGCGGATCTGGTGCTGCATGGGTTTACGTTCAACGGCGATCCGGTGCTGACGAACAAGCTGCACCTGAAGCAGCTGGCGCCGGGGGTGATCGAGATGACGAGCCTGGCGTACTCGCTGGGGGACTGGGAGTTTTCGGTCACGGATCGCGCGGAGATCTATGGACTGGGCGAGCACTTCGACACGCTGAACCATGCGCACACGGTGGTGCGGAATGCGTCGCAGGACAACGGCGGCACGAAGGGGACGTCGACGTACAAGCCGATGCCGTTTTACATGAGCACGAGCGGCTACGGGCTGTGGGTGGATACGACGGCGGAGGCGACGTTCGACTTCAACACGACGCACCTGAACGACATCGGGATTACGGTGCCGACGGAGCGGTTCCGGCTGGTGCTGTTTACGATGCCGGAGTTTCCGCGAATTCTTGAGGCGTTTACGAAGCTGACGCAACGGGCGGTGGTGCCGCCGTACTGGGCGTTTGCGCCGTGGATGGGGCGGGACTTCCATCGCAGCGAGGCGGAGGTGCGGGAGGATGTGGACAAGACGCGGGCGCTGGGGCTGCCGGCGAGCGTGATCCTGATCGACTCACCGTGGGCGACGGCCTACAACAGTTACACATGGAACGGGCAGCAGTTTGCCGACCCGCCCGGGATGATCAAGCACCTGCACGAGAGTGGTTACAAATTGGTGGTGTGGCATACGCCGTGGATCGATTCAAAGTCTTCGACGCCGGGTGAGGAGGGGATGGCGGGGAAGATGGCGGCTCACTCGCCAAACTATGACGAGGCGGCCTCACGCGGGTACTTTTTGAAGCGGCCGGATGGAACGCCGTGGGTGGGGCAGTGGTGGAAGGGTGAGGGATCGCTGATCGACTTTACGAATCCCGCGGCGAAGCTGTGGTGGCAGGACCAGCTGCGGCAGGTCACGAGCGCGGGGGTGGATGGCTTCAAGGATGACGATGGCGAGGGAAGCTTCCAGGGGGATGTGCGGTTTGCGGATGGAACGCCGCGGGAGCTGATGCGAAACCGGTATGGCGTGCTCTATAACAATGCGGCCGAAGAGGTGATTGAGAAAGATCTGAAGGGGAACGGGGCGCTGTTCGTGCGCAGTGTGACGCAGGGGGCGAACGGGATAGGGATGCTGTGGGGCGGAGACAATGTTTCGAGCTTCAGCCCGGAGAACGGTCTGCCGACGGCCGTGACGGCGGGGCTGAGTGCGGGCATGAGCGGGCTGCCACTGTGGACGGCGGACTTGGGTGGCTACTCGAAGACGGCGGGCGCGCCGGATGGGCAGGTGTTGGCGCGATGGATGGAGTTTGCGGCGTTCTCGCCGGTGATGGAGATTTTGTCGCAGACGAATCTGCAGCCGTGGGACTGGGACGCGCATGTGGCGGCGGGTGGGGGGTCAGGGACGAAGCTGCTTGATCTGTATCGGCGCTACGCGGTGCTGCATATGAGCCTGTTCCCGTATCGCTATGCGGCGGCGCAGGAGTCGACGCGGACGGGGATGCCGATGCTGCGGGCGTTGCCGCTGGTGTACCAGGAGGATGCGGCGGCGCGGACCGCGAAGGACGAGTATCTGTTTGGGCCGGAGCTGCTGGTGGCGCCGGTGACGGACCCGAACACACGGCGCGTGGTGTATCTGCCGAAGGGGGATTGGGTGGACTTCTGGACGGGTGGGGCGATGGCGGGGGAACGGACGGTGGTGGTGGATGCGCCGACGGAGACGATTCCGGTGTTTGCGCGGGCGAGTGCGGTGCTCGAGGAGATTCCGGAGGATGTGATGACGCTGGTGCCCGCGGCGGAGAGCGGGAACACGGGGCTGAAGACGCTCGACGACCGGCGGGTGTTTGAGGTGGTGAGTGCCGCGGCGGGTGGGAGCGAGACGGCGCGGGACTTCGAAGGGCGGGAGCTGAAGCGCGAGGGGAGCACGCTGACGATTGGCGCGCCGGAGGAGAAGGCGGCGACGCTGCCGGCAAAGGTGACGGTGCGCTGGCGATTTGGGAAGGTCGCGGCGGCGACGGTGGACGGGAAGGCGGTGCGAGTGGAGACGCAGGGCAAGATGAGCGCGATCAGCTTTGCCCAGGAGAAGGCGGCGGTGGTGGTGAGCTGGCGGTGAGTGGAGCGATGTGAGACCGATCCTGTCTTCGATCGAGATCTGCTCGGCGACCATAAGAGTCGCAATTTACGGGACTTAGCGGTTGGTCTACGGTGAAGAAATCCCGGCGATCGAAGCAACACACAGCGCGCCGAATGACTCACAGTAGATGGAGGGTTTGATCATGCAGACAGTTCACGACGGGCAGTGCGGACTTTGTAACCACTTTGGTGAGAACCACGCGAAGAGCCAGGTGCTGGTGTCGATTTTGACGAGCAAGAGTGCCGATGCCGCCGTGCTGGATGAGTGTGGTCACCCGAAGCATGCGGCTCTCCACCTGAAGGTGACGCCGATCAGCGGATGCGATGGGTTTGTGCCAGCAGCGCAGGCGTAACCGATAGACGAGTAAGGTTCACGGGCTCCCCTCTATGCGAGGGGAGTTGTTTTGCGTTAAGGGGCAGCGTATGTCTCCATGAATGTCTCTGGGGTGCCGTCGGCTGGGTTGACGAAATGAATGTCGCTGGGGGGACGGCGAGGAGTATCGATGGCCAGAACGGTAAAGGGATCATCAAGGATGTGAGGGATAGCATGCGGTGTCTCTCTGCGGAAGAAGACGAGATCGCCGGGGTGGAGGATGCGTGGGGCGTCCGAGCCGATGACAATCTCGGCTGAGCCGGAGAGCACGTAGAGGTACTCGTCCGAGCTGCGGTGGAAGTGGGCGGGGACCGGGTGGTAGACACGGAAGATGCGGCAGCTGGCGGCGGGCTCGTCGGTGAGGCGGAGGTCGGTTAGCATGGTCGCGGCGGTTTCGGGGAGGGTGGCGGCGAGCTCGGCGATGTTGAAGATGGATGAAGGCATGCGTGGTTTCGCGATCTGGGGGGTTGGCGGGCTCAGGCCATGCGAATACGCGCGGCAACCTCGTACGCCAACTCGTCGTTGTACCGGCGGACGCGGCCGGGGAGCAGGAAGCACTCGACAAAGGAGACCAGGTGGGGGATGAAGGTCCAGCAGAAGAGCAGATAGAGGATGCCCCAGCCGGTCTGGCCTAAGTAGAAGCGATGAGCGCCGAAGCTGCCCAGGAAGAAGGCGAGGAGGATAGCGGTGACGTCACTCTTCCGGCTGGCTGCCATCTGGTTCATGAAGATGAGCCGTTGCTGCTCGGTCAATGAGCTCATGGCTGCGATCTCGCTCATGCTGGTTCTCCTTGCGTCGGAAACGACGACTTCGTTTGGCTAGATGGCAAGAGGAGAGGGGCTGCGACGAATCCGCAGCCCCTCATAGTTTGATTCTTTAGATGTCCTTGACGCCGTCGACGAAGGCCTTGAGCTTGCGGCTGCGGCTGGGGTGACGGAGTTTGCGGAGGGCTTTGGCTTCGATCTGGCGGATGCGCTCGCGGGTGACCTGGAAGGACTGGCCGACCTCTTCGAGGGTGTGCTCGGAGCCGTCTTCGAGGCCGAAGCGCATCTTGATGACGCGCTCTTCGCGCGGGGTCAGGGTGCGGAGGACCTGCGAGGTGTACTCCTTCAGGTTGACCGAGATGACGGCGTCGGACGGGCTGACGGCCATGCGGTCTTCGATGAAGTCGCCGAGATGCGAATCTTCCTCTTCGCCGATCGGAGTCTCGAGCGAGATGGGCTCCTGGGCGATCTTGAGGACCTTGCGGACCTTGGCGACCGGGATATCCATGCGCTTGGCGATCTCTTCAGACGAGGCTTCGCGACCGAGCTCCTGCACCAGCTGACGCGAGGTGCGGATGAGCTTGTTGATGGTCTCGATCATGTGGACCGGGATGCGGATGGTGCGGGCCTGATCCGCGATGGCGCGGGTGATGGCCTGACGGATCCACCAGGTGGCGTAGGTCGAGAATTTGTAACCGCGGCGGTACTCGAACTTGTCGACGGCCTTCATGAGGCCGATGTTGCCCTCCTGAATGAGGTCGAGGAACTGCAGGCCGCGGTTGGTGTACTTCTTGGCGATGGACACGACGA
>CAXTCB010000143.1:0-5806 GCA_964242875.1 uncultured Acidobacteriaceae bacterium
GAATCCCTTGTCGAAATGCAGCCAACCCCAATCATTCCAGCATTTCTGGCCCCCGAGGCATGGGACGATCTCGACCAGCTCGTCCACGAAGGCGACTTCTGGGAGATGCTCTTCCCCTCCGAATTCGCGACACCCACACCAGCTCTCGATGAGCTTGCCCGCACCTTCGACGTCCGCCGCCGCGACGATCCGCTCATGGTTCTGCACCACCTCTCGCAGCAGATCTACGAGTACTTCGACTACGTCCCTCGCTCCACCAAAGTCGACTCCCCCATCGATGTCGCCCTCGGCAACCGCAAAGGCGTCTGCCAGGACTTCGCGCACATTATGATCACCCTCGTACGCTCCAAACTCCGCATCCCCTGCCGCTACGTCTCCGGCTATCTCTATCACGGTGAATCAGTTACGGGGTCCGGCGCGCCGGACCGCTCGGTCGCCTCCGCCACCCACGCCTGGGTGGAAGCTCTCATTCCGCAGCTCGGCTGGGTCGGCTTCGACCCCACCAACTGGCTCGTCGCGAGCGAGCGCCACATCCGCACCGCCGTCGGCCGCGACTACGCCGACGTCCCGCCCACCCACGGCATCTTCCGCGGCCGTGCCGACTCCGAGCTCACCGTCGCTGTCCGCGTCACGCCCAGCGAAGGCTCCTTTTCGCTCGACCAGGAACTCCCCGTCCCCGAAGACTGGTCCATGCTCGTCGAAAAAGCTACCGCCCTGCCGGATCAGCCGCCACCACTCACTCGGCAACAGATGATGGCGCAACAACAGCAACAGCACAGCTGACGACCACGCCTCATACATCCGGGCAGGAAAAGCCCCCTTTCACACATCGAAAGGGGGCTTTTCCTTGCCTGCCTGTCGTGCTGCTATGGCGTCGTCAACGTCCAGTTCAGCACCCGCACCAGCGAGCTGTGACTGCCGGAAGCGGCCGTGAACCCCGCGTACGCCGTTGAGGATCCAACGATACCCGGAAGATTGACTGCTGCTTTGTACGTAACCGTCTTCTTCGTCGAGAGATCCGTCAGTACCAGCGTCAGCGTCGTCCCGTCGTAGCTCACCATCGCGTTGAACGTGTTTCCACTTCGAAGCGATACGCCGCTCGACGTGATGTCCGTCGATGGATTGAGCGGCGTCACTCCGTTCTGATACAAGCCCACCGCGTTGACACTCGACATCGTGGTCTCGTTGAAGATGGCGAACTTCAACGCGACACTCTTTGCGATGCCTGGTGTGGTTCCGTTCACTCCGTAGCCGAGCCCATTGCCGCTTCCTCCCAGCGCCGTCACTCCGGTGTTCTGAAACGTCAGCGTCAGCCCATCTCCCGATGGATTAAGCATTTGGAAGTTGAAGCTCGTGGTGAAGCTGCTCACCGGCACGGGCGCTCCATACCAGACGGAGGACGCCTGATTGTTTCTCCCGTCCAGCAACTGGATGAGATTTCCGGCCAGCTGACCCGACCCGTTGAATCTCAGGTTCGAAGCAGCGGAGAAGCCGTTAGGGTTGGAGATAGATGGTGTACTCGGTGGCGTTCCAGCGACCGTGTACGTCCCGCTCACCGCTGCACTCACCGTGTACCCGGACGCGATGGCGACCGCCTTCACCGTCGTCGTTCCGGGCGCGAGCGTGATTCCAGCGCTGTATACCGGTGAGTTCACCGTTGGCGCACTTCCATCCGTCGTCACGTGGATGACTGACTGCGGCGTCGAATCTGCCAGGGTCACAACCTGCCCGCTGCTATAACTTCCCGGCACCGGTGTCAGGGTCGGGATCGCCGTTGCGCCAGCGCTCGGCGTTGAGGCAACATATGTGCCGCTCGCCACCGCGCTTGGAGCGTAGCCGGAAGCCATCGCAATCGCCTTTACCGTGGTTGTTCCATTGCTGAGTGCAATTGGCGCGCTGTACATTGCCGAACTCGCCGTCGGCGCCGTGCCATTCGTTGTGTAGTAGACGACAGCGCCTGCCGTCGCATCCGCCAACGTCACCGTCTGCCCCGTGTTGTAACTTCCAGGAGCCGGGGTGAACGTGGGCGCCATCGCCATCGGCATGCTGGCCTGGATCGTGTATGTCGCCGCGCTGATCGAGCTCGTCGCATATCCACTTGCCGTTGCCAGTGCCTGGATCGTCACCGTTCCCACACTCACAGAGATCGGCCCGCTGTACACAGGGGAGCTTACCGTCGGCAGGGAGCCGTTCGTCGTGTAATGGATCACCGCTCCCGGCGTGCTATCGCTCAGCACAACCGATTGCGCCGAGCTAAAGGTTCCGCCGGCGGGCGAAAGCGCTGGAGTTGCAGCCGCGGCAGCTCCATTCACCGTCACTGCGACCTGGCCGCTAGCCGGCAGGAACGATGCCGTTCCAGCGTAGGTCGCCACGATGGTATCCGCGCCCGCTGGCAGCGCTGTTGTCTCAAAAACGGCCTGTCCGCTGTTCACGCTCGATGTTGCCAACGTGATTCCATTCAGGCTGAACACCACGGAACCGCTTGGCGTCGCATTCCCCGTCTCGGAGTACAGCGTTGCGATCAGCTTGGCATTCGACCCGCTGGCGTATGTCGTCGCGTTCGCCGTAAGGGCGAGAGTCACGGGCATCGCTGCCGGCGCAATGCTCAGATTGCTGTTGCCCGAGGCGGAGATCGCGTATGCGCTGTCTCCCGTATACGTTGCCGTAACGGTTACATTTCCGGCAGCGGGCGCGGGACCGGCATACGTCGCCATGCCCGAACCATCGACCGACGCGACGCCCAGCAGACCTCGCTCCGTGTTGAAAGCTACACTGCCCGTCGGCACACCTCCTCCCGACGCACTCGACACCTTCGCACTCAGCGTCAGCGTACTGCCGGAGACCACGCTCGCAGGCGCCGTCACTAACGTCACCGCGCTTGGCGCCTTATGGTTCAATACCCCGTCAAGGTAGGCGATACGCGTGTTGATGTAGTTCAGCAGCAGGTTCACCTCACCGCTGTAAGTGCCAGGCGCCTGCGCGTTTGGCCATACCAGCTCTCCGAGCATCGGCCAGCGGGCAAAGTTGTTTTGTTGCGCCTGGTTCAGCGACGCCGCCTCGGCCCGGATCGAATTCGTCCACGCCGTGAGCACACCGCCGTTCTTCAGCTGATTGAACTGCTTTGCCGTGTCGGCTGCGAACCCCGGATCCTTGAACAACTGGGCGTACCAGATCGCCTGCGTCTGCATCCATGGCACCGTTGGATTCACGATGGGGAAGTAGTTCACATTGCCGGCGCTGATGTCGAAGTCCCAGACCGGGCCCATGTAGAGCAGCTGATTGTTTCGGTCCTTGTAGAAGTACACGCTCGAGAAGAAGTCGCCGCCATCCACGTTACCCATCAGGTCATTGACCAGGTAGAAGTTCACCGCGGCGGTCTCGTCGTAGAACGCGCGCCAACCGGTCGTGGGGTCCGTGAAGTTCGTGCTGAAGAGCGCGTTCTCGGCCGTATCCACGGCGTTGCGTATGTAGTCGCTTTGCTGCTGCACATTCGGGTCTGGACTGAAGTCAGGATTGATGCCGCCGATCGGCAATCCCTGAGGCGTGTCGAAGACAAACGACTCATCTGCATGGTGATCGATCTCCATCAGGTAGCCGCCGGAGATCGTCGGCAGCGTAGTATCCGTCTCAGCCAGCTCCGGAACATTCACTTTATGACTGTCGATGTCGATCTTCTCGATGATCTGGTAGGTGCCGCCGTACTGGCCATTGAGGTAGAGCTCGACATAGGTCGAGTGTGGCGCCCATGGCAGCAGTGCTGTCGTCCCGCTAGGCGTGGGACTGCCCGCCGGCGAACTCAGATAGCCGTTCCCCATCGGGATACTGTTTGCCAGCGCCGAAGCCGCCCAATCCCGCAGCATCGTCTTGTCATCGTAGTTGGCCAGAAGAATGTAGCTCTTGGCCTTGTCGCAGATGGGCTTTCCTGAGCTCGTGACATAGGGGCACGAGACCCCGAGCGCCGTCATCAGGTCAAAGCTGCTGCCAAACTTCAGCGTGTAGGGCTTTTTCGGCATCTCTGCGGTCGTGTTGCCATGCAGATGGATCGTGATTGCATTGTTGCTGTTCGCCGCGCCGGGTACCAGCGTTGTCATGCCATCTGCCGCGGTCAGCGTCACCGTTCCCGGCACATTGACGTCCCCACTGGTGACCGCGACTCCGCCCGTGTCGATGCGCAGCACAGGAAGATTGATTGCAGAACTCGCTGGCGCGAACCCGGGGTTCGATAGCGACGTCACGTAGCTTAGATTGCTGCTCGCCGAGATGCCACCCGAAACTGCCTTCAGGCTGCCCGAGCCCGAGTGCGTAATCGGCGAGTCCGGGGCATAGGCCGAGAAGCTCTCGAAGTCGGCGTTCGTCGCCGCTGACAACGTAATTGTCCCGGTTCCTCCCGCACTCAGAATCAGCGGTGCCGGCGATGCGGTCACGTTCGAAGGCAGCCCCGTCACACTCACGCTGACCGGCGTCGGGCTCGTGCCCGTAACCGTCACGGAGATGGTCTGCGAAAGTCCCGGATGAATTGTGATCGACGACGGTGACGATGTCACCTGGATTGACTGCGCAAGGATCAGTGAAGGCCCGGCTAACAGCAGGAGAAACAGGGTTGCAACAGCTTGCCATGCGCCTGCGGATCGCCTTGTCCGCGCCGCAAAAGAGCTCAGGGTACTCACCAGCATAAAAGCCTCCAAATGCACGCCGCGTTCTTGCGGGGCGTGTACGTTATCCAGTTTTCGCGCGGGGAGAGGGCCAAACGCGTCGATTATAGCCACACATGGAATGCTTTTACTATGAAGAAGTTATGGCTCCCGTGCAGGAGAAAACCGTTGCTCTTTCGTATGCAAAAGGATGCTAAACGCAACCAGCCCAAGCGCGCCTATGCGCTCGCTGCACTCCCATCCCGCAGAGGCTTCGCTCACGCAGAAGAAAGGCCGGAGCTCGTTTGCCCCGGCCCTTGTGTCCCTGTGATCGATTGACGTTACAAATTCAACTTCTTGAAGACCCGCTCGGGAATATGGCGAATAACAAACATGATCGGCTGCCACTGGAAAGGGACATAAAGCGTGTCTTTCTTCGCCTCGATGGCCCTGACGATTGTCGCTGCCACCTTATTCACGTCCGCGAACTTATGGCTGCCCGGCATGTTGATCGTCATGGCGGTCTTGACCGGCCCCGGCTTGATGTTGAGGACGGTAACGCCTTCGCGGTCCACCCGATTGCGAAGGCCGCCGAGGAATGCGCTCAGGCCCGCCTTTGAGGCGCCGTAGAGATAGTTGCTCTTTCGGCCGCGATCGCCGGCTACAGAGCTGAGCACCGCAAGTACACCCGACCGTCGCTGCGCGCAAAAGTTCGCCAGCCACGTCAGCAGCGACACCGCCGAGATCAGGTTGGTATGCAGAATCTGCTCGGCAACAGCAAAATCCTGTTCCGCAGCCGCTTGATCGCCCAGAACGCCATGTGCCATATAGGCCACGTCGAGACCGGCAAGCGTGTTCACCGCATGCGCAAGCAACTCAGCATGCTTGCCGGTATCGTCCAGATCCACAATGGCCGTGTACACCTCGGTCGCACCGCGCACGCGAAGATCCGCCGCGACAACCTCCAGGCGTGCGGCATTCCGGCCCACCAGGAACAGGTTGGCACCCTGCGCAGCCCAGAGACGGCAGGTCGCCTCCGCGATCCCCGAGGTTGCCCCAAGCACCAGAATCTTCTTTGGCAAGCCGCGTCCGCGATGTGACAGCGCCTCCGGATTCGACTGCATCTTTTCCGCTGCAGCTGCCATGCCACCTCTTGCGACGGTTCCGTTGCTCAT
>CAXTCB010000144.1:0-5736 GCA_964242875.1 uncultured Acidobacteriaceae bacterium
GCCGCGCCCGCATGGCCTGCTCCGCCCTGGTCGACAAGCTCTCGGGCGCCGACGGGACCGGCACCATCACCCTCGCGCCGCTGTCCAAGTTCCCCGTCGTCCGCGACCTTGCTGTCGACCGCTCCGTTCTCTTCCAGAACCTCAAGGCCGTCAAGGCCTGGGTCCCGATCGACGGCTCCTACGACCTCGGTGCCGGCCCACGCCAGTTCCCGCAGCTCCAGGAGCAGCTCTACCCGCTCTCGAACTGCATCTCCTGCACCATCTGCATGGAGGTCTGCCCCCAGTTCAACGACTCCACCAACTTCGTCGGCGCCGCCACCATCGCGCAGGTCAAGCTCTTCAACAATCACCCCACCGGCGCCGTCCTCAAGGAAGAGCGTCTACGAGCGCTCGCCGGCGATGGCGGCGTGCAGGAGTGCGGCTTCGCCCAGAACTGCGTCGAAGCCTGCCCCAAACAGCTCCCCCTCACCGAGGCCATCTCCGACGTCAGCCGCGACGTCATCGTCCAGCAGGTCAAAGACTTCTTTACGAGGTAAACGCCTTGCGCAGCAAGCGAGTTCTTCTGCTCGTTCTTGGGCTCATGGCGTTCGCCTTGTACACCTTCGATCAGCTTCGGACCCGGGACATCGCCGCATCCGAACAGATGACGTGGGAGTGCACCGATCACTCCCGCATCCATCCGGGTCGCGTGGTCATCCTGCGCTTCCTTCGCGCCCCGGAGTACTTCGGCTTCCGGGATGACCCGACCGGCTCCTTTTGTCGATTCGTCTCCGACCGCGGCCATCCCATCGTGACCGTCGCCGCCCGGCTCCACGGAAGTAAGCGCGACGGCTTCAGCAGCTGGACCGACGAGACCATGGACGGTGCGCCCATTCCTCTCGGCTTCAGTGGCGGCGACGGCACCGAAGGCCAGCCCACCCACGTCTTTCCCTTCCAGCAGGACTTCAACGCCGCCCGTCATCATGGGTTCAACTGGCTGCGATAGCATCAGCCTCATGGATCGCCGCCGCTTTCTTTCACTCGCCGTTGCGACATCTGCCGCCTCCGCTCTCCCCGCGCACTCAGAGGTCAAACCAGGCAACAAGGCCGGCTCACTCAAGCTCGTCTTCTTCACCGACACCCATACCCAGCCTGAGCTTCGCGCGGGCGAAGGCACCGCCCTCGCACTCGCCAAGATCAAGTCCCTCAAACCCGATCTCTGCATCCAGGGCGGCGATCACTGCTTCGATCTCGCCGCTGTTCCGCGCGATCGTTCGCTCCTGCTGCTCGACCTCTACACCAGGACCGAGCAGGCCCTCAGCGGCATCCCCATCCACCACGTCATCGGCAACCACGACGTCTTCGGCCGCGTTCCCTCCACCGGGGTCGAACCCTCAGATCCCCTCTACGGTAAGAAGGCCTTCGAGCAACGCTTCAACACCAGGACCTATCGATCCTTCAACGAGAAGGGCTACCACGTCATCCTGCTCGACTCCATCCAGATCACGCCCGAGCGCGAGTTCGACGCCATGGTCGATCCCGCGCAGCTCACCTGGCTCGCCGCCGATCTTGCCGCAACACCCCAAGGCACGCCCATCCTCGTCGTCAGCCACGTCCCGCTGGTCTCCGCCGCCCCGCAGTACTCGCCGTCGGACGACAAAGCCGCAAAGGCCGCCGCCTACCAGGCCCTCACCAACCTGCACGGCTTCCTCGTTGGCAACGCCCGCCAGGTCATCGACCTCTTCGAAGGCCACCACGTCATCGCCGTCCTGCAGGGTCACACGCACATCAACGAAACTGTCTTCTGGCGCAACGTCCCCTACATCACCTCGGGCGCCGTCTCCGGCAACTGGTGGCGCGGCAGCCGCTGGGGCACGCCAGAGGGCTTTACGATCCTTGAGCTTGCAAATGGAACCGCCCATTGGCGCTACCAGACCTATGGGTGGACGAGTCCAGAAGCCACTCCCGACCCGCTGGCGCCCCTGAACGATCCCGCCATCTCCTGAGATGGAACCGAGCCATGGAACGCAGCGATCCGAACGGCTTTCGCCTCGGACGCATCCTAGACACCGTACCCTAGAGACACCACCTGAAGGAGTAACGCAATGTTGAATCTGAGCGACGCCCGGAAGATCATCGCCGCGGCAACCAGGAAAGCCGAAGAGATCGGTCAGCCTATGTGCATCGCCGTAGTAGATGAGGGTGGAAACCTGCTCGCCTTCGAACGCATGGAGAACGCCTGGCGCGGCTCCATCGACATCGCCATGAGCAAGGCATTCACCTCGCGCGCCTTTGACATCACCACCAAAGATCTCGGCGACAACTCCGGCCCTGGCCAGCAGTTCTTTGGCATCCACGCGTCCAATCACGGCCGCATCATGATCTTTGCCGGCGGCGTCCCCCTCAAGCAGAATGGCACGGTGGTCGGCGCTCTTGGCATCTCCGGCGGCTCCGGAGAGC
Source organism: uncultured Acidobacteriaceae bacterium (assembly GCA_964242875.1). Taxonomy (GTDB): domain Bacteria; phylum Acidobacteriota; class Terriglobia; order Terriglobales; family Acidobacteriaceae; genus Edaphobacter. The sequence goes on from CAXTCB010000144.1 coordinate 2,440, forward strand.
AGGACCATTCGGTTGCCGTTGCAGGAGCAGAGGGCTACTAATCTGTTGGCCTGCGCGACGAAGCCCGCCACTTCGGCGGGCTTCTACCGTCAGCACCTGCAGCGGTACTTACTTCGTGAACAGGTCAGTTCCGGGATTCACATCCTCGTCCGCGTGAATACGGTTCTGTGCTCGCTTGGCGCTCTCCATCGCTACATGATCCATCTTGTGCTCTTCAGACTTCGCTACGTCTGTTCCGTCGCTGGTACTGCTCTCTACCGCTTCGTGGGAAGGACGAGCCGGAGTCTTGGTCGAATCGATGCCTTGTGCCATACTTCACCTCTTTTGCCTTTGACGGGACACTGCTGCCTCAGGTTGCCGCCGGAGCGTCCGCTTTGCTGGTTGATACACTGCAGCCACGCATGCCGGAGCCAAACACCGACCGCCCCATGTTGCTGCTCGATGCGCATGCTGACACCCCGCAGCGCTTCCTCGACGAGGACTGGAACTTCACCGATGACCTGCTCGGCGGTCATCTCAATCTGTCTACTGCGCGCGCGGGTGGCCTCTCCGGGCAGTTCTTCGCCATCTGGCCTGAACCAACGCAGTGGCGCGGTCGCTACGCCCATCGCACCCTGTCCTTGATCGACGCGGTACACCAGCAGGTCCGGCGATCTCCGCCATCGCTCTCCCTTTGTCGGTCTGCTGCCGATATCGTCGATGCTCACCACTCTGGCCGCTTCGCGATGCTCATGGGTATCGAAGGCGGCCACGCTATTGAGAACTCCCTTGCACTTCTCCGGCAGTACTTCGAGCTCGGCGTGCGCTACATGACCCTGACCTGGGCCAACTCGAATGAGTGGGCCACGTCCTCAGGCGATCTCGATAAGCCTTCCGTAACCCGCCATGACGGCCTCACCGACTTCGGTCGCGATGTGGTCCGCGAAATGAACCGTCTCGGCATGATGGTGGATGTCTCGCACGTCTCGGACACCACCTTCGCCGATGTCCTCGCGACAGCAGCAGCGCCGCTTCTCGCCAGTCATTCCAGCGCCCGCAGCCTGACTGCAGCGCCGCGCAATCTTACCGACGACATGATGCGCGCGATCGCTGCCACGGGCGGAGCCGTCATGATCAACTTCTATCCCGCCTTCATCGATGAGACCTGGCGAGGTGCATGGAATTCTCTGACACCCGAGCGCGAGATCGAACAGGCGACCATACAACGCGAAGCCGATCAGGCAGGCACCACGCTCCGTCACACTGCTTCGAACGCCGTCGATCAGCGCTTCGCGGCCTGCATCCCACGTCCTCCCTTCCACGCTCTTATCGACCACATCGACCACGCCTGCCAGGTCGCCGGCGTGGAGCATGTTGGGCTCGGCTCTGACTTCGACGGCATCTGCGCCCTGCCGGAAGGCCTCGACTCCGCGGCAGACCTGCCCAAAATCGCAACTGCTCTCGCTGGTCGTGGATACCGCGACCCCGACATCAGAGGAATTATGGGCGAGAACCTTCTTCGCGTGATGCGGCAGGTAGAACACGCCGCCTCACACCGCTAACCTGATGCCTTTACTTCTCTGCCAGGATCGCAATCTTGTTGATCTGCGGCGGTTCACTCAGCAGTTCCTCCGCATTTGCCATCAGGGCCTTCGCGATCTCCCCATTGAGGTGAGCATCCCGTCCCGCCTCATCCTCGAACGTATCGAAGATGCCATATCGTCCCTCAGCTTCCTTAACGGCATACCAGGTGATCGTTCCCGGCTCCTGCTTCGCCATCGCCGCACCCTGCTTCAGAAACGCCTCGACCTCCGCCTCTTTCCCTGGCTTCGCCTTCAGCGAACCGTACAACGCAAACTTCACCATGTCGCGACTTCCTTTCATGACCACGCAGTCAGATGCTTCCTCCCCCAAACCCGTTTGTCCCCTCGGCCTGAACTCGAAGGAATCAAAGCCGCTTGCCATCCCCTTCCAGCCATCCTCGCGTAAACTAATCCGTAGTGACGTTGACGACCTTTATCTTCCGGCCACTTGTCTCGTTGGCACTTCTCGCGCCCGTAGCCCTCGCCCAGACCGCCTCGCCACCGGCGCCACAGGTGCCCCCATCTCCCGCTCAGGCGCCTGTTCCCAAGGCCTCGACAGCGGATCTGCCCGACGGACCCGAAGCCAGCCCACAGGTTCGCCCACCCGTCACGCCGGCCGGGCCGACTGCCTTGATTGACACCTCGATGGGACGCCTCACCTGCAAGCTCTATGACAGGCAGGCCCCTGTCACCGTCGCCAACTTCATCGGTCTCGCGCAGGGCACAAAGGACTGGACTGATCCCAGGACCCTCAGGAAGGTACACGGGCAGCCCTTCTATAACGGAACCACCTTTCACCGCGTGATTCCAAACTTCATGATTCAGGGCGGCGACCGCGTCGGCGATGGCACCGGAGATCCCGGCTACTACTTTCAGGATGAGATCGATCCCGCACTCACCTTCAACGTACCCGGCCGTCTTGCCATGGCAAACTCGGGCCCCTCAACCAACGGAAGTCAATTCTTCATCACGGAATCTCCCGTCGAAGAGCTCAATGGAAAGCACACCATCTTCGGCCAGTGCGACGCACAGACCGTCACGCGTGTCGCTGCCATCGCCCGTGTTGAGCGGAACGCCACCGACAAGCCAGTGACCCCGGTCGTCATCAACACGATCACGATCGTGGCGGTCGGCCAGCCGATCCCCGCCGATCCGTCACCAGAGCCATCTCCAACCTCCGCACCGGTGACCGCAACGCATTAGCGCCGCGCCGTCACATGCCATTGGGCATAGCCCTTTCACCGGCGTGCACCATCTTATGCACCAGCAACGAAGTAAAAGGAGAACAGAATGCCCAGCAGTCCTGGCACGTACGCAACATTCAAGACCTCGGAAGGAACCATCGTCTGCCAGCTTTTTGAGCAGGACGCGCCCGAGACCGTGGCAAACTTCATCGGCCTCGCCGAAGGCAGCAAAGAGTGGAACTCCCGCTCCAAGAAGGGTGCAAAGCTCTACGACGGCACCATCTTCCATCGCGTGATCCCCAACTTCATGATCCAGGGCGGCGACCCCGAAGGCACCGGCATGGGCGGCCCCGGATACAAGTTCGCGGATGAAACCAAGGGCTCCAAGCACGGCTTCAACCAGCCCGGAAAGCTCGCCATGGCAAATGCCGGACCCAACACCAACGGCAGCCAATTCTTCATCACCACCGCGGACACCAGCTGGCTGACCGGCAAACACACCATCTTCGGCGAAGTCGTCGAAGGCTACGACGTCGCCGAGAAGATCTCCA
>CAXTCB010000145.1:0-5600 GCA_964242875.1 uncultured Acidobacteriaceae bacterium
TGCGATGGGGCCGGTTCAACGAGCTGGGGGAGCGGAACCGCTACCTGCTGTACGCGGATCTGAAGAAGGCGGCCGACGCGCCGGCGACGCCGCTGCAGAAGCAGTATGGCGACTTTTTTGCGGCGTGCATGGATGTCTCGCGGGCCGATGCACTGGGGGTGAAGCCGCTCGAGCCGGAGTTTGCGCTGATCGAGGGCATCAAGAGCAACAAGGACCTGGCGGCGTTCGAGGTGAAGGACTTCGAGGAGCATGGCGGCGGCGGCTTTTTTATCGCCAGCGTGGATCAGGATCAGAAGGACTCGACCAAGCAGATTGCGGATACGGGGCAGGGCGGGCTCTCGCTGCCGGACCGGGATTACTACCTGAACGACGATGAGCGGTCGAAGACGATTCGCGCGCAGTACCTCGCACACGTGGAGAAGATGTTTGCCCTGGCTGGCGACACGCCGGAGCAGGCGAAGCTTGAGGCGGCGGACGTGATGCGGATCGAGACGGCGCTGGCGAGGGGCTCCATGGGCCGGGTGGAGCGGCGGAATCCGGACAATGTGTACCACATTATGACGATTGCGCAGGTGGACGCGCTGAGCCCGAGCTTTGACTGGGGGCAGTACCTGGGCGGGGTTGGGCTGGGTGCGGCGACGACGCTGAATGTGAGCTCGCCCGGGTATGTGAAGGCGGTGCAGGCGGTGTTACAGGACGAGAAGCCGGCGGCGGTGAAGCACTACCTGCGCTGGCATGCGCTGCATGGCGGGGCGCCTCTGCTCTCGAAGCCGATTGTGGATGAGAACTTCGCGTTCTTCAACCAGACGCTGAACGGTCAGAAGGAGCAGCAGGCGCGATGGAAGCAATGCACCACGCGGACGGATCGCGCGCTGGGCGAGGCGGTAGGGCAGGACTGGGTGAAGCAGAACTTTCCGCCGGACGCGAAGGACAACATGGAGCGGCTGGTGCGGGCGCTCGAGGTAGCGATGGCAGAGGACATCAAGCAGCTGCCGTGGATGAGTGATGCGACGAAGGTGGAGGCGCGCAAGAAGCTGGACACGATCAAGGACAAGATCGGGTATCCGGAGAAGTGGCGCAACTACTCGAAGCTCGAGGTGAAGCGAGATGACCTGCTGGGCAATACGGAGCGCTCTGCCACCTTTGAGCAGGAGTACGAGATCGCCAAGCTGGGCAAGCCGGTGGATGAGCGGGAGTGGGGCATGACGCCGCCGACCGTGAACGCGTACTACAACCCGCCGCAGAATGACATCAACTTCCCTGCCGGCATCCTGCAGCCACCGTTCTTTGACAACCACCAGGACCCGGCAGTGAACTTTGGCGGCATCGGTGTGGTGATCGGGCACGAGATGACGCATGGCTTCGACGACCAGGGATCGCGCTACGACCTGAACGGCAATGTGCGGCAGTGGTGGACCGACGAAGACAAGAAGAAGTTTACGGAGCGGACGGAGTGCACGGCGAAGGAGTATGACAACTTCGAGGTGGCACCGGGGCAGAAGCTGAACGGACATCTGACGCTGGGTGAGAACACGGCAGACAACGGCGGCATTCGGATCGCGTTCCAGGCGCTTGCGGAGACGATTGCCAAGAGCGGCGACGGAGCCGGCTTTGCTGGCGGCAAGAAGGATGGATTTACGCCGCAGCAGCGCTTCTTTATCTCGTTCGGCCAGGTCTGGTGTCAGAATGCGACGGAGCAGAGCGCGCGGGTGCTGGCGAAGACGGATCCGCACAGCTCGGGCGAGTGGCGAACGAACGGCACGGTGCAGAACTTTGAGGAGTTCGGCAAGGCTTTCAGCTGCAAGACGGGCCAGCCGATGATGCCGGCGAATGTCTGCCGTACCTGGTAGGGACAAAGCCGGGCGTCGGGCCGGTTGCAAGGGAAGGGTACGGGGACGGGCGCACCGGGCGCTGCGTCCCCGTTCTTTTTCTGACGCGGGCGCAGGGATTGCCTGGGTGAGGAAGGCGGTGACAAGGGCCGTCAGGTGGCGCAAACGCTCGCCAGCTTCTACAATTACGGGAAATGAATCCCTGATGGCATGTCGGTCCTCTTCCGCGCATTCACCGCGCCGGAAGCGATCTGCAAGGGTGAAGGAAGCGCATGAAGTTGAGCAGAATTGGCCGTGTCTCGATGGCACTGGCGGCCTCGGTAGCACTCGGTCTGGGTATGACGGCATGTGGCGGCGGAACAGTCGGCTTCATGTGGGTAACGGGAACCACCGCAACGGCGACGACGACGAGCTCGATTGTCGGCTACAAGATCGATAACTTCACCGGGAATTTGACATCGATTCCCAAGTCACCGTTCAATACGTCGGGCCAGAACCCGGGCACGCTGGTGGTGCGGGCGAATGGCCGGTATCTCTACGTGGTGAACCAGGGCACCCGCGATGAGGTGACGCACAAGAGCAATCGCGATGGCAACATTGCCGAGTTCAGCGTGGGCGGCGACGGCACCCTCACCTTTCAGGAGAACTATTCGACACTTGCGGGAACTCCGGTGTGGGCGGCGATCGACAGTGCGGGGAGCTACCTTTACGTGCTGGACAACCTGGCACCGGCGAACTCCTCGTACGCGGCGAATCAGCAAGGCGACGTCACTGTGTTTTCGATCGCGGCGGATACGGGCCGGCTTTCGACTGTGACGAACCAGCAGGTGAAAGACGAGAACGATCAGAACATCAATTATTTTCCGGTGGGGCAGAACCCGAGCATGATGCGGGTGCAGTCGAGCAGCTGCCTGTTCGTTCTGGACAAGAACACGGCCCAGGACATCAACAACACGTACGTCTTTCCGTACCAGATCTCGGGTAATGGTCAGTTGGCGACGACGGTGACCGGAAACATTCCGACCGGTGCGGTCAACGTGTCCTCGATCACGCTGGGCGGCCTAGGTGGCTCCTCTGTGTATCTGACTGACGTTGGGCCGGCGGACTCGAATGGAGCGCTGTCGACACCGGGGGTGATCCTTCCCTTCACCGTGGGTACGGGCTGCTCGCTGAGCGCAGTGGTCGGTGGGTCGGTGAACAACGTCGATTCGGCGAGAAACCCGGTATGGACGCTGACCGAAGCGCGTAACGGCAAGTATGTTTATGTGCTGAATCAGTCCAACAGCGATGCGTCCCAGCCGAACAGCTCGATCTCGGTCTTCAGCCTGGACTCGACTGGAAAGCTGACGCGGGTTGGCGGCATCAATAATCCGTTCTCCGTCGGGTCAGGGCCGACGTGCATGGTCGAGGATCCAACGAATAAGTACCTGTACACCTCGAACAGTGTGGACGGCACGGTTACTGGCCTGACGCTGAACCAGACCACTGGAGAGCTGGGGCAGCTACAGCACGGATCAAGCTTCACGGCGGCGACTCATGCGAGCTGCCTTGCGGTAAGCGGCGCGACGAGCTAGTCCAGGCGGGATTGCGGCAGTACACCGGCTGCCTCTCGAACGGAGGGGCAGCACCGAACGGAAGGCAGCGGCTGAGAGAAGTCCGCGAAGGGTTGGAAGACGAATGAATTGGAAAGCGATTGGCCGCGGGAGCGTGGCGACACTGGTTTCAGCGGCGCTCGGATTTGGAACGATCTCCTGCAGCCGTGACTTTACGGTGGCCTATGTGTACTCGACGGCGGTCCAGGGCACAACGGGATTTGTGAATGGCTACCTGGTGGATTACCAGTCCGGGGCTCTGACGCAGCTGGCGAACTCCCCAATTAATTCGGGCGGGCGGAACCCGGTAACGCTGGTCGCGGCGCCGAGCGGCAAGTACATTTATGTGCTCAACCGGGATGACAATAGTGTGGTGCAGTTCGCGGTCGGAACCGACGGCAAGCTGTATGCGGCGAATACGTACAACGTGGTGGGCAGCTACCCTGTAGCGGCCGCGATCGATGCAACGGGTTCGTACCTGTATGTCGCCTCGACGCTGCAGCCGGGGTTTACCTCGGCGGCACCGGGACCGGGCAACCTGACGATCTTCCAGATCAATCAGGATGACGGCTCCTTGATGGCGGGTCCGACCTCAGTCCCGACGGGAAACAACCCGATTGGTATAACAGTTACGGGATATCCGACGGGGTCGACGACCCACTTCATCTATGTGACGGATCGTGAGACCGGGGTCCAGGCCGGCTCCACGTCCCCGACGCCCGAGGGGTTCATCCAGACGTTTGCGCAGACCCAAGGAACGGGAACGGCGGCGGCCCCTCTGACGCGGGTTACGGCGGGCGAGACACTGCCGCAAGGGATTCCGTCCGGGGTTCAGCCAAGTGCCATTCTGGTCGACCCGACCTCACGCTTTCTGTATGTGACCGACGACCTTTCCAACCAGGTAGGCGGCTTTCTGGTGACGGCGACCGGAGTGCCGCAGGCGATGACCAACGGGCCCTTTGCGACCGGGCAGTATCCTTCCGGCCTGACGATCGATCCGCGCGGCAAGTACCTGTATGTCTCGAACTTCAATGCGGCTTCGGTGACGGCGTACACGATCGACCAGGCGACGGGAAACCTGGCGGGCTCGGTGGGATCGGCATCGGTTCTCGTCAAGACGAATCCGACATGCGTGGCGATTGAGCCGGCGCTGGGGATCTATCTCTACACATCAAACAATGGGGACAATTCGATCTCCGGCCTGCAGTTGAGCCCGAACAATGGGACGCTGAAGGATATCCAGAACACACCGTATCCGGCGTCCGGGCTGCCGAGCTGCCTGGTGGCGGTTGCCAACGGCCAGCATGCGACGCAGGTGGTGAACACCCAGTAGTCTCCGCTTACGCGTGCGTGAGAGCCCCGCCAGTGAGCGGGGCTTTTGTGCGTCTGGGGGGAAAGCCAAAGCTGGGCAGCTCGAGACTTTTCTGTGTAACGTACCCCTATGTCCGCTGAAGAGATTACGACCAACACAGAGACCCTTATTGCCCGGATTTACTCGGCCTTCAATCAGCGAGATACGGAAGAAGCCCTGTCGTACATGAGCGAGACGGTGAGCTGGCCCAAGGCATCGGAGGGTGGTCGTGCTGTCGGGAAAGAAGAGATTCGTCGCTACTGGACCCGTCAGTGGCAGGAGTTTGATCCACATGTGGAGCCGATGGAGGTGATCCTCCATGAGCTCGGCAAGACGGAGGTCAGGGTTCACCAGTTGGTGAAGAGTCGCGGGGGCGACCTGCTTTCGGACAGCGAGGTGTGGCATGTGTACACGATCGCGAATGGCCTGATTGAACGCATGGATCTCAAGGACAGCGAAGCGAGCTCCACCCCGTCTGCGGCGTTCTCCAGCCATTAAGGTGCCGCCAGCACACTTTCGACTCTTCGCTCTTCGGGAGCGCGTTCCTGTTTGCGTCGTGGAAGCGTGACTCAGGAGCAAAGGGGCATCGCTATGGGATGGGGGTGGGGTCCAGATCGGGCTCTTTGCGGGTGATCTCGTGGCGTCGCTTCGCGTGGTTGAGGATGAGCTTGCGGGCGGGCTTCTCGATCCAGCGGACGGTGGCGTAGGCGAGCGCGATGATGATGAGGTAGGAGACCCAGGGGTCGAGTGCGGTGAGGTGCAGGTGATCGAGGAGGTGGTAGTTGTGGATCATCTCGAAGACGTTGAAGTGGAGCAGATAGAGGGCGA
>CAXTCB010000146.1:0-5580 GCA_964242875.1 uncultured Acidobacteriaceae bacterium
CCGAAGCCCTCGTAGGCGGAGGCGGAGACGAAGAGGTGGGCGCGTTGAAGCAGATTCGACAGATCCTCTCGGCTGGTTGCGCCGTGAAAGCGAACGCGGCCGGTGAGGCCGAGCTCTGCAGCGCGGCGATCGAGTGCGGGGCGCTGGCCGGCGACATCCGCGCCGACCCACTCGAGGTGCAAATCAGGGTAGCGGTCGACGAGGGGTGCCATGGCCTCGAGGACTTTGTGAACGCGCTTGTTTTCGACAAGGCGGGAGATGCCGAGTAACAGACCTGGTTCTATCTGCTTCTGCATGGAGAGGAAGCGATCGATGTTGGCGCCGTTCTCAATGACGTGGATGAGATTCGGCGAGACGATCTCCTGGAACTTGTGGCGGTCGTGCTGACTGACGCAGATGACGGCGCCGACACGGGCGAGCGACAGGCGGGTGACTGTCTTGAAGAAGAGCTCTTTGAGGGCGCGGAGGAACTGCGTGTGGAAGATGCCGCCGTGGGTGCTGACCACGATGGGGACGCCGTGCAGCGGCTTGAGCAGGCTGAGGAAGTCGACAAAGAAGTCGATGGCGTGGATGTGTACGAGGTCGTAGCCGCGGATCTCGCGCAGGGCGGCAGGAGCGATGGGGTAGCGCCGCGAACCCCAGTGCGGCATGCGGCGAACGCGGATGCCGGACTCGATGGATGCGGGCGGGGCTTTCGCACCGGTGGCGAAGATGGTCTGCAGGGTGGCGACGTCGACTTGGTGGCCGCGTTGCTGCAGTGCGGCAGTGAGACCTTCCACGACACTCTCGATGCCGCCTTCCGAAGGCAGGAATTGTCGGGTGAGCTGCAGAATCTTCATCGGGAGTGCACCAGCGATCGAAGCAGGGGCTGGTGTGCCATCCAGTCGCGCAGGCGTCTGCGTCGCTGCCGCGGAAGAACCCACATGGCGAGAAAGATGGCGTAGTCGCGGGCCGAGCTCTTGCCGTGCCGGACCGCCATGGTGAGCAGGGTGGGAAAGGCGCGCCATTGCTGCTGCTCCGAGGCTTCGGGAGCGATGTGGTGGAAGAGAAAGCCGGTGAGCGCGCGCGGTGAGAAGAGGTGGCGATCGCGCTGGATCCACTCGAGCGAGTAGCGCCAGTTCGCCTTGCTGCTGACGGAGGCGCGCTCCTCTTCGATGTAATGAATGGCGAGGACCTCTTCCGCGAAGATGACCTGGGCGCCCGGAAGCAAGCCGACGCGAAGGAGCCACTCTGTGTCCTGGTGCTTGAGCTGGCCGCTCTTGAATGGATGCTGCTGCATGAGCGACTTGCGGACGAAGAAGGTTGAGGTCTGGATGGAACCCTCGCCGCGAGAGAGACTGCGACGCGCGAGGAGGTACTCGCTGATGGGCTCGCCAGGATCCGGCAGGCGGCGCGGCCAGGTGTAGTCCTCGGCCGGGGTGCGCGCGATGATCTTGCAGGTGCCGATGATCACGGGTGCGGAGGAGGAGCGAACGGCGGCTAGCTGGGCCTCAAGTTTGCGGGGCAGCCACTCATCATCGTCGTCGAGAAAGGCGATCCACTCTCCCTGCGAGGCGTCGACGCCACGATTGCGCGCGTCCGATCCGCCGACGCTGGAGGTGAGCGCGACGATGCGGAGACGCGCCTCCGTCCGGGCGAGATCTTCGAGGAGAGCGATGGTCTCCGGATCGGGTCCGTCGATGACGACGACGGCTTCGAGGTCTGAAAGGGTTTGAGCAAAGACACTGCGCAGAGCGCGCAGCAGCAGGGCTGGCCGACCGCGCGTAGGAATGACCACAGAGACCAAGATCATCGTTTGCTCCTCATGGATGTCGGCTTGCTGATCACGGCCAGCTTGAGTGTGGCTCAAGGGGGATCGAGCGCACCGCGTGCTCTCTTCCCTTCATCATAAAGAAGTGGTGGCTTTGGCTTACGGCTGCTCCCTATCCGCGGGCTGGTCGGGAGCAACGGGACCCTGGGCGCTGCGTTGCGCTTCGGCGTAGGGCTTCATCTGGTACGCGAAGGGTGGAGTGTTGCCGGCGAGATATCGAGTGAAGTAGTCCCAGCGGCGGCGCGTCATGTATTCGCTACCTTCTCCGTAGCCGTGATGGGCGTTGGGGAAGAGGATCAGATCGAAGTCCTTGTTGGCCTTGATGAGCGCGTCGACGAGCAGAAGGGTGTTGTTGAGGGGCACGTTGTCGTCCATGGTGCCGTGCGCGAGAAGCAGATGGCCCTTGAGGTTCTTTGCGTAGTTCTGGTTGGCCTGGGAGTCGTAGTTTGAGCTTCCGTCAGGGTTGATGTGTTCGAGGCCGGCCCACTTCTCGGCCCAGTCGTCTTCGTACTCCCGCTGGTCGTGATTGCCGGACTCGGCGATGCCGACCTTGAAGAAGTCGGGATAGCGAAGCATGGCGGTGGCGGTGGCGTTGCCGCCGCCGGAGTGCCCCCAGATGCCGATGCGATCGAGATCGATGAAGGGATACTTTGCTGCGAGCTCCTTGATGCCGGCAACCTGGTCAGGAAGGGTGTTATCGGCCGGGTCGGCGGCGTAGAAGCCCTCGTGGAAGGCCTTGGAGCGTTCGGGTGTGCCGATGCCATCGATGCAGACGACGATGAAGCCGAGATCGGCGAGAGCCTGGTTATCGTTGTGCGCGGCGGAGAAGTCGCGGCTGCCGCCACAGGAGCCCACCTGCGGGCCGGGATAGATGTAGTCGACCAGCGGATACTTCTTTGCGGGGTCGAAGGTAGTGGGTTGGAACATGTAACCGAAGAGGTCCGTCTTGCCATCGCGGGCCTTGACCGTGAAGGGGATGAGCGGCTTCCAACCAGTGGCAGAGAGGGCGGAGAGATCCTGCTGGGCGATGGGCATGATGAGCTTGCCGGATTTCGTATCGCGGAGCGTGGTGATCTGCGGGGTGGTGGGGGTGGACGCAACATCGACGAAGACCGAGCCGTCGTCAGAGAGGGTGACGGCGTGGGTCGTGCTGTCAGAGGTCAGGCGATGGGTGTTTTTACCGGAGAAGTCCGTGGTGTAGAGGTTCTCGAAGTAGGGGTTGTCGGCGGGGTTCTTGCCGACCGCGAGGTACAGGATGCGACGGGCCTTGCGATCCACCGAAAGTACCTGGAGAACGTTGCCGTCGCCGGTGGTGATCTGATTCTTGAGCTGGCCGGACTTGAGGTCGTACAGGTACATCTGGCCCCAGCCGGAGCGCTCCGAGAACCAGAGGAACTCGTTTGAATCGGGGAGGTAACGCCAGTTGACGTGGTTGTTGCCGGACTCGAAGTAGACGGGGGCGGACTCGTGAAAGACCTCGCGGATGACACCGGTGGAGGCGTCGGCAACGCGGAGCCATTCTTCCTTGTGGTCGCGGGAGGTGGAGACGAAGGCGAGGGAGTTTGAGCCGGGTGCCCACTGCACGTCGTCCCAGCCGCCGGGACAGCTGACGTCGTCGCAGATGGTGGACCGGTGCTGGTCGGGCGGCATCCTGAAGCGGACGACCTTGCCGGAGGGAACGTCGATCACGACGCGCTCGATCACCGTGACGTCCTTGTCGCCGACCAAGGGATAGTGCCATGCCTCAAGTTGGGGATGCCGGTTGGTGACAGGGACCATGTACATCATGCCGGTCTTGCGCTGATCCTGCTGGAAGGTGGCGATGTGTTTGGAGTCGGGAGACCAAAGGAGGATGGGGTTGCCGGAATGGGTCCAGCCGGCATTGTCGGTGGCATACCCGAAGTCGGGGATGCCGTCGTGGGTGAGCTGGGTCTCGGCGCCCGACTTTGTCTCACGGAGCCAGAGATTCCAGTCGCGCAGAAAGGCGGCGCGGGTACCGTCCGGCGAGAGAACGGAGGCGGGACGGGCGCGGCGGGTGGCGGGCTGGTCTTTGGAGTTGGCCTCGCGGTCAGGAGCGCAGGCAGCGGTGCCGGAGGAGACGCTGGTGGTGTTGACGGTGCAGCGCAGCTTCTTGCCGGAGGCGGCGAAGGTGAGGGTCCTGGGATGGCCGGAAGGGTCAAGATCGAGAAACTCCAGACCGTCGAGACGCAGGTGGGCGGGATCCGGTGCAGGCTTCGCGTCGGGAACCGCGGTGAGGATGGCTTTAGCAAGGGCCGCGTGGTCAAAGGCGGGCGAGGTTGACCGGGTGGCGGGATCTACGAGGACGTAGGTGGCCTGGGCCGGGCTGGCGTCGCGGTACCAGAAACGATTGCCCGCCAGGAAGACGGGGTGGCTGACGGTATGGGCGATGAGGGTATTGACGTTATAGGAGAGGCGGCTCTCGGCGAGGCGGTAGTCCGCGTCGGTAAGGGTGCGCCCGGAGGTTTGGGCATGCAGGCCAAGCGAGGAGACGAAGAGAGCAGCAGCGATTTGGCGGAAGACGTGCATGCGTACGGATGAGGACCTCAGGTCGGAGTTGGCCAGACAGGTTGGCGGGGGTGAACTTAGAGTAGCTGACCACCGACCAGAGTGTTTCCAAGAGGGGAAGGTTTGCCCGGGAAGGTCACGAAAGACGAGTTTGCAATATCAACAAGGAGCATCGAAGCTACTTTGGAGTTTCCGGGTTCAAGAAGACAGGCCGGCCGACCACCGCGAGCTTTTGAGCGCGGAGAAAAGACCGAGCGGACAGGATGCAAGGCCATGCACAGTACAGGAAGAATGAGTGAGTTGCGGAAGGGTCGGACGGGCGGTCTGTTTGCGGGAGCGATTTTGGCCGGCCTGCTCGTAACAGCAATGGGCGTCGGTCTGGTGGGCTGCAAGAGCGACCAGCCGCAGATGACCACGGTGAGCGACACGGGGCCGGATCCCGCGGAGGCGAACATGGCGCCGGTGGACGCAAGCGATGCGGAGGCAGCGGCGACAGGCGCCGGACTCACCCCGGCACCGACAGGCGGCTACGGCGTGCAGGCAGCGCCGGGCAGCGCCACGCGAGGAGGCCGACCGGCTTCACGGTACAGGGCGGCGGGCTACCAGGGAGCACCGCAGGGGGCGGTGAACGAGAGCCAGCAGGCGGCCGAAAGCTACGGGAATGGACAGCAGGCGCCGGCGCCGATCGAGCGGCAGCAGCCGCAAGGATATCCGCAGGGAAGCGACCCGCAGGGCGGCAGCGGATACGGCAACGAGCAGCCGAACGGGGCGTATGACAACGGGCAGTATGGCGCGGACGATGCGCAGACGCTGAGCGACCAGATCTATCAGGATGTGGACCAGAACCAGCAGGCGCAGGAGCCGCCGCCCCCGTTGCCCGTGTACGACCAGCCGCCGGCTCCAGCGGACGACTACCTGTGGACGCCTGGCTACTGGGGCTATGCTCCGGCGGGCTACTACTGGGTGCCCGGAGCGTGGTGTGCCGCGCCCTACGTGGGTGCGCTCTGGACCCCGGGCTGGTGGGGACCGTACCGCCGCGGGTACGGCTTTCATCACGGCTACTGGGGACGCCACATCGGCTTCTACGGTGGGGTGCCGTATGGATTTGGGTACTACGGTACGGGCTATGAGGGCGGGTACTGGAACGGGAACCATTTCGCGTATAACCGCGCCGTCAGCAACGTCAACATCACGAACATTCACAATGTGTACAACCGCACGGTGATCGTGAACAACGTGCGGAT
>CAXTCB010000147.1:0-5562 GCA_964242875.1 uncultured Acidobacteriaceae bacterium
ATCATGTGGAACGCCGTGTCCCACGCCGCGAACCACGGGTACTCCCACTTGTCCGGCATCGAGAGCACATCGCGACAAAACAGATGCCGCCAGTCCTTGTTCTGCGTCTGCTTGCGCTCCTCCGGTGGCGCCGGTTGTGCCGGGTCACCCTCCAGCCAGCGCTGCGAAACGTAGTAGTAGAACTGCTTCGTCCACAGCAGCCCACCATACGCCTGCCGCGACACATTCCGTTCATCCTCCGTGAACGTCTCCGGAATCCTCACCGCGTAAAACGCGTCCGCCTCCTCCTTCCGCAAAGCAAAGCAGGCCTCGAAGGTCTCCGCATCGATCGACGCCGGCTCCCCTTGATCCACACGCACCAGCCGCAGCCGCAGCACCGTCGTCTCCCCCGCCGCAATCTGCACGCGATACACATACGCGCTCTTCGTTCCCACCTGCTGCGGATTCACCGCGCCCTCGTCGCCACCCACCAGGTAGCGATCGAAGCCATCCTTCGTATAGCGCCGCTCTCCCGTGTACGCCGGATCCAGCCGATGAATGTTCGTATCGTTCTCGGTAAAGATCACCTCGTCCGGCATCGCGTCCGCGCCCTTGTCCCCAACCGGCACAAAGCGAAACTCCCCGAGCGTCTTGTGGCTCGCCATCACGCCGCCATCCTTCAGCCACATCCCCGGCCGCGTCTCCTCTCCCGGCTCCAGGTTTCGCCACGACCAGTTGTTCCGCAGCGTCAGTGTTGGCGCCACCGTCAGCGACGCGCTCTCCGGTCCGCGATTTGAAATCGTCAGCCGAATCAACGTGTCTTCGACTGAGCTCTTCGCGTACTCCACCTGCACGTCGAAGTAGCGCTCTTCGTCAAAGATCTTCGTATCCAGCAGCTCATACTCTGGCTCATCGTAGCCGCGCTCATGGTTGACTTTCACCAGCTCGTCATACGGAAACGCCCGCTGCGGGTACTTGTAGAGCGCCTTCGCATAGCTGTGCGTCGGCGTCGCGTCCAGGTAGTAAAACTGCTCCTTCACATCTTCGCCATGGTTGCCCTCTGGGTTCCCCAACCCGAACAGCCGCTCCTTCAAAATGGCGTCGTTGCCGTTCCAGAGCGACGTTGAATAGCACAGACGGCACTCGCGATCCGTCCATCCCAGCAGTCCATCCTCGCCCCACCGGTACGCTCGATAGCGCGCCATGTCATGCGTGAAGCTCCACGCATTCCCATCCGCCGAGTAGTCTTCGCGAACCGTTCCCCACTGCCGTTCCGGTAGGTACGTTCCCCATCGCTGCCAGTTCTCTTCGCGCGAGTCCGACTTCGCCAGCCGCTCGTCCTCTACCGTAAGGGTCGCCGGCGCGGGCGCCTCGCGAGCCGTCCCACTCTCCTGCTGCCCCTGCTCCTCCCCGCGTTCCGTCGCGCCCTGCGCTGTACCCTGATCGTTCATGCAACCTTGGATGCGTCACGGCGGCAATCTCCTCGGAACGGACGCGACCTGGCAGCGAAATTTGCCGCGCAGCAACGTACAGTAGTCCCAGGCATCATCGAACGGAGCCCGCCTATGCCGCACTGCACGCACACCAGCCAGATCCGCGACGTTCACCCCAACACCAAAGGCTGCGAGGAGTGCCTCAAGCTGGGCGACACCTGGGTCCACCTCCGCCTCTGCCTGGAGTGTGGCCACGTCGGCTGCTGCGACTCCTCAAAGAACAAGCACGCCACCAAACACTTCCACGCCACCAAACACCCCATCATGCGATCGATTGAGCCTGGCGAAAGCTGGGGCTGGTGCTTCATCGACGAAGCAATGCTCGACCTCGCCTGATCATCGCATCGCCACCGCCTTCGTCAACGGCAGCTCCTGAGAGCTCGGCCCCACCATCACCATGTACGTCCCCTCCGGCACCACCCACGCCTTCGTCGCCCCCTCCCAGATCGAAAACCGCGCCCGCGGTACCTCCACCACCACCTGCTTCTCTTCTCCCGCGGCGAGCCGCACCTTCACCCAGCCCACCAGCCGCTTCGGCGGCTCCCCACTCGTCGCCGGCATGGTCGAGTACACCTCGGCGATCTCCTCGCCAGCCCGCGCGCCCGCATTCCTCACGGCAAACCGCACCGACGTCGTCACCGCGCCCGCCTCCACCGCCAGGCCCGCATAGCTGAAGCGCGTATAGGAGAGCCCGAACCCAAACGGAAACAGCACCGGCTTCCGCTCCGCGTCGTACCACTTGTACCCAACCTTCAGCCCCTCGTCATACCTCGTCGAAAACGCCGGCAAGCCCTGCAGCAGCTTCTTCGACATCGCCGCCTCATCCGTCCAGTCTTCCTGCGAGGCCGGCGGCGGCCCAACAATCACCGGGTGCGGCAGGTCCGCATCCGCCTTCGGAAAGGTCACCGGGAGCTTGCCCGAGGGATTCACCGCGCCCGCCAGCACCTCCGCAACCGCCGTCGCTCCCATCGTCCCGCTATACCAGCTCTCCACCACGCCTGCGACCGCATCGATCCACGGCATCAGCACCGGCCCGCCCGTCTCCAGCACCACCACCGTCCTCGCGTTCGCCTTCGCCACCGCCGCAATCATCGCGTCCTGCCCATCCGGCAGCGCAAGCGTCGGCAGGTCCACACCCTCCGCCTGCCACTGGTACGCATACACCAGCACGGCATCCGCTCCCTTCGCCACCGTCACCGCCTCCGCCACATCCGCTCCCGAGGCAAACCGCACCTCCGCACCCGGCATCGCCGCCTTGATCGCGTCGACCGGCGAATCCGGAAACCACACCGCCTTCTGCCAGTCCGCCTTCTTCTCCTTCTCCGGAATGATCCCGATCGCATTGCCTCCCGCCGGATCCACCTGCGCCGAGCCTCCACCCGAGATCATCCCCTTATCCGCATTCCTCCCAATCACCGCAATCGTCTTGACCCGCGCAGGATCCAGCGGCAGCACGCCGCGCTCGTTCTTCAGCAGCACCAGGCTCTTCGCTTCCACCTCGCGCGCGATCCTCGCCCCGCGAAACACATCCGGCACCTGCTTCTTCGGCGGATCATCGACGACACCGGACGCAAACATAGCCCGCAGAATGCGATGCACGTGATCGTTCATCTCCGCCTGCGAGATCTCGCCCGCCTCTACTGCCTTCTTGAAGGCAGGCCCATAAAACGTATTCTCCGGCTCCTCGTTATCCAGCCCCGCATGCGATGACCGCACCGTCGAGTGCGTCGCCAGCCAGTCCGACACCACGAACCCCGGAAACCTCCAGTCGCCCTTCAGTACCGTCTTCAGCAGAAACTCGTTCTCGCACGCATACACGCCATTCACGCGGTTGTACGCACACATCACCGCCCCCGGCTGCCCCGTCTCGATCCCAATCTCAAATGCCAGCAGGTCCGTCTCCCGCATCGCACGCTCGCTGATCTCGGACGAGACCGCATGCCGCCCGCTCTCCTGGTCGTTCACCGCATAGTGCTTGATGTCGCCGACCACATGCGTCGACTGCACCCCGCGAACCAGGTTCCCCACCATTGTCCCCGCCAGCACCGGGTCTTCGCCCTGGTACTCAAATGTCCGCCCGTTCCGCGGCTCCCGAGTCAGGTTCACTCCGCCACCCAGCGTCATGGTGTAGCCCTGGTCGCGCAGCTCGCGCCCGATCAGCGCCCCATACTCCCGCGCCAGTTCCGTATCCCAGGAGGCCGCCAGACCAAGGGGCGAAGGCAGCGCCGTCGAGTACCGCCCACTCCCCGCCGAGTACGCCACCCCATACGCCGAATCATCCATCTGTAACCCTGGCAGGTCTAAATCAGGAAAGCCCGGCACATACCCCGACCCGCCATTGCCATCCGCCGCATGCGGATCCGCCGGCCCCTCGTGCGGATCGCCCGTCCCATGCAGCAGCTGGATCTTCTGATCGAGCGTCAACACCTTCAGCAGCAGATCCGCCCGCTCGTCCGCCGCCAATGCCGTGTTCATCCACGCTCTGGCCGGCTTGGTCTCTGTCCCCTGCGGCCACGCCGCCACACTCGCCAGGCACACGCCAAGCGCTACCCAGCGCAAACTGTTCATCGACCGCCCTCACAGCAAAAGGTTGACGTCCATCCTAAACGGCTCAGGCGACTCCCCCAAAAAACAAATCGCCCATCCACCTCCATGCTTCGGAGATCGATGGGCGATCTGTAACTGACTCAGGCTTTTATTTACGCGTTTGCTGGCGCAGCTGCCACCGGCTGATCGCCCGTGACCGTCACCTTCACATGCGCCGTCACCTCGCGGTGCAGTTTGATCGGCACATGGTACTCACCCAGGCTGCGCAGCGGCTCCTCGAGCGAGATCTTGCGACGATCGATCGTGTATCCCTTCTGCTCCAATTCGTGCGCAATATCCGACGACGTCACCGACCCAAACAGCTGATCGTTCTCGCCAACCTTGCGCTCAAACGTGAGTTCGACCGCCGAAAGCTCAGTCGCCTGCGCCTCCGCTCCAATCTTCTCCTTGGCCGTCTTACGCACGGCCGAGGCCTTCATCTGCTCAATCACAACCTTGTTGGCCGCCGTTGCTTCAATCGCCAGCTTGCCCGGCAGCAGGTAGTTGCGGCCATACCCGTCAGCAACCTTAACCACGTCGCCGCGATGTCCCAGCTTGTTGACGTCTTCCTTCAGAATGACTTCCATTGCACCGTCTCCAGATCTTGTTCTTGCCTGAACGCACTCAGGCGTCCGAGGTTAAAAGCGCGCCGCAAAGGCCAGCAGGGCGATGTTGCGCGACTGCTTGATCGCCAGGCTCAGCTTGCGCTGGTGCCGTGTGCAGACGCCCGTCAGCCGGCGCGGCACAATCTTGCCCCGCTCCGCCACAAAGCCCTGCAGCAAACGCACATCACGGTACGAGATCGCATCGATCTTCTCCGTGCAGAACTTGCAGACCTTCTTGCGGCGGAAGAACTTCCGTCCGCCCGGTCCGCCAGGACCGCCGGTGCGCGGTGGGCGCGCGCCGCCTGGTCCACCCTGTCCGCCTGCAGGTCGCGGGGTGTAGGGAGCCGGCGCTGCCGGCGCTTGTGTCGCTTCGCCCGCAGGCGCTGTGCTGTTCGTTTCGTCAGCCATCGTGAAATCCTCTCTCGTTCGTTCGGCCTCAGTCCGCTCCAGACACGCATCGGTGTCTCTGAACAACCACCCGGGTAGATCAGGTGGCCGGAAGCGTCATCGGCAGTTCATTTCCTCGCAGCCGCGGAGTCACTGCCCGCGCCGCAAACTCGAAAATCCGCTTAGGCGGAGACGGTCGCCGCTTCAGCCGGTGCACTCGCCTCAGCCGGTGCTGCTTCGGGGGCCGCTGCCGGCGCCTCAGCAGCTGCCTCGGGTGCCGCTGGCGCCGCCGCCACTGGCTGCTGCTGTGGCAACGCACTCCGCTTCACCTTGCTGTCGCGCAGTGCCTTCACCTTCGCCAGCCGCTTCTCTTCCTCGTCCATCCGCACCGTGATGAACTTGATCACCGGTTCAGACACGCGCAGACGTCGCTCAATCTCGCCGATCAAGGATCCAACGGCAGAGATCGTCAGCAACACATACAAGCCGTCGTTGAACTTCTTCACCGTGTA
>CAXTCB010000148.1:0-5506 GCA_964242875.1 uncultured Acidobacteriaceae bacterium
GCCGCCGTTGTGATGGAAGACGCCAACAAGGAAGATGCCGTTGTCGTCGCGGTCACGCGTGACGGACGCGTGTTCCTGGGCGGGGATCAAGTGACCCTCGACGATATGGGCACGAAGATCTCGGCCAAGCTCGAAAACAAGACGAACAAGGAAGTCTTTCTCCGGGCTGACATCCGCGCCAACTACGGCAAGGTCATGGACGCCGTTGACGGGGTTCGCTCGGCAGGCGTCAGCCAGCTTGGCCTGCTGACTGAGAAGAAGGATGACTCGAGCGCAGCACCAGCCACCAAGTAACCTCTAACCGGGCGGGTATCCTCGCCGGCCGGAACGACCCTACAGGGCCGCCGCAGTATCGGAACGCAAGAACAAGGAGACGCAATATGGGAATGGGTGGCGGTTCACAGGGAGGATCGGTTTCGGAGATTAACGTAACGCCGCTTATCGACGTTCTTCTGGTGCTTTTGATCATCTTCATGGTCATCGTGCCGGTTACGCCGAAGGGCCTCGAGACGCTGGTGCCGCAGCCTCCGAAGGATAAGACCAATCAACCGGAGAACGACCGCACGATCGTTGTGCAGGTTCTCTCGAACGGCGGCGGAGCCCCCTCGTACAAGATCAACGAAGACGCCTTCAACAAAACAGCCATCGAGCCCAAGCTGGCAGAGATCTTTGCAGCCCGGTCGGAGAAGGTCATGTTCGTCAAAGGGGACAAGGATCTCGACTTCCAGAACGTCGCTGAGGTAATCGATTTCGGGCACCAGGCCGGCGTCGATAACATCGGTCTGATCACGCCGCGCGTCGAAGCCGGTCAGTAACGCAGGAACAGCAAACAGAGCAACAGGGCCCGGGTCCGCATAGAGCGGCACCGGGCCTTTCCATGTCTGCCCACTCGCTCGACTCGGCCAACTTCGCTCTTGAAAAGGAGCCGGTCCCCTGCTGATTGCCACGTTGCAGCAGACGGCCGATCCGCCCGACAACCAACGGCCGAGGGCATATGCCAGGTCTCCGGATTCGATCGTCTGAGGTTATGACCGGAAGGCCATGCAACGCTGTGGCGGAATCCAAACTTCCGCTAAAAAAGAACAGGAACGTGAGCGGAAGAACTTACGGAAGATCAAAGAGAACTGATACAGTGAGCTACGCGTTTTGCGGGTGAGCATTGGAAACTGGCACGTTGAGGCGATGTGCCGTTACAATCAACCGCAAGCTAAAACTATTCCCTGGTCTGCTCTGCTAAAAGCATTGCGCCTGCATTTATTTGAAGGAGATGTGACACCTCATGAAACTGACCGCACGGATTTCGGTGACCGCCCCATTGCTGGCTCTGCTCCTGGGCTCTGCCACCGGATGTAACGTATTAAAGTCGCGTGACCAGGTAAATAAAGGTGTCCAGGCTTTCAAGAACGCTCGGTACGAAGAGGCGACCGAACACTTCCAGACGGCAATCGCGCTCGATCCGAAATCCGAAAACGCGA
The DNA here is from genome assembly GCA_964242875.1 of uncultured Acidobacteriaceae bacterium. Classification (GTDB taxonomy): domain Bacteria; phylum Acidobacteriota; class Terriglobia; order Terriglobales; family Acidobacteriaceae; genus Edaphobacter. Next base: position 1,476 of record CAXTCB010000148.1, read on the forward strand.
AGCTTTATCTCGCCACCGCGTACTCCTATCAGGTGGTGCCTAATTTGGATACGCCGGAGAACCTGAAGATCGCGCAGAAGGCGCTGGACGGTTTCAATGAAGTTCTCGCCAAGGACCCCAACGATCTCACGGCTCTCAAGCAGATTGCCTCCATCGATCGCAACATCAAGAAGCTTGACGAGGCGAAGGAGTACGAGAAGAAGGTCATTGCGCTCGATCCGAATGACCCTGAGGCGTACTACACCATCGGTGTCGTGAACTGGATGCAATCGTACAAGAATGCTGTGACGATTCTGGCGGCGGACGGACTCACGGATGATGGAAACGGCAACGTGAAGAAGACCAAGCCGGCATGTGCCAAGCTGCAGGCTGCAAACAGCTCTCTCGTGGACCAGGGGCTCGAGTACCTGAACAAGGCCGTGGACATCAACAAGAACTACGACGAAGCCATGCAGTACCTGAATCTGACCTGGCGTCGCAAGGCGGACATCGAGTGCGGCGACGACGCTGCCCGCAAGGCCGATCTCGCAAAGGCGGACGATTGGAGCCAGCGTGCCATGGGTGCTCGCAAGGCGAATGAGGCCGAGAAGGAGAAGAAGAACTCCGGCGGCATCGAAATGAAATAAGGCGTCCCTGCCTCACACACAAAGGCCCTCTCCGCGGAGAGGGCCTTTGACTTGCGTGAAGGATGCCTGTGTTACCTCAAAGGGGTACGCACCTCAGGTCTGCTAGCACCTGATCACGCTCGCTAAAAGGAACGAGGGACACAGACCTCTGTGTCCCTCATGTCGTAAAGGAAAAGCTCTGCAAGACGAGGCCGCTTCTCTACTCCGTCCATCGCTTGAAGACCAGAGATCCGTTGGTTCCGCCGAAGCCAAACGAATTCGACAAGGCGTAGTCGATCTTTGCGGCTTGCGGCGTATTCGGCACGTAGTTGAGCCGGCACTCCGGGTCAGCTTCAACCAGGTTCACCGTTGGCGGGGCCATCTGGTGCAGCATCGCCATGATCGTGATGCCCGCTTCCAGCCCGCCGGCACCGCCCAGCAGATGGCCGGTCATCGACTTGGTCGAGCTCACCAGCAGCGTGTGATTGTGCGCCCGCTCGCCGAAGACGTTTTCGATTGCCTTGGATTCGAGTGCATCGCCGAGCGGCGTACTGGTCGCGTGGGCATTCACGTAATCGATCTGGTCCGGCCGAAGATCCGCAACCTTCAGCGCCGCCTTCATAGCCCGATAGCAACCCTCGCCTTCCGGCGCCATGCCGGTCATGTGGAACGCGTCCGCGCTCATGCCGTAGCCCAGAACCTCGGCCAGGATGGTCGCTCCACGAGCCTTTGCAAACTCCAGCTCTTCGAGGATCAGGATGCCTGCGCCTTCGCCAACCACAAAGCCATCCCGGTCCTTGTCAAACGGCCGGCAGGCGTGTGTGGGGTCGTCATTGCGCGTGGAGAGCGCTTTCATGGCAGCAAAGCCGCCGACACCCATCGGCGTGATGGCAGCTTCCGTTCCCCCGGCGATCATGGCGTCGGCGTCGCCGCGCTGGATAATACGAAACGCGTCCCCGATCGAGTGGGCGGACGAGGTACACGCGGTCGCGGTCGCCTCGTTCGGACCCTTGGCGCCGTGCCGGATACTTACATGTCCTGCCGCCAGGTTCACGATCGACCCCGGGATAAAGAAGGGCGAGATCTTGCGTGGTCCACCGGCAAGCATGTTGGAGTGCTCGCGCTCGATCACGTCGAAGCCGCCGATGCCGGAGCCGATATGCACGCCGACCCGCTCGGCCAGCTCGCCCTCGACCTTCAGCCCGGAGTGTTCCATAGCCTCATGCGCCGCAGCCAAGGCAAAGTGGATGAATCGCCCCATCTTGCGCGACTCCTTCTTCTCCACAAACTGCAACGGATCAAAGTTCTTGACCTCAGCCGCAAAGCGCACCGGGTGTCCGGTCAGATCAAAGTGCGTGATCTCCGCCATGCCGCTCTTGCCGGCGAGCAAACCATCCCATACCTGCTGCGTTGTGTTGCCAACTCCGCATAAGAGGCCGATGCCGGTCACAACGACGCGTCGCTGCTCCATTCGTTACTTTCCTGCTTTCTGGCTTTTCTCGATGTAGTCGACGGCATCCTTCACAGTCTTGATCTTCTCTGCGTCTTCATCCGGAATCTGGATGTCGAATGCCTCTTCAAACTGCATGACCAGTTCGACGACGTCGAGTGAGTCTGCTCCAAGATCTTCCTGAAAGCTTGCACCCGGGGTGACTTCGGCCTCATCGACCTGAAGCTGCTCGACGATGATCTGCTTTACCTTCTCGTCTACTGCGGCCATTTCTGTTTCTCCTGATCTCTTGTTTTGATTGAAAACTCTGGCGAACGATGCCAGGTAAGTGTCTCAGATAGCGGCGGTGCGGGCACAGCCGTACATCCACCCGAAGTTTCCAGCATAGCGAGCGCCGCAATGAGTGTAAAGGAAGGGAACCAACGCAGGGCGGAGCCAGCCGCAGCTCTGGCCAGGAACCCTACTTCTCCGCAGGGGCTTGCTGCCGCCTGAAGAGGAGCTCCTTCTGCTCCGGAGCGCAGCCGTCAAGCGGCACCAGCATCGCCAGGGCAAGAAGCCCCGTCAGCACCAGGGACTTCTCCACGCCCTGGTACGAGACCCCACGGAAGACGAGCAGATTCGCTGGAGTAAAGAGAGCGGCAAACAGCAGGAACCAGACGCGCCCAAAGGGGAGGGATCGGCCCTCGCGCGCCAGATCCACGGCGATAAGCACCAGGATGGCCCAGGCCGCGTACAGCTGCACCAGGGTGTAATCAAACGACGTAGGCGGAAGCAGCACACAGCTGACCAGAAGAACGACAATCTGATTGGCGGCAGGCAGCCGGCGAATACGCAGGACGTAGAGGGCCAGCATGGTCACAGTCGCCACCAGCATGTACCCCGCCAGCAGATGCCGCAGATTGACGCCGAAGGGCTGCAGCAGAAGCTTGGGGGTGGCAAACAGGGCGTGATCGAAGCTCGGCGCGGCGAAGTGCACCGTGTATATGCTGATAAAGCGATGAGAGCCGCGTTGGAGGCCGGCCGCGGCGATGCGAATCGTCGGTCCCGTGTACCAAAGTGAGAGCCACATCGTCGTCGCAGCAGTCGCCAGACCCGCGAGCAGGTACCGGATCTGCTGCCGAGAAAGAAAGAGCGCCAGCAGCAGAAGCGGATAGAGCTTCACCGCGCCGAAGACCCCCCACACGATGGCCGCGGTCAGCCGGTAGCCCCGCCAGTAAGCCGCGACGCCGGCGGCAACTCCACAGGCCAGCAGCACCTCCAGGTTGCCGCGCTCGAGAGCAAACACCAGCGGGTAGGAGGTCAGAACGGCAGCCCCAAGAAACAGGGTCGCCGCCCCCGATCTCATCCCGCGCCGCACCATCGCCTGTTGCAGCAGCACCGCTCCCAGCACGACCAGCACTCCGGCAAGCAGCAGGTAGGCAACGGCGGCTCCACGGTGCCCAAAGAGGTAAAACAAGCGGTAGAGGGGCACGCCCGGGGCGAAGTACATGAAGGGAAATCCGGCTTCGGCAAAGAATGCCGCGTGGTGCAGCAGGCTGAAGCGGGTGAAGTAGATGGTGAGATCGAAGAGCGAGGTTCCGGGTTCAGCCAGCGGCCACGTGAAGGGGTATGGCCAGCGCTGGTGCCGGACAAGTGCCGCCACCAACCAGATCCCAAGCGTGACCAGGCCGGTCACCTGCGAGAACAGACGTAGCTCGGCAGGCAGACGCGCCTCCTTCTTTTCCTGTTTTCCCGTCGTCATCGTCTCATCGGCTCCACATCGCAGGAAACCTGCGGACTTCGGGTCATTCGTCTCTTCAGCCACCCGTGTTCGCAGCATACCGTGGAGCACCCGCGTGCCAGCGATCTGCTCTGCCAGCCTGATCGCGCGCCTTGGACGACCGGCGTCCCGCTCTCACGGGACTGCCGGGTCTCCACACTCACTGCAGACGGCCCGTAAGCCGAATTTTGTTTTAGGCGATCATTCCTCTAGGCGA
>CAXTCB010000149.1:0-5498 GCA_964242875.1 uncultured Acidobacteriaceae bacterium
CGCATGCTCCTCACCCATACCTCGGGCGAGGCGCCCGACGTCGATCTGAAGGACCCTTGGGGCCTCAGCAAACCAGACAAGGCCGAAGGCATCCACCGCGCCCTCACCACACCCCTGCAGAACAATCCAGGCGAACTTTTCCGCTACTCCGACATCAACTTCATCCTGCTCGGCGATCTTGTCGAAACCCTTTCCGGCCAATCACTCGACGCCTACGCCGCCGAGCACATCTTCCGCCCGCTCGGCATGTTGGACACCGGCTTCCACCCCTTCGATAAGACCTGCGGCCCCGCCGTAAAGACGGGTGCCGACGTCGACCCTGGACCGCTCCCGCGGGGCAATATCCGCATGGCCTGCACGCCGGATACCTGGAGCCCGCTGGCCTCGGTTCCGCGGACCGCCCCCACTACTCACGACGCCGAAGGCACCCCCGCCACCAACCCCAGCTTCGACCGCATGCTCCGCGGTACCGTGCATGACCCCACCACCCGTCGCATGGGCGGCGTTGCCGGGCAGGCCGGGGTCTTCTCCACCGCGCACGATATAGCTATCTACGCTCAGGCTCTGCTCGATCGTCTGGCCGGTCGCCCCAGCACCTTCCCTCTCAAGCAATCCACCCTCGAGCTCATGACCACGCCAGAGCAGCCCGGCCATACCTCCGCCGACCTTACCCAGATCACCGCCGGTACCCTCGTGACCTACCCAAGCCGCAAGGGCCACGACGTGCGCGGCTTCGGCTGGGATATCGACACGGCCTATTCGCGTCCACGCGGTGTCGTCTTTCCTATCGGCAGCTTCGGCCACACCGGCTACACCGGCACCACGCTCTGGATGGATCCGGGCTCCGACACCTACGTCGTCCTTCTCGCCAACGCCGTTCATCCCAGTGACAAACGCGGCCCCATCTCCGGCCTCCGTGGAGAGGTAGCCACCGCTGTCGCCCGCGCCCTCAAACTCTACCCTGAACGATTCACCGCGGCTGCCGCCCCAGCACCCTCGCATGCCGCCACTACGCCCGTTCAGACTGGCATTGACGTCCTTGAAGCAACCAACTTCGCCGCACTTCGCGAGGCCTCTGCCCGCCATGGCGGACATCTCCGCGTTGGTCTTCTTACCAACCAGACTGGACTTGATCACACAGGCCGCCGCACCATCGATATCCTGCGCTCCGAAGCCGCAAGCGCCGTCCCCGGCCTCGCGCTTGTTCGTCTCTTCTCGCCGGAACACGGCATCGCTGGCGCGAAAGATTCAACCGATATCGGCAACTCCACCGACGCTGCAACCAACCTGCCGATCCGCTCCCTGTATGGCCCCCATGACAGCGACCGCCACCCCCAACCTTCCGACCTCGTCGATCTTGACGCCGTCATCGTCGATATACAGGACGCGGGCTGCCGCTTCTACACCTACGAGTCAGTCCTCGGCTACTTCATCGAAGCCCTCGTCCCCTCCGCGAGCCAGACCGCCCCACACCACAGCACAGAGCTCATCGTCCTCGATCGTCCCGCCCTCACAAATGGCATTGCCATCGACGGCCCGGTCTCCGATCCCGGCCAGGAAAGCTACACCAACTACATGCCCATAGCCGCCTGCCATGGCATGACCCTGGGCGAGCTCGCCCGCTTCTTCAAGGGGGAAAAGCACCTCGACGTTACAGTCAACATCGTTCCCGTTAGTGGCTGGCACCGTGCCACCTTCTTCGACGAGACCGGCGTCCCTTGGGTCAATCCCAGCCCCAATCTCCGCTCCGAGACGGCCGCTCTTCTCTATCCCGGCTTCGGCTTCCTGGAAATGACCAATCTCTCCATTGGCCGCGGCTCCGCAACTCCGTTTGAAGTTTTTGGAGCCGGAGCACCGTCGGCCAAACCCGGCGCGCCGACGCAGCCCGCCTGGTTTCGGGCGGCCGCCGTCACCGAATACCTCAACAAACGCTTCATACCCGGAGTTCACTTCGAAGCAACGACGACCCTCATCCAGGACGACTCTAATCACTACCCCTTCCATGGCCAGACGATTGAAGTCGTCCGCCCTGTCATAACCGACCGCAACACCTTCAGTGCCTCCGCCATGGGTATCGCAATCCTCGCAGCGCTGCACCACCTCTACCCGGAGCAATTCGCGCTCGCCAGGGCCGCGCGGCTCGTCACCAACGCCGAGACCATGGCTGCTCTGGAACGGGGCGACGATCCTTCATCCGTCATCGCCGCCTGGCAGCCGCGGCTGAACGACTTTAGAGCCCGGCGCGCGCTCTATCTGCTCTATCCATGACCTCACACACGCAGGAGTGACCACATGTTGACCGCTGCAGCAAAATTCATCGCTCTCTCACACCTATTGCAGCGAAGATAAAGGCTGTATCCCCGTTAGAAGGATCCTCCCCAATGCCCCGTACGAACTTCCACCTGCAACTCGATGCCCTTAAAGACAAGCTGCTTGCCATGGCGGCGCTCTCCCAGCAGGCACTCGAGTTCTCACTCGAAGCCTATCTCACGGGCGACATGGGCCTTTGCGCGCACGTCCGCGAGATCGAGACAGCCATCAATGCCGCCGAGCGCAGCGTGGACGAAATGGCCTACGATCTCCTCGCCAAAGAGCAACCCATGGCGATCGATCTTCGCTTCATCCTCTCCGTGATCAAAATCAATGGCGATCTCGAGCGCATCGGTGACCAGGCCACCAACATTGCAGATCGTGCCGAAGGCATGCGCGACCTTCCGCAGATCTCCCTTCCCATCGACATTCCGGACATGGGCGACAAGGTCCGCGTCATGATCCGCCGCGCCATCCAGGCCCTGCTCGAAGCTGACGCTAAACTCGCAGAGTCCGTCCTCGCTCTGGATGATGAAGTCGACGATATGAACAGGCATGTTCATCGTGAACTGGTTGAGGTGATGCAGCAGCACTCCGTCGTCAGCCATCAGGCCTTGAACGCCATCATCATCTCGCGCAACCTCGAGCGAGCGGCCGACCATGCCACCAACATCGCCGAAGATGTCATCTTTTGGGTGCGCGGCTCTGATGTCCGCCATAAATTCTCCTTAGCCGAAGCTGAGTAGCAGCGCAGGCTCATCTCCAGCATCGAGCCGCCCTTCTCACGCCCACTTGGCTCCTGCTTTGTCTGCCGCGTATGCTGAAGCGGTCCTGTCATGGCGTCGCGCCATGCGGCGCAGGGAGGCATCGCTGCAGGTGAGCACCACACTCGAACTTCCCAGGTTCTCGATCGGCGTAGGCGACCGCTTCGCCCATCAAGCCTCCGCCCAGCTCGCCGCCTGCAGTCTCGCGCTCGATCACGCCGTGGAGGTCGTTCCAGTCTGGAACAAATCAAACCGCGAGCACACCATCATCGGCAGCGATCCCGCGCAGACACGCACCGCGGCGGATGCCGCTGTGAAGCACCTTGGTTGGCAACATCCGTATTTCCTCGACGCGGACCACATCAATCGCACCACGGTCGATCGCTTTCTTCAGCCCTGCGATTTCTTTACCTTGGATGTCGCCGATCTCATCAGCAAGCCATCCGCTTCCTCTGCCGTCGATGCCTTCCTCACGCGCCATCCCGAGCTGATCGGCGACGTGCGCATCCCCGGCATTGAACAGCCTTTCCGTACCGACGGCAACTTCGTTCGCGACGTCGCCAATACGTTTCTCGCCGCTGTCGAAGAAGCCGCTGCGATCTACCGTTACATCGTTGAGCAAAAAGGTGAGGGCTGTTTCATCCCCGAGATCTCCATGGATGAGACCGAGCGACCGCAGACCCCAATCGAGCTTCTCATCATTCTCGCCGCGATCGCCGATCAGAAGATACCGATCCAGACCATCGCCCCCAAATTCACCGGTCGCTTCAATAAAGGTGTTGATTATGTCGGCGATCTTGGGCAGTTCGCCCGTGAGTTTAACGAGGACCTTGCGGCTATCTCCTTTGCGGTAAAGACCTACGGCTTGCCTGCGAATCTTAAGCTCAGCGTCCACTCCGGTTCGGACAAGTTCTCCCTCTATCCCGTCATCCATGAGGCCATCACGCGCACCGGGGCCGGCGTCCATCTCAAGACTGCTGGTACGACTTGGCTCGAAGAACTCATCGGCCTGGCGGAGGCCGGCAGTGATGGTCTGGCGCTCGCAAAAGAGATCTATGGTGAAGCGCTTAATCACATCGACGAACTGACCAAACCGTATGCCAGCGTCATCGCCATCGTGCCCGGGCAGCTGCCGGCCGCCGAGCTCGTCAACGCCTGGTCCAGCGATCAGTACACCCGCGCGCTCCGTCACGATTCATCCGATCCCGCCTACAATCCCAGCTTCCGTCAGTTGCTCCATGTCGGCTTCAAGATCGCCGCTAAGCTGGGCCATCGCTATCTTGACGCGCTTGAAACGCACCGAAGCGTCATCGCAAAAAACGTCACCATGAACCTCTTCGAACGTCACATAAGGCCGGTGTTTCTTGGACGCTAACTCCGCAGTGCAGCACGCGTCGCCTACCGCATCCATCTTCGTCATCATGGGAGTGACAGGTTCGGGTAAGACCACGATCGGAAAGCTGCTTGCCGATCGTATCGGTGTCGTCTTCGCTGACGCCGACGACTACCATCCCGCGGCAAACAAAGAGAAAATGGCAGCCGGACATGCTCTCGATGACGCCGACCGGCAGCCTTGGTTGGTCACGTTGAATGGACTTCTGCTGCATTGGCGCGAAACGGAGCAGGGAGGTGTGCTGGCCTGTTCCGCGCTCAAGGAGAGTTATCGATTGACACTCCAGAAAGATCTACCGCCTGGGGCTGTTCGCTTCATCCTCCTCGAGGTTCCCAAGGAGGTGCTGCTGCAACGTCTCAAGGTGCGGCACCACGAGTTCATGAATCCGGATCTGCTCGATAGTCAGATCGCTACCTTGGAGGCACCCTCAAGCGATGATGCCGTGAAGGTCAACAACGACCGTGATCCGGATGCCGTCGTTGTCGATATCCTTTCCCATACGGCGAAGCAGCAGGAGTAAGCGGAACGAGGCCGCAATCAATGGCACATACACTCTTTGATCTCGCCGGAAAGGTCGCCGTCGTTGTTGGGGGCACCTCTGGCATCGGCCTGGCAATGGCGCTTGGTCTCGCAGAAGCCGGAGCCGACGTCGTCGCAAGCTCACGCCGGGAAGATCAGGTAGCCGCCGCCGCAGAATCGATCGAACAGCTTGGCCGTCGAAGCCTGCGTGTGACCAGTGATGTCACAGATCGAAGCTCCCTGCAGAACTTGCTGAACCAGGCTGTGGCGACCTTTGAGAAAGTCGATATCCTGATCAACTGCGCCGGGAAGATTAAACGCGCACCAACCGTTGATTTTCCCGAAGACCTCTGGAACGACATCATGAACACCAACGTGACCGGGACCCTGCGCGCCTGCCAGATCTTTGGTCGTCACATGCTCGAGCGCGGCTCCGGTCGCATCATCAACATCGCCTCGCTGAACACCTTCGTCTCCCTGCGGGAGGTCACCGCCTACGCAGCCAGCAAGGC
>CAXTCB010000150.1:0-5307 GCA_964242875.1 uncultured Acidobacteriaceae bacterium
CCCCGCAGGAGTACGACGCCTGGAACATCGATCCCGGCACCCTCGATCACAACACCCCGATCGACAGCGTCGACTCCGTCACCCTCACCAACCAGGGCGCTCTCCGCGCCACCGTCCAGATCCAGCGTCACTGGCAAGCCTCGAAGTTCACCCAGCGCATCTCGCTTGACGCTGCTGCGGACATGGTCGAGGTCGGCAACGACGTCGACTGGCACGAAACCCACGTTTTGTTGAAGGCCGCCTTCCCCGTCGCCGCAAAGAACGACAAGGCGACCTATGAGATCCCTTACGGCTCCATTGAGCGCACCACTCTGCGCGAGAACTCCTACCAGAAAGCGCAGTTCGAAGTTCCCGCCCTCAACTGGGCAGACTTCGGCGACGCCAAACAGGGGCTCACCATCGTCAACGACTCCAAGTACGGCTACGACGACGAGGGCAACGTTCTTCGCCTCACTCTTCTCCGCTCGCCCGCCTCGCCTGACCCCGATGCGGACCGCGGCGAGCAGCACTTCCGCTACGCGCTCTACCCGCACGCCGGCACCTGGAAGCAGGCCCAGACCGTGCACCGCGGCTACGAGTTCAACTACCCCGTCTCTGCGATGCAGGTCGCCGCGCATGAAGGCGCTCTTCCTAAAGAGCACTCCTTCGTCTCGGTCGAAAACCCCAACGTCGTCCTCACCGCCGTCAAGAAGGCCGAAGACTCGAACGCACTCGTCATCCGCATGTACGAGTGGGCCGGCCAATCTGGCGATGTGAAGGTGCACCTGCCAGCCGGCGCCACCACCGCAACCGTTACGAACCTGATGGAGAAGTCTGAAGGCTCGCCCCTCACCGTCTCCGGCGACACCCTCACGGCCCCCATCAAGCCGTTCCAGATCCTCACCCTGCAGGTGGACTACACGCCCGCACCTGCATCGATCACCACCGCCTCAACCCGCTAACGCTGAACATACAAAGCGGGGCAGCCACCCGGCTGTCCCGCTCTTTTCTTCTGTCCGCAAAGCGTCACAGCATCTGGCTTACCGCCGCCACACTCCCCTTTGTTGTCACATCCCGTAGGGGTCTGCTTCTCTACCGGGAACGCCGACCATTTACCCGCGCTTCGCGTCGGCCTCCACCTCCCCGAACCACGCCGCATACACCGTCGTCCGCGCCATGTGCCGGTTCAGATCCGGTGCTCCATCCGCCCACCACACCGGCCCCCGCTCCCCCAGCCTCACCTTCGCCGCATCCACCCTCGCTCGCGCCATCTCGCGCGCTGCCGCGTCCTCCGCCCGCATCGCCGCACCCTTTGCTCGCCGGGCATCCATCAGCTCCCGCGTCAGGCTCTGTCGATCTTCGTCGGAAAGATGAGGATTGCTCCGTCGCCAAAGCCGCCCACGCACCACCAGGTAGCGTCCATCCGGCGTAAACAGCGGCTCCGATCCCACCCCCACAACTCCTCTACCGGATCGTCACCAGCACCGCATCGCCGGCCGCGTCCTTGAACCGCACCGCACGATCCGTCATCTCCGCGGGCGCCCTCCCCGTCGTTGGCTCGCCCACATCCATCACCCGGTCCGCGGGCGTCAGACACAGCATGCCTTCAATGCAGGTCAGCCCCGCAGGCGTCGCCGGCAGCCCGTTCCAGTGCTGCACCACAAACATCTCCGTGCCATGCTTCTCGCGGACCAGCACCTCGTTCTCGTAGTTGATGAAGATGCGCGCGTCGGCTTGCTCTACGCCATTGCGTGCGATCTTCCCCAAAGGATCCCGCAGGTACAGCCGGTCGCGATACACCACCGCCAACGCGATCAAAGCCAGCACCACCAACACCAGAAATCGCCGCATCTACTTCTTCTCCTCGTGATACTCCTGCTCGGTGTTGATGCCCCACAGCTTGGCCTTCTCCACGCGTCCATGCTTTGCAATCTCGTCCACCGCCGTCATCGCCGTCAGCATGCTGTGGTCCTGGTTGTTGTACTTGTGCATCCCGTTTCGCCCCACCAGAATCAGGTTCTCGAACGAGTCCGTCCACTCCCGCAGCTCCTCGAATCGCGAGTACGTCCCGAAGTACGCCGGATACGTCTTTGGCACGCGCACCACGTGCCCGTCCGTTACCGCATCCGCCTCCAGAATCCCGATCTTCACCACCTCGCCGATCGCGAACTGCTTCAGCGCCTCATCGTCCATCTTCCACAGATCGTCCGTCTCGTAGCAGAAGTACTCGAGCCCGATCCACACCTTGGTCGGATCCGCCACCAGGTGTGGGCTCCAGTTGTTGAAGATCTGTAACCTTCCAAGTTGCACATCCGGCTCCTGGACGTAGATCCACGTGTCCCGCAGCAGACCTCCGTCGGTCTCCTTCACCTTCAGCCGGTCGGCCAGCAGACCGACGGTAATAAAGTCCCGATACTCCAGGCCTTCACTCACCTCCCGCACCGCCGCCGGCACCGGCGCATCCATCGCCCGTACCAGGTCCTTCATCGGCATCGTCGAAAAGAAGTACTCTCCCGCAAACTCACGCCGTTCCCCACCCGCGTGCACCGCTTCGATCGCCACCACCCGATCGCCTTCGCAGCGAACACGATCCACCACCCAACCTGTTAGCACCTCGCCGCCCCGCTCACACACCTGGTCTGCCACATGCTCCCACAGCTGCCCGGGCCCAAACTTCGGATACATAAACCGTTCGATCAGGCTCGTATCCGTGCCCTTCTGCGCCACATCCGCGTTGTTCCGGCGCATCAGGCTCTTCTTCACAAAATGTTTCACCGCCGTCGTCAGGCTCAGCCCTTTGATCCGTTGCGCCCCCCACTCCGCCGAGATCGCACTGCACGACGTCCCCCACACCTTCTCCGTGTAGCTCTTGAAGAACGTCAGGTACAGCTCGCGCCCGAAACGATTGATCAGGAAATCTTCGAGACTCCGCTCCGGCTTGATCTTCCGCAGCCGCGACCACAGGTAGCTCACTCCCACCCGGATCGTCCGTTTCACCCCCAGCGCCTGTAGCGTCTGCACCGTCAGCCGGATCGGGTAGTCGAAGAACGTCCGCAGGTAGTAGATCCGGCTCTTGCGCGGTCGAATCAACATCACGCGATCGCGCTCCGCCACCGTCGGCGCCACCACGATCGTCTCCGTGTGCCCGTGCGCTTCCGGATTCGGGCGATCCTCAGCATCCGTCTCGTCCGTGTCGGTCGCCAGCAGAATCGGCCCCGCGCCGCGCAGCACCGGCTCCTGCGGCAGCCGCGCCGGCACCGCCAGCACCCGCTGCTTGCCCTGGTAGCTGATCGCCTGGTCGGCCTCGGCCTCGCTTACCTCGGGCGGCATCAGGTCCATCCACCACTGCATCACGCGGTCGCTCTTCGAGAAAAAGCGATGGCCGCCGATGTCCATGCGGTTGCCCTTGTACCGGATCGTTCGCGAGATCCCACCGATCTCCTCTGTCGCCTCCAGCACCACCGGCACCACATCCGTCTGCCGCAATAGCTCCAGCGCCGCCGTCAACCCCGCCGGACCCGCCCCAATAATGATTGCGCGTCTAGGCAAGACCCGTCGTCCCCACCATCTCGTTCATCCTCTGCACAGTCTCCCAGTATACGAGTTGGACGACCCCCATACCGAATCGCGCACATCCCTCACGTAGAATGGCCCCATTGCGTTTACCCTCTACTCCAGGGCCGGAGCCTCACGATGCGTCGAGTGATCCTCACAGGCGGTAACGGATTCGTAGGCTCCCACCTCGTCGAGACACTCGTCGCCGCCGGGGTCGAGGTCCACGCCGTCGCCAACGCCAATCATCAGAAGCTCGATACGCTCCTTCCGCCAGAGCAGATCCACGTCATCCGCCAGAGCCCCTACGCCGCCGCCGAGCTCGTCACCCGACTCGAGCCCGATGCCATCTTCCATCTCGCCGCCGTCTATGAAGAGCCCCTGAGCATCCAGTGCGTCGCAGAGATGGTCGACGGCAATCTCGCCCTCGGCACCGCCCTTCTCTTCGGCGCCTCGCGTTGCGCCCGGCCAGCCATCTTCGTCAACACCGGCACCTACTGGCAGTTCGACGTCAACGGCAACTACGCGCCCAACACCGTCTACGCCGCCACCAAGCAGGCCTTCCAGGATCTCCTCTTCTTCTACGAGCGCAAAGGCTTCGTCTCCGCCGTCACCATCATCCTCTACGACACCTTCGGCCGCGGCGACACCCGCTCCAAGCTCTGGGCCCATCTGCTCGCGCAACCCCCCGGCACCGCCGTCGATCTCTCCGAAGGCCGTCAGGGCATCGAGCTTGTCGCCATTGAAGATGTCGTCGACGCCTTCCTCCAGGCAGCCCGCCTGCTCTCCACCGGCACCCCGCTCGATCCCATCTACTGCGTCCGCTCCGGCAAGCGCGGCACCCTCAAGGACATGGTCGAAGAACTCAATCATCGCGGCAACATGCAGCTCGATCTGCGCTGGGGCCACAAGCCCTATTGGGAAGGCCAGGTCCTCGATCCCTGGCTCGGCCCGCAGCTTCCCGGCTGGTCGCCGCGCGTCTCCGTCATTGACGCCCTCGTCGCCCAGGCCCGCAGCCGTTCCTTCCTTCCCGCCATCCCTTCCACATCGCAAGGAGTCTCTGTTTGAGTGTTGCCGCAGAAACGTCCGGAGCCCTGAATCCGCTCGCCGCTCAACCATCAGACCAGCCGTCCGGCCGGCTTGCACCGCGCCCTTTCCTCTCCGTCGTGGTTCCCGTCTACAACGAAGAACCCAACATCCAGCCGTTCTATGACGCCGTCCGCCTGCAGGCAGAACGCCTCTCCGCCCGCTTCGACTTCGAGTTCGTCTTCACCGACAACCACAGCCACGATCAGACCTTCGCTCTCCTCTCCGCCCTCGCCGCGCAGGATCCCCGCGTCCGCGTCTTCCGCTTCTCGCGTAACTTCGGCTACCAGCGCTCCATCATGACCGGCTACGCCATGGCCCTTGGCGACGCCGCCATTCAACTCGACTGCGACCTGCAGGATCCGCCGGAGCTGATCGAGACCTTCATCGACCACTGGCTCGCCGGCGCCGAAGTCGTCTACGGCGTTCGCGTCAAACGCCAGGAAGGCTGGTCCATCAACCTCGCCCGCGCCGCCTTCTATCGCCTCATCGACAAGCTCAGCGAAGACAAGATCCCCGTCGATGCCGGCGACTTCCGCCTCATCAGCCGCCGCATCATCGAGCTCCTGAAGGGCTTCGAAGACGCCAGCCCCTACCTCCGCGGAACCATCGCCGCCCTCGGCTTCCAGCAGGTCGGCGTCGAGTACTCCCGCGCCGCCCGCGCCCACGGCGAATCGAAGTTCCCCTTCT
>CAXTCB010000151.1:0-5244 GCA_964242875.1 uncultured Acidobacteriaceae bacterium
CCGTCACCGGCGCCCCGCGCACCCACGTCACCCTCTCCGAGATCTACGAGCAGCCCCGCGCCATCACCGACACCCTCGCCGCCTACGTCTCCGGCGACACCCTGAACACCGAAGCCTGGGCCGGCGTCCGCAATGCACTCCGAGGCCCCAACGGCATCACCGACCGCCTGATCGTCGCCGCCTCCGGCACCAGCCGCCACGCCGGCCTCGCCGGCGAGATCATGATCGAAGAGACCTCCGGCGTCGCCGTCGACGTCGAGTACGCCAGCGAGTACCCCTACCGCCGCTACGACACCCTCCAGGCGCCCTCCGTCCTCGTCCTCTCCCAGTCCGGCGAGACTGCCGACACCCTCGCCGCCCTCCGCGAGGCCACCAGCCGCGGCGCCCGCACCATCTCCATCACCAACGTCGAAGGCTCCACCATGGCTCGCGAGGCCGACGCCACGCTGCTCACCCGTGCCGGCAAAGAAGTCGCCATCGCCGCCACCAAGAGCTTCACCACCCAGCTTGTCGTGCTTCATCTGCTCAGCCTTCTGCTCGGCCGCGAGCGTGGCCGCCTCTCCGCCCCCGAGGTCGCCGAGGACCTTCGGCAGCTCACCACCATTCCCGGCATCATCGCCGCCAGTCTCCCCGCATGGGAGCAGCGCATGTCGGAGATCGTCGCCAGCTTCGCCACCGCAGAAGCCTTCCTCTTTCTGGGTCGAGCCCTTCACTACCCGATCGCCCGCGAGGGCGCGCTTAAGCTCAAGGAAGTCTCCTACATTCACGCCGAAGCCTACCCCACCGGAGAGCTCAAGCATGGTCCCAACGCTCTCCTCGGCGAAGGAGCCCCCATCGTCGTGCTCGCCACCAGGGACGACTCCGACCCCTCCTCCGTCGTCCGCTACCGCAAGTCGCTCCAGCTGCTCGAAGACATCGCCAGGCAGCGCATCAACGCCCTCGTCATCGCCACCGAAGGCGACAGCGAGATCGAAGCCGTCGCCTCGAACGTCCTCTTCATCCCTCCCGTTCCCGAGGCCCTCCTGCCCATCCTTGAGGTCATTCCACTGCAGCTCTTTGCGTACTTCATGGCGCTGCAACGGGGCCTCGACGTCGATCGCCCCCGCAATCTCGTCAAAGCAGTCACCATCGAGTAGCGACAGTAAGTGCAGTCGGAACATCGCTTATCGGTCAGAGACGAGCGGTGGAAAGCTTTTGCTCTACACCGCTGCTTTCTATGCAACTGCTTGCAGAACCGCAACGAAGCGACGGTGTAAGTGCAAGGGAAATAATGGAGCGGAGTGGCCTGAAACATGCACCACCCTCCTCAGGCTGAATACTGAGGTCTGATTTTCATGAAGATGCGCTGTCTCTACCTACTTCCCTGCATCACCGCCCTCGGGGCAACCAGCTGCATGGCTGATCCACTCTCCCCCTACCCCTACCCGGGCGTAGCGGTCCAGCAAACCTACCTCACTGCCATCTCCACCGGCAACGTCACTGGCACCTTCCTGAGCACCTTCGCCGACGCCACAGACCTGATCCGCCTCAATGATGAAACCACCGGCACGTACAGCGCCTGGACCATGAACAACAAGACCTCTGTCGCCAATCAGACGTTCGACTTCGGCGCGGTCAATGCCGGCGACAAGCTCGCCTTCGAAATCGAGTCGGACAGCATCACCAATCCGAACGGCTACTTCGCAACCACCAGCGGCATCCTCGACCCCACGGAAAGCTCCGACGCCACCAAGGCGACCGATGGCGTCAGCTCGTTCTACGCCACCACACTGAATGGAAGCTTCATCCTTGGCGCGGAGGACATCCCCCACGTCATCAGCCCACCGTATGGCGTCTACTACGCCACGCCTGAATACAAGAATGTGGTCTTCGCCGTCAGCAACGTCGCGGGGACCAGCATCGTCCCCACCCCGGAGCCCAGCACCTTCGCCCTTCTCGGCACCGGTCTGCTCGGTGCCGCCGGTGCAGTCCGCCGTCGCCTGCAGCGCTAGGCGCTCACACCGCAGAAGGCGATCTCACTTCGCTGTGGGATCGCCTTTCGTATTTAACCTGCTTCTCCGGTGCGTCACTCCCCGCCCAGTCTGATCTTCAACCCACCCCGTGCCGTCAGCGGCAGACCGGGATACCCGATCGGCCCGATATGCTGGTTGTTCAGCAGGTTCTCCGCCTGCGCAAAGACCGTGATGCGCGCATTCGCCGCGTAGGTCACCCCCAGATCGAGCTTCAGGTACCCGAAGTCAAGATTCCGGTTCGGCAACAGCAGCGAATTTCCTCCGTTCAGGTCCTCGAAACTCAAAAACGTGGAGTCATCTGACCGGCTGGCCGCCGATCCCTTCAGCGCCACACCGATGCTCTCTCCCGTGTACTGCGCGGCAAAGTAGCCTGTGTGCGGCGGCCGCCGAAACACCCTTTGCCCCACCAGCGGACTCGTCGCCCCGATCGCAATCCCCGGCAGATCTGGATTCTCCGTTGGCGCGCCCGCCGTCGCAGCCGCCGCGTCACTCGCGTAGCTCTGCTCCACCAGCGTCGCCAGGTAGGTGTACCCGCCCCGCACCAGAATGCGCGCCGTTGGCTGCCAGTCCAGTGCCGCCTCGAGCCCCTGTGCGCGATATGCCAGGCTGTTCAACTCGGCGCCAAACAAACCCAGCGCCCCCGCCTGGATCCCAAACACGCTCTTGAGCGTCCCCACGTCCACAAAATCAAACTGGTGCGAAAACTGGTTGTGGAAGTATCCCGCCTTCAACACCAGCTTCTCCCCGATCAGGCTTTGATCCACGCCCACATCAAACGTCCGCGACCGCAGGGCTCCCGCCGGGGTCACCCGGTACTGCGCGATCGCCGCCGTCTCTCCTGCATCCTTTAGCTGCCGGTACAGTGAAGAAAACTCGAGTGCCAGCGAGGGCTCCTGCACGCCGGTCGCCGCATTCGCCCGCAGCCGCGTCCCATGCAGCACTCTCCGCCCCGGCTGCACCGCCTGGTAGGCCAGGCCGAATCGCGGCGTTCCCGCCAGCCCGAAGAGGTGGTTTTTCTCGATCGCCCCGCCCAGCGAGTAGAAAAATCGTCCGCGCAGTTCGCCCTGCAGACCCACGCTGTAGCCGAAGTTCGTCCGTTGCAGCCGCTGCACGGTGCCCGGCTCCGCAAACTGTCCGCGCTCATTGTCATAACGAAACCCGAACACCAGCGCCACATGGTGCGGCAGCACGTAATCGCTCTGGTAGCGGAGCTCATCCCGGTCGGAAACCCGCTGATCGGTCGGTGTAAAGAAGGCTGCCTGCCCGGTCGCGGTGTACCCATTGGCCCCACGAATCGTCGTCGGCAAGCCGTAGTACGTTGTGAAGCTCTCGCCCTCGAATGTGGAGACCACCGGCACGCCGACCGGCGCAAACGCCTCCGCCTGCTCGCGCTTCCGCGTAATGCCATATTGAACGAGGTTGTGCCACCCCCCGAGCGTCGTGTTCTCAACCGTCCCCGCCCCATACAGATCCTGGTCACTCTGCTTCCCGCTTGCGGCAATCAGGTGGAAGTCATACGCGTCCGGCAGCCCCACCGCACTCTCCGCATTGCGCAGCGTCAGTCGCGCCAGCGTACTCGCACCGATCGCATAGCCTAGGTTCGCCACCGCCGTCCCCGAGTGGTACTCGTCGTTCCGCAGCGCGTTCGACGTATCAAACCGCGAGTACCCCGCCAGGTAGTCCAGCTTCGTCCGCGTCCCGGATAGAAATACCTCATTCCGGTAGCTGTGCAGGTTTCCCGCATCCCCCGAGTAGTTCACCACCGGCCGCAGCGTACTTCCGCGTGGCGTCGTCATCTGCAGCACGCCCGCCAGGGCATCCGTTCCCGCCGTCGCACTGTTCGCACCGCGGTACAGCTCGAGCCCCGTCCCCGCACCCGGCCCACTCACTCCCGTCGAGCTCACCGTCCCGAAATCAAACGCACCACCCACATCATCCGCCGGCACCCCGTCAATCAGCACCTTCGTCGCGTCCGATCCACCCCCGCGCACAAACAGGCTCGAAACCCCGCCGGCCTGTCCCTGCTGCACGGCAAACACGCCCGGTGCCTGCCGCAGCTCCTCCACCACGCCCACGCGCGTCGCCAGCGCATCGCGTGCAATCAGCTCCACCGGCGCCGTCAACTGGGGCAGTGGCGTCGCCAGCCCCGTCGCCGTCACCGACACCTCCGTCCGGATCTCCGTCGGCGACAGCACCACCGGCCGCGTCACAATATCCGTCTTCCCCCCATAAAAGTCTTCGCTGATGTTCGGCGCAAACGTCGCTGCCGAGGTCAGCAGCACAAACCGCCCCGTATCCCCATCCCGGATCTCGAAGCTCCCATCCCCGCGCGTCACCGTGTAGCTTGCCGTGGTCTTGCCGAAGATCAGCTGCACCCGCGCGTTCGGCACCGCCCTGCCCTGGCCATCTGTCACTATGCCCCGCACCACCACCGCCCGCGCGCCCGCGGACCCCAGAAGCAGCACCGCCCCCACCATCCATTTATCCGCTTTCAGAAGACCCACGCGTGCACGCTCCCTCCCCGAGGCTAGCAGAGCCGCCTCTAGGGAATCGAGCGTTCCCTGAGTCCCCATCCCCGGGCAAAACCGCTTCCAGAACTACCCCGTGGAGCTGCGAAATAACCGATAAGCAAAGCAGCCCCGTGTCTTCGTCGTCGCTGTGGACCACAGGGAGATCCCACGTTCCGGGTGCTCGTCAGACGGCGCAAAGCTGCCGCCTCTGGCCCAACTCCGCTCTCGTCGTCGACAATAGAAGCCAGAGCCAAAGGACCCCACCATGCCCACCCTTCCCATCGCCATCTACTACGAGCAGCCCCACTGGTTCAAACCCCTCTTCGCCGAGCTCGATCGTCGCGGCACCCCGTACGTCGCTCTCTCCGCCGTCGACCACTCCTGGTCCCCCGAAGATCACCCCGAAGAGCAGTTCTCACTCGTCCTCAACAAGATGAGCCCCAGCGCCTGGAATCGCGGCCACGGCGACCAGATCTTCTACACCCTCGGTTTCCTTGAGCACCTCGAAGCCCGCGGCGTCCGCGTCCTCAACGGCACGCAGGCCTTCCGCTCCGAGCTCTCCAAAGCCTCGCAGCTCACGTTGCTTGACACCCTCAACCTGCCCTTCCCCCGCGCCCGCGTCATCCATCGCGCCGGCCACGCCCCCGCCGCCGCACATGGCCTCCGCTTCCCCGTCGTCGTCAAGCCCAACATCGGCGGCTCCGGCGCCGGCGTCAAGCGCT
>CAXTCB010000152.1:0-5170 GCA_964242875.1 uncultured Acidobacteriaceae bacterium
GGGATGACAGAGTTGAGGGTTGGCAGGACAGAGCTGGTTGTTAGAGGGGCGAGGTAGTCGATGCCGAGGCCGCCGCCGAGGTCGATGTGGGTGATGGTGTGACCGTCGGCGCGGAGGTCCTGGATGAGGGTGGCGACGCGGGTGAGGGCTTCAGCGAAGGGACCGACGTCCTGGATCTGGGAGCCGATGTGGACGCTGACGCCGGTGGCACGGAGAGATGGCAGCGTAGCGGCGTAGCGATAGAGATCGCGGGCGAGGCTGATGTCGATGCCGAACTTGTGCTCGCGCAGGCCGGTGGAGATGTAGGGGTGGGTTTCGGCGAAGACATCGGGGTTGACGCGGAGGGCGAAGCGGGCCGGTTTGCCCAGGGTGGTGGCGCGGGCGGCGAGGAGATCGAGTTCTTCGGCGGACTCGACGTTGAAGAGGAGGATGCCGGCGTGGAGGGCGGCGTCGATCTCCCAGAGCTGCTTGCCGACACCGGAGAAGACGACGCGCGGGAGGGCGTGGGGGCAGGCGCGACGGACGCGTTCGAGCTCACCGCCGGAGACGATGTCAAAGCCGGCGCCAAGCGAACCGAGAAGCTGCAGAAGGGCGAGCGAGCTTGAGGCCTTGACGGCGTAGCAGACGGTGTGGGGCGCGGGGGCAAAGGCTTGCTCGAAGAGTGCGAGGCGATGGCGAATGTTAGCGGCGGAGTAGACGTAGAGCGGGGTGCCGAACTCCGCAGCGAGCGACGGGAGCCCGAGGCCGTCGATGCTTAGCTCGCCGTTGCTGTAGGTGAAGGGGCGCGTGGGAACGTCGGTGATGAGGGAGCGCGCGGTGCTGGTGCCGGGCAAGGCTTAGCGTCTCTCTGGCGGAAGGAGGTAGGGCTCCTCGGGGATGATGATCCAAGCGACGATGTAGCCGAGAAAGCCGATGCCGAGATGAAGCGGGGTGAGCACCACGAGCAGGATGCGGATGAGCGTGAGATTCCAGCCGTAGGTGCGGGCGAAGGCGGCGCAGACCCCGGCGACCATGCGGCCGGAACGCGGACGAAGGAGCTCCGGCCGGATACGGGCTTTGCTGTAGGGGCCGGGAGGCGGGGGCGGAACGCTACCGGGGGTGGATTGCCAGGTGCCGCCGGTGGATTCTGACGCTGACGCCGCGACGGCGGTGCCGCAGTTGGGGCAGAAGCGGGTGCCTGGGAGGATCTCTTTACCGCAGTTCGTGCAGTGCATGAATGGCTCCGAAGGTTTCTATTCTGTCATACGCGGAGAGGCGGGGCGGGGTTCCGTTGCAGCGGCAGGTGCGCGGTGCTTTACGCCACCGTCACGTGCAACTGCGGGGTTCTCCTTTTGACAAGCCCCGGGGTGGAAGCACAACGTCAAGGGTGGGGTTTGTCGGTAGAGAAGCAGATCCCTACGGGATGACAACAAGAGAGGCAACAGCAAGGGGAATCGACAGGGTGCGGAGGCGGGCGAATTCGCTCAGGGGCTCGTGAAGGGGGATTTCAGGTATTTGCGGGCCTGATCGGCCTGGGACTGATCGCCGGTGCTGGCGGCGGCGAGCTGGTATTGGGCGACGGCCTTGTCGCGCTGATGGAGCAGGTCGAACATCTCGCCGGCGTTGAGTTGGGCGCGTTTGCGAAGCCAATCGGAGCAGTGGGGCTGGGCGGCGGCAGAGAGATAGCCGGTGGCGGCGGTCGAGAAGTCGTTCTGGCCGCGGGCGGTCTCGGCGAGGCCGAAGTACGCCATCTGTAGACGCGGGTCGATGAAGTAGTTGGATCGGCGGGCGTCGTCGATGACCTTGCGATAGATGGCGATGGCGGCAGGACCGTCGCCCTTGTCTTTGCTGAGATTGGCTTCTTCGAGGCGAAAGAGATAGTCGCGGGGGTACTGGCGGGCAAGGGTGGCCTGCACGGCGAGGGCCTCGGTATAACGGCCGTCGTGACGGAGGAAGAGGGAGAGAACGGTGCGGGCTTCGACGTTGTTGACGAGGCCGTGGGCGCCGACGTCGCGGAGGAGATCGAGACCTTTTTCCTTGTTGCCACCGACGCCGGCGATGCCGACCATCATGCGGACGACACGGGGCAGGCTGGCAACGGCGAACTGCTGGATACCGATGGACATCTTGGCGTCGGTGTAGTCAGGGTCGAGCTTGAGGGTCTGTTCGGAGTCGTTGCGAGCCTGCAGGCCCTGATGGGCGGCGGAGACAAAGGAGTGGTCGACCAGGGTGATGAAGGAGGCGTGGAGGCCGCGGGCATAGCCACGCGCGAAGAAGGCGTTCTTGTTGTTGCCGTCGGCCTTGATCTGCCGGTCGCAGAGATCGGTGACCTGATCGGTGAGGGTCTCGATGCGCTGCCGGATGTCCTCGGGGACGTCGACCTTGCGCCTGGAGGAGAGGAAGCTGTCGTGGGCGTAGTAGGTGGTGTCGAGGAGGTCCTGGTGGTAGAGCTCGCGGAAGATGAGGACCTGGAGGACGTAGGCCTGGGCGAGGGCGTCGTCGGGATGGGCATGGGCGATGGCCTCGAAACGGGCGAGCGCGCCGTCGTAGTCGAGGTTGTAGAAGCGCTCGTGGGCGTCGTGGACCTCGGGCAGGAGATTGATGGGATCGGTGTGGGCGGCGGTCTGCTGCTGGGCGGGAACGAGGAGCGGCAGGAAGGCCGCGGCAAGGACGACAGCGAGGCGGCAGAGCCAGGCACGGGGGTGATGACGAGGATAAGAACGGGGGCCGGTGGAGAAGATAGTCTGCAACCTCTGCCTATTTGGACGTAGGACGATGCCCGGGAGTTCTGTGCGTACGTCGCCAGCGACAGCGTAAACTATCGGCGCGAGCGGCGGCTTGGCAGCTGCGAGGGGGCCCAGTTTGACCCGAACGGAACTTCTGCGATTGGTGGTGGGACAGGCACGGAGCCAGGGGTTTCCTTTCAGGCGATGGTATGCGGAGCGACTGGGGCGGGAGTGGCCGGGGCTGGAGGACGCGGTTCAGCTGCTCTCGACCGAGCGACGGTACTATGCGCTCCTGTTTTCGCACGAGTTTGCCCGGAGCTTCTGGAAGGCGGGCAGCGAGATGATGCTGCAGATTCCGGTGCAGACCTTTCAACGGCGCATGGCGGATGGATCGATTGGCACGGTGGAGCGGAAGGGGCATCTGCGCCGGATGGTGCGGGAGGATGCGTGGCGCTTCCACCTGAAGGAGATGGCGGCGCAGGAGGAGCCACTGCGCTATGTCCGGAGATTTCTGCGGGTGGAGGAGGAGCTGGTGGTGCCGCCGGTGGAGGAGCGACCGATTGTGATTGTGGATGAGGAAGATCTGCTGCCGGACGACGAGGACTGAAGGCTCGCGGCGACTACTTCTTTGCCTGGGTCTGGATGAGCGATTGGCGGAGGGTTTTGGCGCGGCGGGTGTCGGGTTCGAGGTCAAGGAAGGTTTTGTAGGCGTCGGCCGATTCCGCCTGCTTGCCGAGCCGAGAGGCGACGGTTCCAAGGAGATAGAAGGCGTCGGGATCGTCGTGGATGAGTTTTACGGCGTCTTTCAGGCGGTTGTAGGCGCCGAGATTGTTTCCGGAGTCGGAGTAGAACTGGGCGACTTTGACGTCTTCGGCCTCTCGTTCCTCGTCGCTCTGAAGATGGGTGGGCTTGGGGAGTTTGCGGCGGACGGTGTTGCCGGTGGAGGAAGGCGGAGGGGTGTTGGTGGAGGGATCGAGGGGATCGTCGGGGTCGCTCGAGCTGGAGGAGCTGCTGGAGCTGGAGGAGGAGCTGGAGCTGTCGTCAGCTTTCTTGTCTCCCGGATAGGGGAACTGCTTGCCGGAGCTGCTGGGTGCAGCGGCTGGGGGTGCGTCACCAGGGTAGGGGAACTGCTTTGCGGGACTGCCGGCGGGTGCGTCTGGCGTTGCAGCCGGGGCGGGAGAGGCTTCTCCAGGGTAGGGAAACTGCTGCGTGGAGGCGGGTGGGGCGGCGGGACAGGGGTTGGTGGCTTTTGGGTCGGTAGAGCAGGCGGGTTTCGCGGGAGTTCCCTGCCCGGTCGCGGGAACGGTGAAAGCGAGGGCAGCAGCGAGGACCGGGATGGCCAGCCGGAACGACATGCAGATAGTTTACCGCTGCTGGTGCACGAAGAGCCTGCGAGGTTTAGGGCGAACGAGAGGCAGACCCCCTTCCACCGCTATCCCGCCGCAACGCTTGCCGCGCTGCGGCTTCGTAAAGGAGAGACGATAGGCGCGGTATGCTCGGCGGAGGGTGTTTGTGGAGGCGAGCGTGGCGGGATCTGGTTTGATTATTCGGTCGTCGGCGATTCATGCGGCGGGGTGCTACACGATGCGGCGGATTCGACGTGGGGAGCGCGTGTGTGAGTATGACGGGCCGCGGTTTGCGAAGAAGGTGGCGGATGAGCGATATGCGAACCGCAACCTGACCTACCTGTTCAGCTTTGGTGCGGAAGGGACGGTGATCGATGGGTTTGGGACGGCGATGTTTCTGAACCACTCGTGCGATGGCAACTGCGAGACGGAGGAGGACGGTGGGCGGATCTTTATTACCGCGATCCGGGACATTGCGGCGGGGGAGGAGCTGACGTACGAGTACAACCTGCATGACTCGGATGATGAGCCGGGAATCTGCTATTGCGGGGCGACGGGATGCCGGGGAACGATGTTCAGCGAGGACGAGGTGAAGCGGCGGGCGCGGCGGGAGAAGGCGGCGGCGCGGAAGGCAAAGGTGTAGGACGGCAGGCAGCGGCGACTACAATGAAATCTGCGGGCGAGCTCATTTTGCCTGCTGTGATGATCTATGGCGTATCAGGTTTTAGCGAGGAAGTATCGGCCGCAGCGGTTTGCGGATGTAGCGGGGCAAGAGCATGTGACGGTGACGCTGATGAACGCGTTACGGCAGCAGCGGATTGCGCATGGGTACATCTTCAGCGGGCACAGGGGCATTGGGAAGACGACGATTGCGCGCATTCTGGCGATGGCGCTGAACTGCCGCAACACGATTGGCAGCGAGGTGCGACCGACGCCGGAGCCGTGCGAGGTGTGCGAGAGCTGCACGGAGATTCGCGCGGGCAATGCGGTGGATGTGATTGAGATCGATGCGGCGACGAACCGCGGCATTGATGAGATTCGCGAGCTGCGAGATGCGGCGCGGTACCGGCCGGCGCGGGACAAGTACAAGATCTACATTCTGGACGAGGCGCACCAGAT